>JBHEMK010000036.1:0-37600 GCA_046262635.1 Gaiellaceae bacterium
GAGCGACGGGGCTGTTCGGGGCTCCAACCCAGGGGGCGGTGCTCGACTTTCAGCAGGCGCTTGGCGTCGCACCGGACGACATCGTCGGCCCGATCATGTTGCGCAGGCTTCCGAAATGCGAACAAGGTCCCGCGGGGAACCGGCGTGGATCCTAGCGGGTGGGCCGCGCTACCTCGCCCGCCCGCGCAGCTCGGGCTTCAGGGAACGTTCCGCACCACCGGCGAAGCCAGCTCCTTGGACCTGGACCGACTGCGACGGCCGCCAGGATCGTGCGAAACTCCGCCTGCCGACCGTGTTCTCGGCCGTGGGACGATCCCACGTCGCGTAGCGGCGGCCCGTCAAAAGGAGGTACGTATGTACGCCACCGTTCGCACGTACTCGGCCGGGCCCGAGCTGGCCGATGCGCTGGTCAGCAACGCGGCTGACGTCAAGAGCTTGGTCAGCGGGATCGACGGATTCAAGGCTTACTACCTCGTCCGCACAGCTAACGGCGCGGTTTCGATCAGTGTCTACGAGAGCGAGTCAGGCGCGAACGAATCAACCACGGCCGCGGCGAATTGGATCCGCGAGAACCTGCCGGAGCTCGGCGGCTCGGCGCCGCAAGTCTCGACAGGCGAAGTCGTCATCTCCGCATAGAGCAGCGAACGCACCCCTGCCCCCGATCAGCGGGGGGCAGGGGTGTGGGCCTCTTCGAGTCGAGGCGCGGCACGAACAACGCGGGGCTCGTTACGCGGTTGTCGTTCAGGCCGACGAGTTCCTCTGTCTCGGCACCGTCGTGGTCGCGCCCACCTCAACAAGCGTCAGGGCTGCGAGCTTTCTTCCGACGATTACGCTCGAGGGGCAAGAGACTCGAGCGTGAGGACCTCGTCGACTGAGCGGAGCTCATCTGCTTGGAGGCGTCCGGCGGAACGGCCGAGTCGCTCTGGGTCGACGACGGGTCGTCTGCTCGACAAGAACACGCAACAGCCGACGACCGCTTCGACAAATGCTCGGCGGTCAGCCGCTGTAGATGCCAAGGTTCCTCTCGTGACAGTTGGCGGTTAGCCGATCGCGGGCGGGATTTGGGCTGGACATGGGCGTGGTCGAGCACCATCGCCAGCACGCTGACGGTCATGCGGATCGTCTGCTTTTGAGCCCATCTGCTTGGAGATCGCCAACGACCGCGGCGGCGGCAAGAGCAATCCACGCTGATCGCCCGCAGGCCCCATAACGGCCCACAACGCGCCGGTCATGGCCGGCTCTCGAGAAGCGTGACGGCGCTGCTCGGCCGAGGCACAGAAGCACTCACAGAGCGCCGCCTGCCGGGTCAAGCCCGGCCCGCGCTGAGGCCGGGACGTGGCCCGTCCCCCCACGGTCGCGGCCGATGTCGTCGACCGAATCCGAAGCGAGCATGCCGCCGGCAGAAGTCGCGCTCAGATCGCGAGCGAGCTCGCCGCCGACAGGATTCCGACTCCCCACGGCGGTTCGCAATGGCTATCAACTGTGCGCGCGGTACTTCACCGATCGACAACCTGAGGCCAATCGCCGACGCACACAAATCCGCCCAGGCGGACCCGAGCGGCGACAGCGCACATAACCGACGAGATTCCGCCCCAGGGAGACGGAGCCGGCGGAGTCTTACCGTCACCCGGGGCTCACGTGCGGCGAAGCGGGCTGTGAGGTAGCAGCGCCCTGATCCGATCGGCGTCGGCGGGCCGCAAGTACGCGCCTCTGATCACCGTCCACGCGCGGATCCGGAAATCGTCCAGACCTGCCGCGACGAAGGTCGCGATGCGCCGCTCGGTCCGGTCGAAGTCCTCCATCCGGTTGCCGATCGGGTTCCAGAGGAACGAAGGAACGTCGTACTCGCGATCGGCGAGATAGGGCTTCGGATCGATCGCAACGAACCGCTCACCGTGGCGAAGGATGTTGTAGTGGTGGAAGTCGCCGTGTACGAGCCAGTCTGCGCCCGGGTTGAGCTCGGCGAGCAGCTCGCGCGCGAGCGGGACGAGCGTGCAACCCTCGCGCTCCGCCTCGTCCAGCCAACGCTGAACCTCGGGCGTGCCCCGCCGGAACGGCGATCCTGCACGCTGCCACAGCCGTGACGCGACCCCGGTGGCGACCTCGGTTGCCTCGTCCTCGGGCAGCGCAGAGAGGTCGTCTCCCGGTACGGCACGTTCCTCGAGGAGTGCGCGACGCGACCGCCAGAGAAGTCGCACCGCGCCATTGCCGTCCCACAGCTTGAGCGCGTCGGGCTCGTGCAGGGACTCGTCGTCCCCCTCCCACGCGACCTTGAGCACGGCGCGACCGGCAGGCGCAACGTACGAGAAATTCGAGACCGCGAATGGCTCCTCGAGTTCGAGCCCCCACGCCCGTGCGGCCTCCACTGCAGTCGCCTTGGCAGCACTCAAATCGGGACGCTGATCGGGTCGTTCTTCCATCGCACGAGCCTACGCGCTTGGTCGGCGCGGCAGTCTGATGGGCCGCGTGTGGAGAGCACAGTCGCGTGGGCCACTTCGAGAATGTCCACGTGGCAGCGCCGGCGTCACGCGACTAGCCTCGTTGTTCGAGTCGGCGGCGGCCCGCTTCATGCATCGTTCGCTGACGAGGAAGCTGTGAAATCCGATGCGGGAGGGGACGAACATGGTCGAAGAGGCACGACTGGAAGAGGTTGGTTCGGGGCTCGCGCCCGCGAGTCCCGGCTGGTTCGTCGTCAACGTCGGCGACGCTGCGTGGGTGCAAAACGATGCATTCGGTTACCGGTGCGTGTTCGAGAGCAGCAGGCGCGTGTTGAGTGAACGAACCGACCTGGAGCCGCAACAATTCGTCCAGACCGGGTTCACGCTGGCGGTCCTCGAGCCCGGAAAGCCGACGGGCATGTACCACGCCGAATCCTGCCAAGAGAACTTCCTCGTGCTCTCGGGAACATGCCTTCTCGTCGTCGAGGATCAGGAGCGGCCGTTGCAAGCCTGGGACTTCGTCCACTGCGCCGCCGGCACCCATCACACCTTCGTCGGTAGGGGCGATCAGCCGTGCCTGATCTTCATGACGGGGGCCCGGCGCCCCGGCAAGACGATCGTCTATCCGCGCTCGAAGACGGCACGCGCCCACAACGCCGGCGTCGAGACCGAGACGAAGGCCCCCGCCGAGGCATATGCGCCATTCACACCCTGGCGGCTCGGACGCCCAAAAGCGTGGGCCGGCCTACCCTGGGCCTGAGACAGCATCGACGACAGCTGGGCCAGTGTGCTCTCACTCGACAACTCCGGTCGTGTGACGGAGCCTTGAGCTCGCAGGCAGAACCGCCTGCGCTTCGAGGTCTGCACCGGGGGCCTGCGCGCGACGTTTTGCCGACATCTATGACCGGCCCCTCGCATGGTTGAGCCAAATCGACCCAACCATGCAACTAGAAGGCGCATACCGGATTCGAACCCGTGCCGCCGCCGTGAGAGGGCGCATTCGCCCAGAAGTGAGCGGTTTGCGCCGCTTCATGCGCCGCTCGCGCGGGCGACTCGGGCAACGGGGTTTCAGTTTCGATGGCTTGCGTTTTGAGCTGCGCCGCCGCGCGCTGCAGCTCGTCGTTGAGTGCGCAGACCGCCGCGGCATCGTTCGGATGAGCCTGCGCGTGCCGATGTGCGTCCTCGATGCGACTGCGCAGCTCAGCGGCGAAGTCTTCCTCGCGGCACTCGCCCAGTGCCTCGAGCCGCGCCGCGCTCAGACCGTCACGGCTCACGGACTGCCGGTTAAAGAGAGGAGTCGAATGATGGCTGACGCAGACTGAGAACGACATCGAGACGCTTCGGCGAGGCGCGATGGGCGCTGGTCTGCTGTTTTCAGTAAGCGACCAGGGGTTCTTCAACACATTCAAGGAGGCAGGAACCCTCGCCAACCACGTGGCAGCGGTGCAGAGCGGATCAGAAAGTGCCGTAGTGCGGCAGGTCGCCGAGGGCCGAGGCGCTGGCTTCGGGGTCACGAGCGGCCCGTAAGAGATCAGTCGGGCACGCTCGATTCGCTGCGCTTGGCGGTCGCTCTCCTCGAGGCGGCGTAGCAGGCCCCCGGAAGGCGGTCAGCAGCAGCCGTAACCGCCGCGCAACATTCGATGTTTGTCCGCTGTCCGCACGGTACATGTAGCACCAGCAATATCCAGACAAGGGGGTCAGGAATGGCAGCCGGAACGGGCGGACGCCGGAGGCGCACTACGGGCGATGGCCTGCTGATGCGTCTCACGAGCGAGACGAAGCACTCCACGAAGACGACCGAGTTCTACGCGATGATTGCAATAATCGCCGGAGTTTTGATCGCCTCGTGGATCGTGGGGCAGGGCGACGGGAACGGCAACGCTAATGTAGACGCCTTCCCGGCCGCACGGGCATGGCTCTACGTCGCCATCGTTGGCGTCGGCTACATGGTCAGCCGCGGCCTCGCGAAAGCGGGAAGCCGCGATCCCTACTGGTCGACGGGCGACGACCTGCCCGGCACTCGCGACGCTGATCAGGTAGTTGAGCGCGACAGGTAGCGAACCACGTGCGCGGGGGGCGGAAGAGGTCTCCGTCCCCCGCAACGCGGGTCGCAACACGAGGTAGACATGCTGCGCACGCTCGCCATCGGTGTAGCCATCGCGCTGATCGTGTTCGCCTTGACGGGCGGACACGTCTTCTTTTTGCCTCTGCTCTTCATCCCGCTGGGCCTATTCTCCTTCGGGCACCGCCAGAACCGCCGCCGCCGCGGCTGGTGGTAGTCGCAGCCGCACGAGCAAAGCGTGTCCCCCGGGACTCTCAGAATCAGGCGAACATGCCCGCTCCAGCGGGCTTTTTTGTGCACCGAGCTGGTGGGACAGCGCCATTAGCAGGCCGCGCCGGCTCTTGGGCCGGCGTCGGCCTTCAAGGGGGCGCCGTCCGATCTCCCTGGGAGACTGCCTGGTGCTGATGACGACCACGCTCACAAGGACGTGTCGCCCGGCCAAGTGACGCCGCGCGGCCACCCCCGACTCTTCTGGCCCGCGTACCTCTCATGGAGCCGGCGGTACCGTGCCACCCTCAGCCGGGCAGTGCTCCATTTGGCACCGCGTGCGCCAATCTGAGTCTCTCGACGGCGCTTCCATGGAGGCCTAGACACCTCCGTTTACGGGCTTTTATTTCTTAAGGCGCATACGGGATTCGAACCCGTGCCGCCGCCGTGAGAGGGCGGTGTCCTGGGCCACTAGACGAATGCGCCCTGAAGCGGCGTTAGTGTAGCGGCCCACCGGAAGGCCGGCCTCGGCCCCGCGCTGCAGCACGTACGACGAGCTCGAACTTCCCGACCGCCCAGCCGTGCCGACCGCGGACGAGACCAGCCCGCCGGCAACCTGTGCGCCGCCCAGCCAGATCACGAGGCCGCCCACTGCAACCGACGCGGTCGTGGCGGCTGCCACCGCTGGGAGGTAGAAGCGTGACGATCGCCGCTCCTCTCTCATCCCCATGCGCAGCGAGATCGACCAGGCTGCGAGTTCCCCCAGCAGCAGGCCCACCCCGTAGCGCGGTGCAACGTCCGCGGTGGTGCCGCCTCGGACGGTGTCCAAGCTCGCCACGCGTCGTCGCCCCGGCTTGCACCTTGGCCCGGAGCGCTGACCAACAGAAAGCCCGTCCGCGCGACGGCTTTGACAAGGCTGCGGGACAGGGATTCGAACCCCAACTTCCGGTTCCAGAGACCGGCGTCCTACCGTTAGACGATCCCGCAAAGGGTTGCGGCATTGTAGCGAGCCAGCCGGAAGGAGCTGTAGCCCGCGAGGGGGTGAGGATCGATCAGCAAGGTCGGCAAAGATAGCCATGTCGCTGGCTTGTGGTCGAGTCGCCGTGGCATGCGCGCAGACGGCCGAAGCTCGGCTACGAGCTCGCTCGCCGTCAGCGCGGCCAGGCAGCGGTCGTCGTTGAGCGTGCTCGGCATCCGAGCAGCAGCCTCTACTCACCTTGGCAGCGCTGGCCGGCCGCGGCAAACCAGAGAGCAGAGGATTGTCGCCACCTGCGCACACTCGCAGGCTTCGTCCCGGCGATTGCAGCGAACGGCCGCCGAGGAGTGACTGACCACGACCCGATCGCTCTTGGTCTCGAGCAGCGGCTGCGCCCGACCAGACAGAGAATCCTCGAAGCATCTATGCGGCGCCGCTCGCCGGCGACGCGCGACGCGAGACCGAGGCAGCTGCCGGCGGTTACCAGTCATGCCGTTCTGACCCGCGGATGTCAGTCTGACCCACGTCGCTGCCGACGACAATCCGCTGCTCCCAGGACGAGAGCAGACCCGCTGACCGAGCCCGACCTCTTGACCTTCTGCTCCCGATCAGATCTCGAGCCGATACATCGGCACGAGTCGCTTTTCCTGCTCGGTGTCGATGTGCGCGATGACCTCGACGTAGGGCTCCAGGCCGGAGCCGCGGAGCTTCGCCTTCAACAGGCCGTCGACCTGGAAGATCCCGGATGAGTTGTTCATCAGGATCTCGATCAGGACGGGCCGATCGTCGCCGTCCTTGATCACGACGTCCTCGATCGCGGCGGCGGAGAGCGAGTGCATCGACACGCGGCCGTGCTCGAACGGGATGCGCGAGCGGCCCTTCGCCATATCGAGCGCGTCGGCCACGCGGATCAGTCCGGCCTCGATCGTCAGCGGCTGACCGTCGGCACGGTGGCTGATGATCGCCTGCAGCACCTCCGAGACGATCACCGTCCGGTCAGGCTCGTCGTAGAGCCCATCGAGCAACTCACGGAGCTTGGGTTCGGAGAGGAAGAGGCTGAAATCCTCGTGACCATGGCGGTGGATCGACATCCCGATGCAGTGCATGAGCGCAGCCAGCGTGACAACGATCTCGGAATCGTCCCGCCTAAATCCGTAGTCGCGCACAACGGATGGCTCGATCCCGTGCTTCGTGAGCTGGCGCAGGAGCTTCAGCGCGATGTTCGTGACGATCTGGATGTGGACCCAGGAGTGGTCGTTGATCTCCATGCGCGAGACTGCGTTTACGTTCGCAACGTGCCACCAGCCCTTGAGCTGCTTGTCCAGGTTGACGCGCTCGACCAGGGTGCGCAGCTTCCGGTTGCCGCGCACAGGCACGTTGATCCTCATTCGCTCGATCGCCTCGACGGGCGTAAGTCGTGCTTCGCGCTCGGCCTCGGCCGAGACGGGCTGGTCGATTCGCTCCTCCGTCTCCTTGTCGAGTGCCATCAGGCTTCCAGGGTAACGCTGGGATGAAGGGCCAGGGCCGAATTCCCCTCCCGTTGCCCAGTTCGATCCCCGCACGGCCTGATCGCCAGACAGGGTCTTGAGCGAGGCCTGAATGCGATGTCGGTCACGACGCCGGCTTCGGCCGTCAGCCTCGACGTTCCCTAGGCCTAGGCGACGTCGACGGCCCAGTCGCCGTAGAGCGACATGTAGAGGCCGCGGCGCGAGAGCAATTCGGCGTGGGTGCCCTGTTCGACGATTAGCCCGTGCTCCAGCACGACGATCAGGTCGGCGTCGCGGATCGTCGAGAGCCGGTGGGCGATGATGAACGCCGTGCGATCCGTGAGCAGAAGGCGGAGCGCCTGCTCGATTTTCCGCTCCGTGCCGATATCGACTGATGACGTTGCCTCGTCGAGGATCAAGATCCGCGGATCGGCCAGCAGCGCGCGGGCGAATGCGACGAGCTGGCGCTGGCCGAGTGACAGACGGTTGCCGCGTTCCCCGAGCTGTGTCTCGTAGCCGTCCTCGAGCCGGAGCACGAACTCGTGAGCTCCGACAATCTGAGCGGCCCGGACGATCTCCTCGGGGTGGGCGTCAGGCCGGCCGAAGGCGATGTTCTCGGCGACCGTCCCTGCGAAGAGGAAGCCCTCCTGGGGTACGACGCCGAGCTGGCGTCGCAGTGACGCTTGCGACACGTCGCGGAGGTCGACACCGTCGATCGTGATCCGCCCCTCGACCGGGTCGTAGAAGCGGGCGAGCAGCTTGGCGATCGTCGACTTGCCGGCGCCGGTGTGACCGACGAGCGCGACGGTCGTGCCGGCCTGCACGTCGAGGTCGAGGCCGTGCAGAACCTCCTCGCCGCGGCCGTAGGTAAAGCGGATCTTCTCGAAGCGAACGTGCCCCTCGATCCGGGGGAGCTCGCGCGCCGCCGGGAGGTCGACGACCTCTGGCGTCTCGTCCAGCACATCCATGATCTTGTCGAGCGCGGCCGTGGCGGCGATGAAGGTGTTGTAGAGCTGCGAGAGCTGCTGCACCGGGTCGAAGAAATTCTGCACGTACAGCATGAAGGTGAAGAGCGTCCCGATCGTCGTCTCGCCGCGGAAGTAGAGGTAGCCGCCGTATCCGAGCACCACGGCGAGCGCGACCGACGAGAGGAAGTCGACGAACGGGAAGTAGATGCCGTTCAGGACCACCGTCTCGTGGTTCGAGGCTCGGTAGCGCTCGTTGACTTCCCGGAAGTGTTGGACGTTTCGCTCCTCGCGCGTGAAGGCCTGGACGATGCGCATGCCGGCGATGTCTTCGGCCAGGGTGGCGGTGACCAGACCGAGTCGTTCCCGCACGGCGCGGTACGCCCGGGTGGAGCGGACGCGAAAGATCACCGTGGCGAGGCTCATCAGCGGAATCACCGCGAGCGCGGCGAGGGCGAGGCGCCAGTCGAAGATGAAGAGGACGATCGCCGTGCCGAACAGCGTCAACGTGTTCTGGACGAGGCTCGTGACCCCGTCGGTGACGAGCTGGTCGAGCGCCTCGACGTCGTTGGTGAGGCGGCTGATGATCACGCCCGCGCGGTTGCGCTCGTAGAAGCCGAGCGAGAGCCGCTGGAGGTGGCCGAACAACTTCGAGCGGAGGTCGGCGAGCATGCGCTCACCGGTCCAGCCGGTGAAGTAGGTCTGCGCGTAGCTCGCGACCCAGTTGAGGAGGCCCGCGAGGACGAAAGCGCCGACGATCCACCAGAGCTTCGCCAAGTCGTGCTTGCGGATCCCGTCGTCGACGGCGTACTTCGCGAGCGCGGGCGGAAGCAGCCCGGTAACCGTGGCGGCGAGGAGCGACACGAGGGCGAGAGCCGTCTGCCGTTTGTACGGCTTCGTCAGCCGTGCGAGCTCGGCAAGCCGGCGGCGGGTCCGGCGCCACGACCAGTCCTTGACCTCGGCGCCGCGCTCGTGGGAGAGATGGCTCCCGGGCTGCCAGACCCTCACGGGCCCGCCCGCTCGTTCGCTCGACGCGCCCGTGTCCTTCCGCGGTACAAACCGGCGATGCGAAGCCTCACCTGCGCGTGGCGAGTCCCGTCGAAGCCGTGGGTGCTCACGAGGCTGCCCTGGCCTCGACGGCGTCGGCGAACCGACGCTCCAGCAGGCCGTGCTCGAAGATCTCGCGATAGACCGCACTGGCTCCGAGCAGCTCGTCGTGAGATCCGCGCGCGGCGATGCGGCCGCCGTCGAGCACGACGATCTCGTCCGCGAGCGCGATTGTCGAGAGGCGATGCGCGATGATCAGCGTCGTCCGGCCCTCCATCGCCTCGCGTAGGCCGGTGCGGATCAGGGCCTCCGTCGTTGCGTCGACCGACGCCGTCGCGTCGTCGAGGATCAGGATTCGCGGATCGACCGCGAGAGCCCGAGCGATCGCAAGCCTCTGACGCTGACCGCCCGAGAGCGTGATCCCGCGCTCACCGATCACGGTGTCGTAGCCCTGTGGGAGCCGTTCGACGAACTCGTGGGCTTGGGCTTGCCGCGCCGCTCGTTCGACCTCCTCGTGGGAAAGCCCCGGCGTGCCGAATGAAATGTTCTCGCGCACGGTCGCAGAGAAGAGGAACGGATCCTGTGAGATGACACCGATCTCGCGCCGCAGGGACGTGAGCGTCACGTCCCGGACGTCGACGCCGTCGATCGTGACGCGCCCGACGGTCGCGTCATAGAAGCGGGGGACGAGGGACGTCAGCGTCGTCTTTCCTGAACCCGTGTGACCGATCAGGGCGATCGTCCGCCCTGCGGCGACCTCGAGGCTGACGCCGACGAGCACGCCCTGACCCGTCAGATATGCGAACGACACGCCCTCGAACCGGATCGCGCCGGGGCCGGGCGGCAGCTCGGGCGCTCCCGCCTGTTCGACGATCTCCTCCGGTTCGTCGACGATCTGGAAGATGCGCTCGCCCGAGGCGGTCGCTCGCTGCGCCTGACCGATCCACATGCCGAGGCTGCGCAACGGCGTCACCAGCATCGTCACGTACACGTTGAAGGCGATGAAGCTGCCGATCGTCATCGACCCGTGCGCAACGAGCCGCGCTCCGACGAGCAGCACCGCGCCCTGCGCGAGCAGCGGGATGAAGGAGATCAGCGGCACGTAGAGCGCGCGCTGACGGTTCGCGAGCACGGTTTGCCGGAACACGGCCTCTGAGGCGACTCGGAACCTCGCCTCCTCTTGCGGCTCCTGTGCGAACGCCTTGACGACATGAACGCCGACGATGTCCTCCTCCGCCACGGTCGCCACGTCGGCGAGTTTCTGCTGCACGTCGCGCAGGGTGGGGTGCGAGACGTGGCTGTAGCGATAGGCGAGAACGATCAGTACCGGCGTGATTGCGAGTGCGACAAAGGCGAGCTGCCACTCGTAGACGAAGAGGACGGCGGTGACCGAGACGATCGTTAGCACGTGCTGGAAGAAGAAGATCAGTCCGTAGCCGAGGAAGAAGCGGACACTCTGCAGGTCCACGGTCGCGCGCGACATCAGCTGGCCCGTCTGGTGCCTGTCGTAGAAGCCGAACGAGAGGCGGACGAGGTGGGCGTAGAGGCCGTTTCGGATGTCGAACTCGACTCCGAGCGCCTGCCGCCCCGAGATCAGACGCCGGCCAACCATCAGCGCTGCCTTGACGAAGCCGAGCACGACGATCGCGCCAACAAGCTCCCAGAGCCGGTGGCGGTCGTGGGGGCGGATCGCCTGGTCGATCACCCGCCCCGTCACCGCGACGAGCGCGATCTGCGCCAGCTGCGACCCGACCGCGAGGACGACCGAGATCCAGAGCGACCACTTGTAGGGTCGCAGAAAGCCGAGCAGCCGAATGAACGTGCTCCGGTAGGGAACGGCACTCACGGGCGCCAATCTAGCCGCCGGGTTCTAGGCTGAATCGGTGACGCGGTCCGGCCCCCCTGCGAAGCGGCGAGAAACCGCAGCCGGGGCTGGAGCGCTCTCCGCGGCGATGGCCTCCGGACGAGCGCCGCGCCGGACGAAGCCCGGTCGGGCTCCCCGCGCCGCTCCCGGCGCACGGCGGGGGCGAGATCATCGCGGAAGCGGTGCACGCGGGCGGGAGATCCTCGAGCTCGGTGCAGGCGCAGAGGGGCATCATGCGCCAGCTGACGGAGCTCGGCTACCGCGTCGTCGAACAGTCGGCGGAGCTGCTCGCCCATACCGAGGAGGTCGAGACCGTTGCGCAGACCTCGAGACGCCCGCCCTCGGGCGACGATTCGACGCGGTGGTACTGGCAAGCAACCTGATCAGCGGGAATCGGCCGATCTCCGCCGGGCGCTCCTTCGGGCCTGCACGCTTCACCTCGCAGTGCAGGGGTCGTCAGTGGTCGACCCGCTGAGGGGCGAAAAGGATGCTCGTCGAGATGACCAGGCGTCTGTCGGCCGTCTACGGCGACATCGTCCGCGCAACCGTCGAGGACGTGCACGACTCGGGACGGTGGAGGCACGAGTTCGCTATGCGTGCCTTCGACCAGGATGCCCTCGATCAGCGCTCGCCGAGGCCGGCCGGCGATTCGACTGCTGGCTCGACGAGGCAGCCACGTGGCTCGTGGCTAGACCCGGCTGAGCTCGGTTCGCACGAGTTCGAGCGCGCGATGGAGCAGCTCCCGGTTGGCCGGTGCGTTCAGCCAGCCGCTCGCACCGGAAGGGTGCGGCAGCGGGATGACGGTGCGGCCGTCGCGTTCGTAGCGCTCGCCGACCCACGCCGCCAGCTGCGACGGCCCGAGCAGCCGCCGGAGCGCGAGACCGCCGACGGTGACGAGGAGGCGCGGCCGGAGCAGCTCGAGTTCCCACTTCCGCCAGAACTGGCAGAGGTCTTGCTCGTGCGAGGTCGGTGTGCGGTCGCCGCGGCCCAGGACTGGGCGGCCGGGATAGCAGCGGGTGACCGAGGCGCAGTAGAAGGTGTCGTAGAACGTCTCCTCATCCATCTCCAACCACCGGCGGAGAGTCTGTCCGGCGCGGCCGCGCCACGGCCGGCGCTCGGCGCCCTCGATGATCCCGGGCGCCTGGCCGAACAGGTAGGCGCGCTGGCCGGTAAACGGAAGCCAGACGGGCAGCGACTGGAGCTCGTAGCCGGCCTCGGTGCAGGCGCGGCAGGCGCGGTTGTCGCGCTGGAGCGAGCGGATCGAGCGGTAGGTGGACTTGCGGACGGTCACGGGCAGCCGCAAGAGTGCACGGCGATGCGAGGGCACGCGCTGTTCAGCTTCCGGAGTCCGCCCGACGAGCGCTCTGCCCGCCTCGTCGCCGCCGGCGCCGTCACGACGGCGATCGAGCCGCTCGCGCTTGCGCCGCCGTCGTCGGCCACTGGGCTCGCCGACGGCTTCGTCGCGCGCGCCGCGGCGGGGCCGGCCCTGAGCCAGCTCGGACCGGCGACGCGGGTGCTGCCGCCCCCGCCCGGGTTCCGGCCGTGCGACGCGTCCGGCTCGACCAAGCGCTTCGCGCAGGCGATTCGGGCGGTCGTCCGTGACCGCAGTGGTGCTTGCGCTCGTCCTCGGCCTCGACGGCGTCGCCTCGTGCTCATCGACGTGCCCGGCCGCCTCCCGATGTTCGGGGCCGCGCTCGGCCTCTGCGTCGGCTGCGAAGTGCTGGCACTGCTGATGCGAACCGGAATCGTCCTGCGGTCCGTGCGTGCCGAGTGCCCGAATCTGCGGGCGCCGTGATGCCGCTTCCGCTCGAGGCCGTCCCCAACTTCTCGGAGGGCCGCGACCGAGCGACACTCGAGGCGATCGGGGCCGCGGTCTCGGAGCACGCCGAGCTGCTCGACGTCCACGCGGACGCGGATCACAACCGCTCGGTGTTCACACTGATCGCGCAGCCCGAGGCGCTCGTCGAGGCCTTGATCTCGGCGGTCGCGTGCGCGCGCGAGCGGATCGACCTGCGCCGGCACGAGGGCGCGCACCCGCGCATCGGCGCGGCCGACGTGGTGCCCGTCGTGCCGATCCGACCAGACGACCGTGACCGCGCCCGGCTGACCGCGCGGCGGCTCGCCGAGCGGATCGGCGCGGAGCTCGAGCTGCCCGTCTTCCTCTACGCCGATCTGGCGCCGGGGCGCGGCCCGGCGTTCTTCAGGAAGGGGGGCCCCGAGGAGCTTCAACGCCGCATCGATGCGTCCGAGTTCGCCCCGGACTTCGGACCCTTGCGGTTGCACCCCGGTGCCGGCGGCGTGATCGTGGGCGCGCGCGGGCCGCTGATCGCGTTCAACGTCAACCTCGCGAGCGCGGACGTCGCCATCGCGCGCGAGATCGCCGCCGTGGTGCGGGAGCGTGGCGGCGGCTTTCCGGGCGTGCGGGCGCTCGGGCTCGACCTGCCGCGCGCCGGCTTTGCCCAGGTGAGCATGAATGTCGAGGACTGGGAGGCCGCCGCGCTGCACGAGATCGTCGCCAGGATCGAGCTCGAGGCGCGGGCGCGGGGCGTCGCGGTGGCCGGCTCGGAGCTCGTCGGCTTGATGCCCGCCGGGGCTGCCGTCGCCGCCGCAGGCTCGACCCTGCGCATCGACGGGTTCGAGCCCACACGGGTGCTCGAGCTCCGGCTACTCGACTCCTGAACGTCCCGGTTGGACACTGCCCGACGGAGCTAGACTCGGCCGAATGGCCCAGCGGACCGCGATCGGGCTTACGGGCGACGATCTGACCATTGCCGATGTCTGGGCTGTGGCCCGCGAGGGCGCAGTGGCCGAGCTCTCCGACGAGGCGCGCGGCAAGATGCGCGCCGCGCGCGCGCTCGTCGAACGCGCCGCGCATGGAACGCGGGAGCACACCTACGGTGTCAACACGGGCTTCGGCCGCTTTGTCTCTCGGTCGATCCCGGAGGAGCTGACCGGGGAGCTGCAGTTGCGCCTCCTCCGCTCGCACGCCTGCGGCGTCGGCGACCCCTACCCGGACGACGTGGTGCGGGGCGCGATGCTGCTGCGCGCGAACGCGCTCGCGAAGGGAAACTCCGGCGCTCGCATCGGCACCGTCGAGTTGCTGCTCGAGTGCCTCAATCGCGGTGTCTTGCCGTTCGTCCCGAGCCGCGGGTCGGTCGGAGCGAGCGGAGACCTCGCGCCGCTTGCCCATCTCGCGTTGCCCCTCGTCGGCGAGGGCGAGGCATGGCTGGATGGGCTGCGCAGACCGGGCGCCGAGGCGCTCGCAGCCGCGGGTCTCCGGCCGACGCGGCTCGAGGCAAAGGAGGGGCTCTCGCTGATCAACGGCACGCAGTTTATGTGCGCCACGGCCGCACTCGGGCTCGTCCGGGCCCGCCGGCTCGCCCAGGCTGCCGACCTCGCCTGCGCCCAGTCGCTCGAGGCGCTGCAGGGATCGCGCACATCGTTCCTGCCGCAGATCCAGGCGCTCCGCCGGCTAAAAGGGCAGGCCGATGCGGCCGCGAACGTCCTCCGCTTGCTCCAAGGGTCCGCGATCATGCAGGCGCACCGCTGGTGCGACAAGGTGCAGGACGCGTACTCGCTTCGCTGCGCGCCGCAGGTGCACGGCGCCTCGCGCGATCTGCTCGACTACGTCGCCTACACGGTCTCGGCCGAGGTCAACGCCGCAACCGACAACCCACTCGTTCTCGTCGAGGACGAGATGCTCGTCTCGAACGGGAACTTTCACGGCCAGCCGCTTGCCTTCGCGCTCGACGCGCTGGCGATGGCCGTCGCCGAGCTCGCGAATATCTCCGAGCGGCGGGTCGAACGGCTCGTGAATCCGAATCTCTCCGACGGCCTGCCCGCCTTCCTCACGGCCGACGGCGGACTGAACTCGGGATTCATGATTCCGCAGTACGTGGCAGCGTCACTCGTCAGCGAGAACAAGGTACTCTGCCATCCGGCGAGCGTCGACTCGATCCCGACGAGCGCGGGGCAGGAGGATCACGTCTCGATGGGCAATGCATCCGGGCTGAAGGCGTGGCAGGTGCTCGGCAACTGCGAGCGGGCGCTTGCGATCGAACTGCTCGCGGGGGCGCAGGCCGTCGAGTTTCTGGCCCCGCTCGAGCCGGGCGAGGGCGTGCGCGCGACGCGAGCGGCCGTGCGCGAGCTGTCGGCTCGGCTGCGGGACGACAGGCCGCTCGGAGGGGATATCGAGGCAGTCGCCTCGGCCGTCGGCGACGGCTCATTGATCGCCGCGGTCGAGGCTGAGGTGGGGGAGTTGCTGTGAGTATCGCGACCGACCGGGTCGAGACGCTCGTCGGCGAGCTCGCGTCGATCCGGGCGCCGCGCGGTACCGAACTGAACGCACGCTCGTGGTCGACCGAGGCGCCCCTCAGGATGCTGCTGAACAACCTCGACCCCGAGGTTGCCGAGAAGCCGGAGGAGCTGATCGTCTACGGAGGCTCCGGCAAGGCCGCGCGCAACCACGACGCGCTGCGGGCGATCGTGCGGACGCTGCTCGAGCTGGGCGACGACGAGACGCTGCTCGTGCAGAGCGGCAAACCGGTCGGGGTTTTCCGCACACACGCCGGCGCACCGCGCGTGCTGATCGCAAACTCCCTGCTCGTGCCCCGCTGGGCGACCTGGGAGGAGTTCCGCCGCCTCGAGGCGGAGGGTCTGACGATGTACGGGCAGATGACCGCGGGCTCGTGGATCTACATCGGCACGCAGGGGATCCTGCAGGGCACCTACCAGACGTTCGCGGCCGCGGGCGAGAAGCACTTTGGCTCGCCCGATCTGGCCGGCCGGACGATCCTCACGGCCGGGCTTGGGGGGATGGGCGGCGCGCAGCCGCTGGCAGCGACGATGGCCGGGGCGGCGATCCTCTGCGTGGAGGTGGATCCGCAGCGAATCGAGCGGCGGTGCGAGACCGGGTTTCTCGACGAGGTCGCCGATTCGCTCGACGACGCGCTCGCCAGGGTGCAGGCGGCGGCGGCAGAAGGACGGGCGCTTTCGGTCGGCCTGCTCGGCAACGCGGCCGACGTCGTGCCAGAGCTGGCCGCGCGGCGGGAGCAGTTCGACTTCGTCACCGACCAGACGGCGGCGCACGATCCGCTCAACGGCTACGTCCCGGCGGGGTTGTCGGTCGGCGATGCCGCCGCGCTCCGCTCCGCCGATCCCGAGGAGTACCTGCGGCGCGCTCGTGCGTCGATCGTGCGCCATGTCGAGGCGATGCTCGAGTTCGCCCGAGCCGGAAGCAACGTTTTCGACTACGGCAACAACCTGCGAGGTGAGGCGAGTGACGCCGGCGTGCCCGAGGCCTTCTCGTATCCGGGCTTTGTACCGGCCTATATCCGTCCGCTCTTCTGCCGCGGTGTCGGGCCGTTCCGCTGGGCAGCCCTGTCGGGCGATCCTGGCGACATCGCCCGCATCGACGAGGAGCTGCGGGAGCTCTTCCCCGACGATCCGCTCCTCCAGCGCTGGCTCGAGTTGGCGCCCGGACGCGTGGCGTTCCAGGGGCTGCCGGCGCGGATCTGCTGGCTCGGCTTCGGGGATCGGGCCAAGGCGGGCCTCACGATCAACGGGCTCGTCCGCGCGGGCGAGCTCAAGGCACCGGTGGTGATCGGGCGGGATCACCTCGATTCCGGCTCCGTCGCCTCCCCGTATCGCGAGACCGAGGCGATGCGCGACGGCTCCGATGCGATCGCCGACTGGCCGATCCTGAACGCCCTGCTGAACACCGCGGCGGGCGCGACATGGGTCAGTGTCCACCACGGCGGCGGCACGGGCATTGGCAACGCGATCCACGCCGGCATGGTCGTGCTCGCCGACGGCACCGACGCGATGGGGGAGCGGCTCGAGCGCGTCCTGACCGCCGACCCCGGCACGGGTGTCATGCGCCACGCCGACGCGGGCTACCGTGCAGCGCTCGACGCTGCGGCCGAGGGCAACCTCGAGCTGCCGATGGTCCAGCAGTCCGAGTGACCGGAGGCGTCGCCGTACCGCGGCGGCTGCTCGTCCGCGACCTCGCGCAGCTGGCCACGCCTGCTACGGGCCCCGCACCGCTGAGGGGGCGTTCGCTCGGCGAGGTTCACGTGCTGGAGGACGCATACGTGCTCTGCGAGGACGGCCTTGTCGCCGCCGTCGGTCGCATGACCGATCTCCGACTCGACCGTGACATTGAGGAGCTCGACGGGCGTGGCCTCTGTGCGATCCCTGGCCTCGTCGACTGCCACGCGCACGTCGCCTTCGGCGGCGACCGGGTCGGCGAGTTCTCGCTCCGCGCAGGCGGCGCGAGCTACGAGGAGCTGCACGCACGGGGTGGCGGGATCCTCTCGACCGTCCGTGCGACGCGCGACGCCGGAGAAGAGGGCCTGCGCGCAGCCGTCGCGAAGCACGCGGGGTGGATGCTCCGCCAGGGCACGACGACCTTCGAGGGCAAGTCCGGCTACGGACTCGACCGTGAGACCGAGCTCTCCTCCCTGCGTGCCGTTCGGGCGGCCGGCGGAGCCCCGACCTGGCTCGGCGCCCACGCCGTCCCGCCGGAGTTCGACGATGCGGACGCCTACCTCGATTTCGCGCTGGCCGAGGTGCTCCCGGAGGCGGCCATGCTTGCCGAGGCTGCCGACGTCTTCCTCGAGCGCGGGGCGTTCGACGCCGCCCAGGCGCGGCGGTATCTCGAGGCCTGCCGCGAGGCAGGTCTCGCGCTCCGGCTGCACGGAGACCAGTTCACCGACCAGGGCGCGATCCCGCTCGCGGTCGAGCTCGGTGCGCGGTCGGTCGACCACCTCGAGGCGACCGGTGCAGACGGCGTGCGGGCGCTGGCCGCCAGCGACGTCGTCGGCGTGCTCCTTCCCGCCAGCGCGCTCTTCCTCGCGAGGCCGATGCCCCCTGCACGAGCGCTCGTCGATGCGGGAGCGGCGGTTGCGCTCGCGACCGACTTCAACCCGGGCAGCGCCTTCTGCGAAAGCCTGCCGCTCGTCTGCTCTTTGGCTGCGACGCAGCTGAAGCTCTCACCGGCGGAGGCCCTCTCGGCCTGCACCGTCAACGCGGCGCACGTGCTCGGCCGGGCCGACCGCGCCGGTCGGGTCGCACCCGGGTTCCGTGCGGACCTCGTCCTGCTCGGTGCGCCGGACTGGCGGTATCTCGCCTACCATCTCGGCGGCGATCTCGTCGCCGAAATCGTCCTCGGCGGGGAGCGCGCCCAGCTAGGCTAGCCCGCAGATGCCGACGAGGAAGCAGCGGCGCCGCCGGGAGAAGGAGAAGCGGCACGAGTACGAGTACGTGCTCCTCGACGAGGAGGGGCAGGAGCGGGCGGTCGACCCCGCCGAGTTGAGGCCGGCGAAGGCCGAGCGCAACGGGAAGAAGGACGCGAAAGGCACGTCGGCGCCGGCGAAGGACAGGCGTGGTCGACCGCTGCGGGAGGCCAAGCCGCCTTCATGGCGCGCGGCCGCAAAGCGCGGCCTGCTCTTCGTCGCGGCACTGGCCGTCTTTCTCTCCTTCGTCGGCGGCAAGAAGCAGTCGCTCGTGGCGAAGATCGCGATCCCGATCGCCTACGGCGTGATCGGGATCCCGTTCTTCTATTGGATGGACAGCTCCGCCTACCGCCGCTACCTGCGTGCCGCCGGGCGCGAGTCGGAGATTCCCAAGCGGCGCTAGGCCGGGGCTTCCTCGCTGTGGTAGTGGCCGAGCCCGGGCCACGGCGCGAGAAAGAGGAGAATCCGGGCGCCGTCGGCGCTCGCGACGGAGTGACGCTCCTGCGGCTCGAACGTCACGAGCGTCCCCGGGCCACCCTCGACCGTCTCGCCGCCGCACTCGATTCGGGCGCGACCCTGGACGACCGTCACCCAGGCACGCTCCCTGACCTCGTGCTCGCGCAGCTCCTGTCCGGGCGAGAGTGAGAGCATCACGGCGCGGGCGCCGTCGGCTGTGTCGAGCACGATCGGATCGCGCATCCCGGAGGGCGCCTCGAGCTCGTTGAGGTTCCAGGAGCGCAAGGGGGCGAGCTTACCGCGCCTGGGTAGACTCAAGCGCCCATGCCGCCTGTTGTCGACCGCTACGAGCTGGGCCCCGTGCAGACGAACTGCTACGTCGTGCGCAGCGAGCGCGGGGCGACCGAGGCCGTCGTGGTCGACCCCGGCGCCGACGCCGCGGGGCTGCGGCTCGAGCTCGCGCGGATGGGGGCGTCGTGCAGCGCCATCCTGGTCACACACACTCACTACGACCACGTCGGAGCGGTCGCCGACCTGGCCGAGGCGAGCGGCGCGCCTGTCTACGCGCCGCAGGGGGAGGCCGAGCTGCTTGCGAACGCCGATACGGTCTACCGAAGCTACGGCGTCAGCGTCCGGTCCTGGTCGGACATCGTCGAGGTGATGGGCGAGGAGCAGCTTGAGCTCGGCGGCATCGAGTGGCAGACCATCAACGTCCCGGGTCATTCTCCCGCCCACGTCGCCTACTACACCGACGGCTGCCTCTTCTCCGGCGACGTGCTCTTTGCCGGCTCCGTCGGTCGTACCGACCTGCCCGGCGCCGGGTGGGACCGACTCTTCGACTCGATCCGCCTCCTGATGGACCGCTACGAGCCCCACACGCTCGTCTTCCCGGGGCACGGGCCGGAGACGACGCTCGGCGCCGAGCTGCAGCGCAACCCCTTCCTCGCCGAGCTGCGCACGTCGTGAAGATCGAAGCGCCGCGCGGCACCCACGACATCCTCCCGTCCGACCAGCCCCTCTGGCGCAAGGTGACCGGGGAGATGGAGCGCCTCTGCACGCTCTACGGCTACCGGCGGATCGAGACACCGAGCTTCGAGGACACCGACCTGTTCAAGCGCACGTCGGGCGCGGGCTCAGACATCGTCCAGAAGGAGATGTACACGTTCACCGACCGCAGCAACCGGTCGCTGACGCTTCGGCCGGAGGGGACGGCCCCGATCTGCCGCGCCTACCTTGAGCACGGGATGCACCGCGAGCCGCAGCCGGTGAAGCTCTACACGATCGCACCGATGTACCGGTACGCGGCGCCCCAGAAGGGGCGCTACCGGGAGCACTGGCAGCTCTCGTTCGAGGCGATCGGCTCCGACGATCCCGCCGTCGACGCCGAGGTGCTCGAGTACTACAGCGCGCTGCTCCTCAACCTCGGCGTGACGGAGTTCGAGCTCCGGCTCAACTCGATCGGCGACCGGAACTGCCGCCCGGCGTACATCGAGAGACTGAACGCGTGGCTCGACGATCACGCAGACCTGCTCGATGACGACGCGCGCCAGAAGCGGGCGACGAGCCCCCTGCGGGTCTTCGACGTCAAGGACCGGGGCGTTCGCGCCGCACTGCAGGATGCGCCGAGGATCGGTGAGTCGCTCTGCAGCGAATGCCGCGCGCACTTCGACCAGGTGACGCGGCATTTGGACGGCTACGGCGTCGAATACGTGCTCGACCCGACGCTAGTCCGCGGCTTGGACTACTACACGCGCACCACGTGGGAGTTCGTCGGTCCCGACGAGACGGGCCAGGCCGGCACCCTCTCCGGCGGAGGCCGCTATGACGGCCTGATCGAGGAGATCGGAGGGACGCCGACGCCAGGAATCGGCTTCGGCGCCGGAATCGAACGGCTGCTGCTCGCGCTCGAGCGCGAGAACGTGACCGCGGAGCCCGAGCACCTCGAGATCTTCTTCGCCGTTGACGGGGAGGGCGACCGCGGCAGCGTGTTCCCGGTGATGGCCGAGCTCCGCCGGTCCGGCCGCTCCTGCGACACCGACTACGCCGGCCGATCGCTCAACGGCCAGATCAAGCTCGCGAACCGGCTCGAGTCCCGCTTCATCGTGATCGTCAAGCGCGGCGAGGCGATCGTCCGGGAGCGCGGCGAGCGCGACGTCGTCATGCCGCTCGACGAGCTCGCGCGCAGGCTTCCGGTATGAGCTGGCGCGATACGAGCGCAGGAGAGCTTCGCGTCGACCGGGCCGGCGATCGCGTCACTCTCGCTGGCTGGGTCAACACGAGGCGCGACCACGGCGGACTCGTCTTCGTCGACCTTCGCGACTCGAGCGGGATCATCCAGGTCGTGATCAACCCCGAGCGCTCCGCCGAGGCGGCGGAGACCGCAAGGCAACTGCGCAACGAGTACGTGATCCAGGTGGAAGGAGAGGTTGTCGCGCGCGCCGAGAACCTCGTCAACCCGAACCTGCCGACGGGTGCGGTCGAAGTTCAGCTCGACCGCCTCATGGTCCTCTCCACCTCGACGCCGATCCCGTTCCAGCTCGACGACGACAACGTTGACGACAGTGTCCGCCAGCGCTACCGCTGGCTCGATCTCCGGCGCGCAAAGATGCAGCGCAACATCCGTCTGCGCGGGAAGATGGTCGGAACGATTCGCCGCGTGATGGAGGAGGACGGCTTCGTCGACATCCAGACGCCGCTGCTCTGGAAGCCGACACCGGAGGGCGCGCGCGACTTCCTCGTCCCGTCGCGCGTCCAGAAGGGGCGTTTCTATGCGTTGCCCCAGTCGCCGCAAATCGCCAAGCAGCTGCTCGTGATCGCGGGCTTCGAGCGCTACTACCAGATCGCGATCTGCTTCCGGGACGAGGATCTCCGCGCCGACCGTGTGCAGGAGATCACCCAGCTCGACGTCGAGCTGGCGTTCCCCGACCAGGAGTTCCTGTTCGCGCTGATGGAGCGGATGATCTCGACTGTCTGGCGCGAATGCGTCGGCGTCGAGCTCGAGACGCCGTTCGAGCGCATGACCCATGCCGAGGCAGACCGTCGCTTTGGCTCGGACAAGCCCGACCTGCGGTTCGCGCTCGAGATCGAGGACGCGACCGCGGTGACCCGTGGCTCCGGGTTCAACGTGTTCGCCGGGGCTGAACGCGTCCGCTTCCTCCGCGCCCCGCACGCCTTTTCTCGCCACGAGCTCAACGACCTGGAGGGCTTCGCGAAGCACTGGGGCGCCAGGGGGCTCGCCTACCTCGTGGTCGACGAGCAAGGCGAGGTGCGCTCGCCGATCGCGAAGTTCCTCTCCGAGCCGGAGCTCGAATCATTCCGGAGCGACCCCGGCACGACCGTCCTCTTCGCCGCCGGGACGTGGGAGCTGACCTCGCGCGTGCTCGGGGCGCTGCGCACGCATGTCGGTGAGCAACTGGGCCTGATCGACGAGCGCGCCTGGTCGTGGCTCTGGGTCACCGACTTTCCCATGTTCGAGTGGGATGAAGAGGAGAAGCGCTGGGGTGCGGTGCACCATCCGTTCACCCGGCCCACCGCCGACTGGGAGGCGACGTTCGATCAGGATCCGGCGAACGCCCTTGCCCTGGCCTACGACCTGATCGGCAACGGCAACGAGCTCGGCGGCGGCTCCTTCCGGATCCACGAGGCGGCGATCCAGGCCCGCGTCTTCGACCTCCTCGGCATCGCGCAGGACGAGCAGCGTGAGAAGTTCGGCTTCCTGCTCGACGCACTCGCCATGGGAGCGCCGCCGCACGGTGGCATCGCTTTCGGTATTGACCGGATGGTGATGGTGCTCGCCGGAGAGGCCAACCTGCGGGATACGATCGCGTTCCCGAAGAACCAGGCCGGCATCGACCCGATGACAGGCGCGCCGACCGGAGCTCCCGCGGCGCAATTGAAGGAGCTGGGCATCAGCGTCGAGGCAGAACTCGACGAGCCCTTGCCTCGGTTCTGACCGCCCAAACGGTCATACTTCGGTGCGCGAGCCGCGCGCGTAACCAAGGAGGCTGGCAAGGAGATGGCAACTGAAGGTCCGGGACGGGCGCCCTCGTCGGCCTCACTGACGGCGCTCCCGCGCTTCGAGGACATTCCGCAGATCGGCGACCGACTCGATCCCGAGCGCGTCCGCGAGTCCTTCGACGTCTTCCGCCGCCACGCCGCCCAGATGCAGGCGCAGCTCCGCGTGCTCCAGGCCGCCGCGACGCGCAGCGGGCCGCAGGTGGAGCCGACCGGCCATGCCGTGCGCATGGACGCGCTGCACCTGATCCGCGCCGCATCAGAGTTCGCCGACACGATCGAGACCGACGCCCAGCGGGCCTCCGCCGCCCAGCTCGGGAAGACCGAGGAGGAGGTGCGCCGTCGGCAGCGCGAGCTCCAGGAGAGCGAGGCCGACGTCGAGCGCTACCGCCAGGAGAGCGAGCGCCAGCGTGCGGAGATGCTGACCCAGGCCCGGAACGAGGCCCGTGAGCTTCGGGCGAACGCCGAGCGCGAGGTCTCGCAGGAGCTGCGCGAGGCCGAGTCGCGGTCGGCGCGGCTGATGGAGCAGTCACGGCATCAGGCGACCGAGCTCACGAACGCCGCCAGGGCCGAGGTCGAGCAGACTCTCGAGTGGGCACGCGCCCAGGCGACGGCGATTCTCGCCCGCGCCCAGAACGGCGCGGAGCAGCTGCTCGCAGCGGCCGGTCTCGGCGAGGACGCGATCGGGCCGGTGGCCGAGGCGATCGTCCGCGCCGCCGAGCAGGCAACCGAGGCCTCGAGGCCCGCCGCGGTGCAGCCGCTCGCGGCCATGCTGGCCGGCCCGGGCCCGGCCCCGGGCGACGAGACTCCCGCGGCTCCGTCCGGGGGCGATCCAGAGGTCGAGCTTCCAGCCCAGTCTGCCCCCGCTGCGACGCCTCCTCCAAGCCCCGGCCCGGCAGCCGCCGCCGGCGCGTCGCCGAGCAAGTCGAAGCGGCGCGCAGGCGAGCCGCAGGACGATCCCCCCAGCTAGGCTCGCACGGTGCTTCAACACTGGCGCAGGGTCGCGTTCGAGGTCGCGCTCATTCTGCTCGCTGCAGCCGTGGCGACGGTCACGCAGCCCGGCTGGAAGTGGATCGTCGCGATCATGGCCTGCGCCTATCTGGGCGTGCTCACGATCGAGTGGACGGCGCACCGGCGGCCGAGCGCGAGCGCCGCACCGGGCGAGCCGGCCCGGCCGGAGCCCGTGCCCCAGCCGCCGCAGGACTTCATCGGCGTGCACCTGCTGCCGCAGAACGGCCTGCCGCGGCCTGCGCCAGCAGAGCCTCGGCCCTCCGCCGCTGAGACTGAGCCCGGGCTGTTGCCGGCGACCGTCCAGGAGTCCGGTGTGCCGCCCGGGCCGCCGGTCGAGGCCTTCAGGCCCCGGACGGAGCCAGACCCCGGGCCCGAGCCCGAGCTCGAACCGGGGCCCCGGCCGCACTCCGCCCCCCAGCTGACGGTCGCCCCGCCACCCCCGCCCGAGTCGGAGCCGGCGGGCGAGCCGGCCGCCGCTCTTGCAACGCACCCGAGCGTCGTCATGCTCTCGCCGCGGGGCCCCCGCGAGTGGAATCTGTGGGATCTCGAGCGTCTGGCGCGCCAGCATGCGGGTACCGACGTGTTCCGCGACGAGGAGCGCTCGTACCTGCTGATGTATCTGCGCGAGTTCGCGAGCACGGACGGAATGCTGCCGATCGACTTCGACACGCTCGTCCGCGACTCGTTCGGCGATCTCGTCGGCCGGGGCTGATGCCCCAGTCGTTCGGACTCCGCTGCGCCGGTCTCGCCGCGGTGACGCTGATCGCCCTGGTGGTCGTCCTCGCGCTCACGCACAGCTTCGCGGGCACCTCCCGCGAACCGGGAGGGCTGCCGGCTCCGGCAGGCGACTGGTCCCACGCGCTCGCTGCTCCGTATCTACCGGCCAAAGCGACCGAGGGTGCCTGCGGCATCGTGATCGACGCGACGGCGAAGGGCGTCGCCAACCCCGTGCTTCCCTGCGGCGTCAAGCTCTACATCCAGTACAACGGCGTGGGCGTGCTGACCCAGGTGATCGATCGTGGCCCGGACGTTCCCGGACGACGGTTCGATGTCACGCTCGCGCTTGCGAAGCAGCTCCACCTCACGGGCACCAAGACGATCGCCTGGCGTTTCGCCCGCTAAGCGCTACAGTGCGTCTGCGCGACTCTGTACGTGCACCGGGCCCAATGTAGAACCAACGTCTACATCAAGGGAGCTTGTGTCCGGCCCAGGCATCGCCGAAGGCCGGCTCGGCACCCACCTGGCTTGCCAGGTTCACATAAGCCCGGAGTCATCGGCAGAGTGGAGCACGTGAGAGGGGGCCTCGGCTCCCTCTCACGTCATTCCGGGCTCGCTATCTTGGCCGCATGATCGAGCTCGTCGGAGACTCTTCCCGCGAAGGCGACTGGGCGGGCGTGCGGCTCCGCGTCCACGGCGACAGGATCGTCGAGGCAGACGCCGGGGGGCTCGCCAGGCCTCTCGTCGGGCTGACCCTGCTCCAAGCGGCCGCCGTCCCCGGCGAGACGCTCGCCGCAGACGCTCTCGCGAACGCGATCGGCTCCGCCGTACGCGCGGACCCCAGCTCGGGACGCACAGCGGTCGCGATGAGCGGCGGCGTCGACAGCGCCGTGGCTCTGCTGCGTGCCGGCCCGGAGGCCGTGGGCGTCACCCTCCGTCTCTGGCTCGATCCGGTCGGTCCGGATGCCGAGCACGCCTGCTGCTCGCCCGACGCCGTGATCGCCGCCCGCGAGACGTGCCATGCGCTCGGGCTGCCGCACGTGACGCTCGACCTGCGCGAGGAGTTCCGGCGGGCCGTCGTCGGTCCGTTCGTGCAGGCCTACGCCCGCGGCGAGACGCCGAATCCGTGCGTGCGCTGCAACGGCGGCTTCCGGTTCGCCGAGCTGCTGGCCTTCGCACGCCGCGCCGGCGCGGCGCGACTCGCCACCGGACACTACGCGCGGATCGTCGACCATCGCGGCCGGCGGCTGCTCGCGCGTGGCGCAGACGCCCGCAAGGACCAGTCGTACATGCTCGCGCGGCTCGATCCAAAGCACCTGGAGCGGATCTGGTTCCCGCTCGGCGAGCAGGACAAGTCGCAGACCCGCGCCGAGGCGACTCGGGCCGGGCTCGCGGCAGCCGAGCGGAGCGAGAGCCAGGAGGCGTGCTTCCTCGCCGGTGGCGACTACCGCTCCTTTCTCGGCCGCAACGGCCTCGAGCCTCGGGAGGGCGCGGTGGTCGACGAGCAGGGGCGCGAGCTCGCGCGGCACCAGGGCTTCTGGCGCTTCACGCCGGGACAGCGGAAGGGTCTCGGCCTCGCCGCAGGAACGCCGGTCTATGCGCTCGGCGCGGATCCGCTCACCAACACCGTCGTCGTCGGGCGGCGCGAGTCGCTCGCGCGACGGCGCGTGACGGCGAGCGGGTGCCTCTACGTGTCTGTGGAGCGCGCCGAGGCGAAGCTCCGCTACCGCTCGCCGGCGGTGACCGCCCGTGTCGAGTCGATGCCGGGCGGGTTCGCGCTGGAGCTCGACCAGCCCGTCTACGGCGTCGCCAACGGGCAGGCTGCGGTCCTCTACGAGGGGGATGCCGTGGTGGGTTGCGGCCTGGTGTCCTCGGCCCGCTGCGACTAGGATCGGCTGCGTTGCTCGTTGCCGCGTTCAGCTGGGGTGACCTGTGGCGGCTCGCGCTGGCCGTCTTCCTGCTCGCGACCGGCCTGACGCTCGCGTACCTCCTGCTGCGCCTCGGCGAAACCGTCGGCCGCCTTTCGTCGTTCATCAAAGGGGTGGAGAGCGAGATCCTCCCGGTCATCAGCAAAGTTGGGGGCAGCGTGGACCGCGTGAACGGGCAGCTCGACAAGGTCGATCAGATCACTGACAGCGCGGTCGACGCGGTCGACAGCGTCGACACCGCGATCCGCGCCCTCTCGATGGCCATCACGCGCCCGGTGCAGAAGGTGTCCGGATTCGCAGCCGGTGTCACCTACGGCGCTGCCGACTTCAGGTCGCGGCGGGACTGGCGCAGCGCCGTCCAGGCCGGGAAGGAGGCCGGACGCCGACGCGAGGAGGAGCTCGGAGAGGAGTTGCGGGAGAGCGACCGCGGAGCGGGCGCGTGAGCCCCGACCAGATCACGCTGACGATTCCGAGCGAGGAGGAGTTTCAGCGTGTCGCGCATCTGGTGCTCGGTGGACTCGCGGCCCGCCTCGACGTCACCGTTGAGAGCCTCGAGGATCTGGAGCTCGCCCTCGACGAGCTGCTCGAGATCCGTGCCGACGGCGAGGTGACCGTCTCGGTCGCGATCGACCGGAACGACATCCTGCGCACCGGCGTCGGGCCGTTTCCCGTCGGCGCACTCGACGACCTCAGGCGCGACGACGCGGCGCTGAGTCTCCGGCGGATCCTCGAGACCGTCTGCGACAGCTTCGAGGTCGAGGAGCGTGACGACGGCGAGTGGGTCGAGCTCGTCAAGCGCGTCGACAAGGCGCAGAAGCGCTGATGGCCGAAAAGAACGACAAGGCGCTCCTGCGCCGCTACCACGAGCACGGCGACCTCGCCGCCCGGGAACAGCTGATCGAGCAGTACATGTCGCTCGTCCGCTCGCTCGCTCGCCGCTACTCGTACCGTGGCGAGCAGCTCGAGGACCTCGTCCAGATCGGTGCGATCGGCTTGATCAAGGCGATCGATCGGTTCGATCTCGACCGGGGCGTCGAGCTGACGACCTACGCTACTCCGAACATCATCGGTGAGATCAAGCGGCATTTCCGCGACAAGGGCTGGTCGGTGCGGGTCCCCCGCGGCCTGCAGGAGCTGAACGTCCAGCTCTCGCGACTGATCGAGCAGCTGACGGTGCAGCTCGGGCGCTCTCCGACGATCCCGGAGCTCGCGAAGGCGGCGAGCGTCGAGGAGGAAGAGGTGCTGGAGGCGCTTGAGTCGGGCCGGGCCTACAGCTCGCTGTCGCTCTCGTCCGGCTCGGGCGGCGACGGCGAAGACGAGCTCGACCCCCTCGAGTCGATCGGGACGGAGGAGCACCAGTACGAGGTCTCGGAGGACAGGGCCGTGCTTGCGCCCGGGTTTCGTGCACTGGACGAGCGCGAGCGGAAGATCCTTCAGCTGCGCTTCTTCGACGGGCTGACGCAGTCGCAGATCGCGCAGCAGGTCGGTATCTCCCAGATGCATGTCTCGCGTCTGATCCGCCGTTCGCTGGAGAAGATCCGCGAAGAGATCGCAGCGGAGACCGAGACCAGTTCGACGCGGTGAGTCCGCTCGACGACCACCCGTCTGCCGAGACCAGTACTCGACCGAACGGCCCCCAGGGCCGGCGAGGTTCGGACGGTCGATCCGACCGTCGGCGCAGCCGGCGGAGCACGTCTGCGCGCCGACAACGGCGAAAGCCCTCGTTCCCCGAGTGCCGCCGAGCGGAGCGAGCGACCGCGACCGAGGGCGGCTTCGTGCAGCTCGAGTCTGACACGGCGCGGCGGGATCGTCGACCAACCGTCTCGTGAGGGCCGGCCTGCGGCCGCATTCGCAGAACGCCCTCTTCGTCAGAGAGACTGCCGCGGTCGAGCGAGCCTCCGGGCGCCGAGCGCGAGGATCCCGGGCGGGCCGGCTATCCGAGCGCCCGGAATCCGAGATTCAACAGCATTCGCGCGTCCCGGTACTCGTCGCCTGAGCCAAGGACGACCGTGATCAGCGTCACGCGGCCGCGCGTCGCCGACGCGACGAGGCAGTGGCCCGCCTTCGTCGTGAACCCGGTCTTGACACCGTTGGCACCCCGGTAGCGTCCAAGCAGGAGATTCTTGTTGACGTAGACCTTCGCGAAGGTCGGCGCCGCCCAGGCCACCCGCCGGACGCGCGTCCGCACGATCGTGCGGAACCGAGACTCCCGCAGCGCCGCCCGCGTGAGCGCCGCCAAGTCCCAGGCCGTGGAGAAATTGTCTCGGTCGACGATCCCGCTCGGACCGGCGAAGTGCGTGTCCCGCAGACCGAGGTCGCGCGCCTTCTCGTTCATCAGTGCGACGAACCGGGACCGGGAGCCGCCGGCGGCGATTGCGAGTGCGAGCGCATCGTCGTTGCCGGAATACAGGAGCATGCCGTAGAAGAGTTTCCACGCCTCAACGCGCTCGCCGGCGCGCAAGCCCTCCTTGACGAGCGGAACGCGCGGGACGCTGCGGTCGACGCGCACGACGTCGTCTGGCCGGAGTCGGTGCAGCGCCACGAGGGCGGTCATGATCTTCGTCGTCGACGCGATCGGCCGCCGCCGGTGAGCGCGGATCTCGTAGAGGACACGTCCGCTTGTTCCGTCGACGAGAATCGCGGAGCGCGCCTTCAGCACCGGGCCGCGCCGGAGCAGCGGCGGACCAGCGAGCAGCGCTGCGGGTTTGGCGGGACGCGGATGCGGGCGTCGAGTCGGAGTGGTCCGGGGCGCAGGCGCCTGCACAGCCGTACGAGCGTGATGCGCCTCGCCCTGGCGTGCGCCGACCACCATCCCCGCTGCCACCGCGAGCGCCGCGAGCCCCGCCAGGGGCGCGAGGCGGCGCAGCCGGTGCCGGCGCCTTCCGCGCCGTCGTTGCACGGGCTCGAGCATCGTCCCAGGATACGAGGGGGACCTGCGGGCGCCGCAGCCTACAATCCCGGAGTGCGCACGTCAGCCGAGCTGCGCGAGGGCTTCCTCTCCTTCTTCGAGTCGAAGGAGCACCGCCGCATGCCGTCGGGCTCGACCATACCTCCGCCGGAGGACCGCTCGACGCTCTTCACCGTCGCAGGCATGCAGCCGCTCCAGCCGTACTTCCTCGGCCGGAAGGAGCCACCGGCGCCGCGCGTCACGACCGCTCAGAAGGTGATGCGGGCGGGCGGCAAGCACAACGACCTCGACGACGTCGGGCGCACCGAGCGTCACGCCTCCTTCTTCGAGATGCTCGGCAACTTCTCGTTCGGCGACTACTTCAAGGACGGGGCGATCGACCTCGCCTGGGAATTCGTCACCCAGCGGATGAGGTTCGACCCGGGCACGCTCTGGGCGACGGTCTTCGCCGGCGACGCGGAGCTCGGCCTCGGCGAGGACGAGGTTGCCGTCGCCGGCTGGGAGCGCGTTGGTATCCCGCGGGAGCGGATCGTCGGGCTGCCACGCTCGGAGAACTTCTGGCAGGCAGCCGAGACCGGGCCTTGCGGCCCGTGCTCGGAGATGTACCTGGACCGCGGTGAGGAGCGCGGCTGTGGCGGGCCCGAGTGCGCGCCCGGCTGTGACTGCGAGCGGTTCCTCGAGTTCTGGAACCTCGTCTTCATGGAGTTCGACCTCGCCGGCGACGGTTCGCTCAGCCCCTTGCCGAAGCAGAACATCGACACCGGGCTCGGGCTCGAGCGTGGCGCGATGCTGCTCCAGGGTGTCGAGTCGATCTTCGACACCGACGGCTACAGGCTGATCATGGACTGGGTCGAGGGTGAGAGCGGCCTCGCCTACGGCTCCTCCGACGAGGCGACGAAGGCTCACCGCGTCCTCGCCGATCACGGCCGTGCGATGACCTTCCTCATCGCCGACGGGATCGCGCCCGGAAACGAGGGGCGCGGCTACGTGTTGCGCCGGGTGATTCGGCGCGCGGTGCAGCACGGCTCCCGCATCGGCCTCGGCACCCCGTTCCTCGCGCGGCTCTCGGACGTCGTGATCGAGCAGATGCGTGAGGCCTACCCGGAGCTCGAGCGGAACCGCACCGAGATCCACCGTGTCCTTACCGACGAGGAGCACCGCTTCGCCGAGACGCTACAGCGCGGAATTCGTCTGTTCGAGGAGATCGCGGCCAGGGGCGCCCGGATCAGCGGCGAGGAAGCCTTCCGGCTGCACGACACCTACGGCTTCCCCCTCGAGTTGACCCGCGAGCTCGCCGAGGACCGCGGCCTCGGCGTCAACGAGGGGGAGTTCACGCGGCTGATGGAGGAGCAGCGGGAGCGCTCGCGCGCGGCAGGCGACAGCCATGAGCAGCTGGCGGCTGGGTTCGCGAAGGCGGCCGGATTCCGCAGCGAGTTCGTCGGCTATGAGCAGACGGACGTGCTGACCCAGATCGGCGCGCTCCAGCCGGTCGAGGACGGCCTGTTCCTCGTCAAGCTCCGCGAGTCGCCGTTTTACCCGTCCGGGGGCGGCCAGGTGACCGACCTGGGCACGATCGAGGCCGAGGATGGGCGCCGGGCTGAGCTGCGCAACGCCTTCCGCTTCGAGCACGATCAGGCACTGTTGTTCGAGGGCGACGACTTCAATCGGGGCGATCGCGTGCGGGCGATCGTGCCGTGGGCGGTCCGCTTCCCGACGATGGCGAACCACACGGCGACGCACGTGCTCCACCAGGTGCTGCGAGAGGTGCTCGGCGCCCACGTCCGCCAGGCGGGCTCGGCCGTGCGTCCCGACAAGCTGCGGTTCGACTTCACGCACGGCCAGGGCCTCCCGCCCGAGGAGCGCGACGAGATCGAGCGCCGCGTCAACGAGCGGATCTTCCGAAACCGCCCGGTGACGATCTTCGAGACGCCGGTCGAGGAGGCGAGAAGGCTCGGCGCGACGATGCTCTTCGGGGAGAAGTACGGCGACGTTGTCCGCGTCGTCGACATCGACGGCTGGTCGGTCGAGCTCTGCGGCGGCACCCACGTGCGCTCGACCGGCGAGATCGGGCCGTTCGTGATCCTGTCCGAGGGTTCGGTCGGCTCCGGCGCGCGCCGGATTGAGGCGGTTACCTCCGGTGAGGCCTACGCGCTCCTCCGGGAACGGAGCCGGGAGGCGGACGAGCTGCGGGCGCAGCTTGCCCTGGTGCGCAGAGAGAAGCGGTCCGCCCCGACGGCCGCGAGCGTGGATGTCCAGCCGGAGGTGAGGACGGTGAACGGCGTCAGCGTGATTGCCCAGAGCGTCGAGGGTCTCGACGCCGACGCGCTGCTCGACCTCTCCGATCGGTTCAAGCAACGCGAGGCACCGGCAGCCGTCGTCCTCGGGACGCGCGCAAACGGCAAGGTCCACCTCGTAGCCAACTTCGACGATTCCGTTGCGGGGAAGATCAGCGCCTCCGAGGTGGTGCGGAAGGCCGCCGCGCTCGTCGGCGGCGGCGGGGGCGGCCGACCGGCGATGGCCCGTGCCGGTGGCAGCGATCCGGAGAAGCTGCCCGAGGCGCTCGGCGAGGCGGAGCGGCTGATCGTGGAGGCCCTCTCCTGAAGGTGATGGCTCTCGACTACGGCTCCGCCCGCACGGGCGTCGCCGTCTCCGACCCGACCGGCACGCTCGCCCGGCCACTCTGCGTGGTCGAACGGGCCGCGGAGGGCGCCGGGCTCGACCGGCTCGCAGAACTCGTGGTCGCGGAGACCGCCGAGCGGGTGGTCGTTGGGATGCCGCTGACGATGCGCGGCGACCGGGGCGACCAAGCTGTCGAGACCGAACGCTTCGTCAACCTCCTGGTCGCGCGGCTCGGCGTCCCCGTCGAGACCTACGACGAGCGGTTCACGACCGATCTCGCGCAGCGCACGCCGTCCGAGGCGCCGCTCGACGCGAGCGCCGCCGCCCACCTGCTGTCCAGCTATCTCGCATGGTCGAGCGCCGCCCGGGCGTGATGCCGCCGCGGCCGGGGCCGCCGCCTGGGCGGCCCCCGCGCGAGGGGGTTGTCCTGCGGCGGCTCCTGGCGCTCGCGGCGGTGCTCGCGGTGCTCGGTGCGGGCGTGTGGCTCGCCTATACCGCAACTCGCGGCACGACCACGGCGGCGCCGCCGCCGGCGACCACCTTGGTCACGCCGAAGCCGTTCCGGGTGATCTTCCCGGAGGGCTTCACCCGTCGCCAGATGGCAGAGAGGGTCACCGCCGTCGCGAAGATCGCCCGTCGCAAAAGTGGGGTGGCGCCGCGCATCTCGGGCAAGACGTACCTCCGTGTCACGGGCAAGCGGCGCATCGGCGGCTTCGGCACCAGGCTGCGGCCGCTCGAGGGCTTCCTCTTCCCGGCCACCTACGACTTCACTGCGAAGACGGTCTCCCGGCAGCTCGTCAAGGCCCAGCTCGATGCGTTCAGGGAAAACTGGTCCCAGCTCGACCTGCGCTATGCCAAGAGCAAGAACCTGACGCCGTACGACGTGCTGACCATCGCCTCGATGGTCGAGAAGGAGACACTCGCCCCGGACGAGCGCCGCGAGGTCGCCGCCGTGATCTACAACCGGCTGCACGCGCGGATGCCGCTCGGGATCGACGCCACCCTTCGCTACGGGCTGAACATCCCGCCCACGCGGTCGATTCTCCAGTCGCAGCTCGCGAGCGACAATCCGTATAACACCCGCAAACTGGTCGGCCTGCCACCCACCCCGATCGCGAACCCTGGGCTCGCGTCGATGCAGGCGGCGGTGCACCCCGCGAAGGTCGACTACCTCTTCTTCGTCCGCAAGCCCGACCGGGTGCACCACTACTTCACGTCGAGCTACCAGGCCTTCACGAACTACGAGCGGGCCCACGGCTACATCCCCTGAGACGCGGCTCGTCGCGCTGCTCGGGCACCCGGTCGCACACTCGCTCTCGCCCCGGATGCAGAACGCTGCCTTCGCGGCGCGCGGACTCGACTGGGCCTACATCGCCTGCGATGTCGAGCCGGAACGTCTGGCGGACGCGCTGCTGGGGCTCGCCTCGCTCGGCTTCGCCGGCGCCAACGTGACGATCCCGCACAAGCAGGCGGCCGCTGGGCTCTGCGACGAGGCCGAGGGCGACTCGGTCAACACGCTCGTCTTCGAGAGCGGGCGTCTTTCCGGGTTCAGCACCGACCGCGAGATCGTCGCCGGCATCCAGAGCGAACGCGTCGCGCTGATCGGTACGGGCGGCGCGGCGACCGCGCTCCTGCCGGCGCTGCAGGGACAGATCCGCGTGTTTTCCCGGTCGGGCGAGTGGCCCCCGGACGCGACGGGCTGCGATCTGATCGTCAACGCCACGCCTGTGCGGGACGAGCTCATCGTCGAGCCGCGGGCCGGACAGCTCGTCGTCGACCTCGCCTACAACCGCGACGGAAGGCCGACCGCCCTCGTCGCGGCGGCCACAACCGCCGGCTGCACAGTCGTGGATGGCTTCGAGGCGCTGGTGCGGCAGGGCGCCGCGTCGTTCGAGCGCTGGACGGGCGTCAGCGCGCCGCTCGCCGTCATGCGCGCAGCACTACGCTTGCCGGCGTGACCCTGAGCCTCGTCACCGCGGGGGAGTCGCACGGGCCCGCGCTCGTCGCGATCGTGAGCGGACTTCCGGCCGGGCTCGTCCTCGACCGAGAGGCGATCGACGCCGACCTTAGCCGCCGCCAGCAGGGCTACGGGCGCAGCCCCCGCCAGTCGATCGAGACGGACACGGTCGAGGTGCTCGCCGGACTCCGGCACGGCCGCACCCTGGGGACGCCGCTCGCGCTCGTCGTCCGCAACCGTGACCACGCGAACTGGGAGTGGGGGATGAACCCGTGGCCGCCGCATGGTGAGCCGCAGGGGAAGGGCTCGAAGCCCGTCACACTGCCCCGGCCCGGCCACGCCGACCTCGCCGGCTCGCAGAAGTACGGTCTCGCGGATGTGCGCGACGCGCTCGAGCGGGCGAGTGCCAGGCACACGGCCGTGGTCGTCGCGGCCGGCGCGTGTGCCAAGGCGCTTCTGCAGGAGATCGGCATCGAGGTGGCCGGCTCCGTCGTCACCAGCGACCTCGAGGCGCGCATCGACGCTGCGCGCGCGGAGCGGGACACCGTCGGCGGCGTGATCGAGGTGCGCGCCCGCGACGTCCCGCCCGGGCTCGGCTCGTATGCCTCGAAGAGCGACCGGCTCGACGGCCGCCTGGGCGCCGCGCTGATGAGCATCCAGGCGGTCAAGGGCGTCGAGATCGGCGAGGGCTTCGCGCTGGCCGGTCGGCGAGGATCCGAGGCCCACGATGAGATCATCCGGGACGAGCGGGGGATCCATCGGGGGACGAACCACGCCGGGGGGATCGAGGCCGGCGTCTCCAACGGAGAGGAGATCGTGGTTCGCGCGGCGATGAAGCCCCTGCCGACGCTGATGAAGCCACTTGCGTCGGTCGACCTTGCCACGGGCGAGCCGGCCCAGGCGCTCGTCGAGCGCAGCGACGTTGCCGCCGTCGAGGCGCTCGCGGTCGTGGCGGAGGCGTCGGTCGCCTTCGAGCTCGCACGAGTCGCCCGCGAGAAGTTCGGCGGCGACGCGGTCGGCGACTTCGTTTCGGCTTGGCGCGCCTATCTCGGCCGGATCGCGCGTGGGTCGGGCTAGCCGAGACCGGCGGGTCGCGGCCGGCCGGGGTCCGACTTTCGGATCGACCTCCGCGAGCCTGGCGGGCAAGTCGCCGTCCGCGTGGGGTCGAAGCCCTCCTCGATCGTCGCGAGCGTCTCAGGCGCGGTCGCCTCGGCCCGCGGGGCCACCCCGCGATCCTCCGGGCGCGGCTGATGGAGAGTTCGGTGGCGAGCTTGGGCCAACGGGCCCTCGCGGCCCCCGGCTCTCCAGCGCTCGATCTGTCCGTCCATGAGCGAGGATTGTCAGCGATGGACCGCCACGTCGCGATTGCCGGGTTCATGGGCGCGGGGAAGACCACCGTCGGGGAGGAGGCCGCTGCCCGCCTGGGCCGCCCGTTCGTCGACGTTGACCGCGAGCTCGAGCTGCGTGCCGGAGCGACGGTGGCCGAGCTTTTCGGCGACTCTGGCGAGGCGCACTTCCGCGCGATCGAGGAGGAGCTCGTGGTCGAGCTGCTGGCAGACGCACGGCCGGCCGTTCTGGCCCTCGGCGGCGGCGCCGTCCTGTCGCCTGCAGCCCGGGCTGCCCTGCGGGAGCAGGCGGTCACGGTGGTGGTCGAGATCGATCCCGAGTCGGCCTGGTCGCGCGTCGAGGGTGCGGGGCGACCGCTCGCCAGGAGCAAGGAGGACTTCCTGGCGCTGTACGAGGCGCGCCGGCCGGTCTACGCGGAGGTCGCCGACGAAGTGGTGCGGGACGTCGATGACGTGGTCCTGGCCGCGGCCGGAGTCCACGTGGAGCGGGGCGGCCTCGCCCGCATCGGCGAGCTCGTCCCGGGGAGCGGGCCGGCCGCGCTCGTCTTCGATGCGCATGTCGCCGGGATCCACGGCGCCGACGCCCAGCTCGCGCTCGGGCCACGGCTCGCGTCCGTGCACGAGCTTCCCGTCGGCGAGGAGGCGAAGACCATCGCAGCCGTTGAGCGGCTCTGGAACGGGCTCAAGATCGATCGCAGAGGCGTGCTCGTCGCCCTCGGCGGCGGCTGCACCACCGATGCTGCCGGCTTCGTCGCCGCCACGTATCTGCGAGGAATCGATTGGATCCCGGTCCCGACGACCCTCGTCGGCCAGGTCGACGCGGCGATCGGAGGCAAGACCGCGATCGACCTCGTCGCCGGCAAGAACCTGGTCGGCGCCTTCCACTGGCCCGCGCGAGTCGTCGTCGACCCGGCGCTGCTCGCGACCCTCCCCGAGCGGGAGCGACGGGAGGGGATGGCAGAGGTGGTCAAGACCGGCCTGCTTGCGGGCGAGCCGCTCTGGGAGCTGCCCGAGCACGAGCTCGTCCGCCGCTGCGCCGCCTTCAAGGCGGCCGTTTGCCTGCGCGACCCGCTCGAGCGGGGCGAGCGGGCCATCCTCAATCTCGGCCACACCTTTGCGCATGCGCTCGAGGCTGGCGGCGGCTACGAGGCGGTCACGCACGGGCGGGCGGTAGCACTGGGGCTGCTCGCGGCCCTCCGCCTCTCGGGGCGGCCGACGGATCTGGTCATGGATCTTCTCGACCCGAAGCCGGTGCGCGTCGACCGTGACCGGGCCTGGGCGGCGCTCGGCCGCGACAAGAAGCACGGCCTCGTCCTGCTCGGTGACGACGGCCCGGTGTGGGATGTCGAGGTCGCCGAGACTGAGGTTCGCCGGGAGCTCGACCGCCTGATCGCGGGATAGAGTTCGGGCCCGTGCGGGTCACCGTCCTCAACGGGGTCAACCTGGACGTCCTCGGACGCCGCGACCCCGAGCTCTACGGCGGGCTGTCGCTCGTGGAGCTCGAGAGCCGGATCTACGAGTGGGCCAAGGCGCTCGGGCTGACGGCGCAGTGCCGGCAGACGAACTACGAGGGCGAGTACGTCAAGTGGTGCCACGACGCGATCGATAGCGCCGATGGTGTGATCATCAACCCGGGCGCCTGGTCGCACTACTCCTATGCGATCCGCGATGCGATCGAGCTGATCCCGGTTCCGGTCGTCGAGGTGCACCTCTCGAACATCGACAAGCGGGAGGAGTGGCGGCGAAACTCGGTCGTCGCGGAGCTCGCCGCGCACCGCGTCATCGGCAAGGGCGCCGGGGGCTACCGGGAGGCTCTCGCCTTTCTGAACGAGCGGCTGACGTGAGCCGGATCGACCGGCTGCGTGCCTCCCTCGAGGAGGGACTCCTCGTGTCGAACGGCCAGAACGTCCGCTACCTCACCGGCTTCGAGAGCTCGAATGCCGCCCTCCTTGTCGAGCCCGAGCGCGTCCGGCTCTTCAGCGACTTCCGTTACGCCGAGGCTGGGCGCGCGGTTGCGGGCGTCGAGTTCGTCGAGACCAAGCGCGACCTCTACGCCGACCTGGCCGGGCGGCTCTCGGGCCGGATCGGGTTCGAGGCAGCAGACCTGACCTATGAGCGCTGGGAGACGCTCGTCGGCGGCGGCCTCGTGCTCGTCGCCCGCTCCGGACTCGTCGAGCGGCTGCGGTCGATCAAGGACGACGCGGAGCTCGCCGCGATCGGCCGGGCGGTTCAGAGCGCGGATCGCGGGCTCGGCCGCCTCGTGCAGGAGCCGTTCGTCGGCAAGACCGAGGCCGAGCTCGCCTGGATGCTCGAGCGCTTCATCCACGAGGAGGGCGGGGAGGGCCTCGCGTTCGAGATCGGGC
>JBHEMK010000037.1:0-32846 GCA_046262635.1 Gaiellaceae bacterium
CGACGTCGAGCTGTCCGAGGACGAGCTCGAGCGGATCGAGGCGGCGTTCCCGAAGGGAGCGACCGCAGGCGACCGCTACGCGGACATGTCCCGCATCGGCCTCTGAAGAGATCTAGAGGTTCTCGCGCAGCGCCTCGAGCGCGGCCCAGCGAGAGTCGGACCTCTCCTCCGCGTGCTCGTGCGGCGCAGCATTGAGATCCTCGCCGCAGACGGAGCAGAGCCCGGCGCAGTCGGACCTGCAGAGGATCTTGTCGGGCAGAGCGAGCACCACGGCATCGTGGGCCCAGGCCGAGAGGTCGACGGTGTCGTCGGTGACGTACGGGCTGCGAAGTTCCTCGTCCCCGTCCGGGTTCGTCGCGTGGTACTCGGTTACAACGATCGGAACGTCGAGCGCGGTCTCGCTGAGACAGCGGAAGCACGGCCCGTGCAGGCGCGCGTCGAAGTCGAGCTGCAGCACGCTTCCGGTCGTGGCGCGTGTGATCCGCAGCGCCGCCGGCACCTGCTCGGGCACCGGGAAATAGCGCTGCCCCGCGAGCCCGAGCGGCTCGAGCTCGACGTCGACCTCGTCTCGGTATTCCTGGCCCGGACGGAGTTTGATCGTACGCAGGTTGAGGCTCGTCATGCAGCCAGCGTAGCGCCGGCGGGTTAGGCGGCGAGACGGGAGAAGTCGGCCAACGCGGGCGTCGGCAGGCCGGCTCCGCGGGGGATCCTCGGGCGCTGCTTGCGCTTGGGGAAGCCCATGATCATGACGACCGAGAGCACCACGAGCAGCCCGGCGAAGACCGTAGAGCCGGTCAAGGGCTCGCCGAGCACGAACCAGCCGAGGACGACCGCGATCACAGGGTTGACGTAGCCGTAGGTCGAGGCTACGGCCGTCGAGACGTTCTGGAGCAGCCAGCCGTAGGCGGTGTAGGCCACGAGCGAGCCGAAGAGAATCAGGTACGCCATCGCGCCGATCCCGGCCGCGCTAATCGCGCCGGGGTGAACCTGGCCGAGCTCGCCCGTCACGGCCCCGCCGATCGCGAGCAGGCTGCCGGCGGCGATCATCTCCATGCCAGCGCCGACGTTCCGGCGCCGGGGGCGGGGTGCGCGGCGCGCGTAGAGCGAGCCGCAGGCCCAGGCAACCGTGCCGGCCAGGACCGCGAGTACGGCCGGAAGGTCGAGCTTCGAGGCCGATGGACCGACGAGGACGGCGACGCCGATAAGACCGAGGCACATGCCTGCGACCGTGCCCGAGCCGAGCCGGCGGCCGGACACGATGCCGTCCAGCCCGACGAGCCAGAGCGGCACCGTCGCGCAGAGGAGGGCGATCACCCCGGTGTCGAGCTGCCGGTGCACGGCCCACGCGACGGCGCCCGTCTCGACGAAGAGCAGGAGGCCGCCGATGATGAAGGCTGACCGCCAGTGCGCAGCGGTGGGGCGATCGCCCTCACGGTCGCCGCGGCGCACGGTCCAGATGTAGAGGATCGAGCCCGCGGTCAAAAGCGGACGGAGAGCATCAGGAACGGCGGCAGCGAGCGGACGGCGACCGCGATTCCGAGGTACGTCGAACCCCAGATGAGGTACACCGCCGCGAGCGCTGCAACCGCGGCCAGCAGCGGCCTACGGCGCAGTCGGCTCACCGCCGGCCGCCAGTCGCGGCGATCCTCGCCGTCCCGCGACGACTCGCCGGGGCGCCCCGAGGGGCTTCGGCGAGGGGCACTGCGATCGCCAATACGCTAGCCATGCCTTCACAGTGCCTGTCCGGCTCCATTAGCACAAATCGATCTATTGTTACTGTTGATTATGAAATCTGATACTTGGCTGGGCCTCGAACTGCGCCATTTCGCCGCGCTCGAGGCGGTCGCGCGGACCGGCTCGTTCGGGCGGGCTGCCCGTGAGCTCGGCTACACGCAATCGGCGGTCAGCCAGCAGATCGCGCAGCTCGAACGCATCGTCGGCCAGCGCCTGGTCGAGCGGCCGGGCGGCCCGCGGCCGATCTCGATGACGGACGCGGGCCTGCTGCTGCTCCGGCACGCAGGCTCGATCGTGGCGCAGATCGATGCAGCCCAGGCCGACATGGCCGCGCTCGCCGAGGGAGCGGCGGGCCCGCTGCGCGTCGGCATCTACCAGAGCGTCGGAGCGCGCCTGCTCCCCGCCCTGCTACGCCGCTACAACGAGGCCTGGCCGCGGGTGGACGTCCACCTGCTGGAGGAGGCAGACGGCGCCGAACTCCTTCGCCTCGTCGAGCGCGGCGCGCTCGACCTCACCTTCGGCGACCCGCCGCTCGGTGGCGGTCCGTTCGAGTTTGTCGAGCTGATCCGCGACCCGTACCTCCTGCTCGTGTCCCGGGCCTCGCCGCTGGCCGGACGCGCCGCCGCACCGTCGTTCCGGGAGCTCTCGGGGATCCCGCTGATCGCCTGGCGCACGCAGAGCAGCGCCGAGGAATTTCTGCGCGGCCGGGTGCCCGGCCTGAACGTCGTTTTCCGAACCGACGACAACGGCACCCTCGTCGGGCTCGTGGCGGAGGGCATCGGCGCAGCGATCGTGCCCCGCCTCGTGCTCAACCCGCGGAATCCCGCCGTGGTCGGCCTCGCTTTCGGAGCGCGGATTCCGCCACGCGTGATCGTGCTCGCATGGCACCGGGACCGCCATCGCTCCGCGGCGGCGCAGGCGTTCGTGGAGGAGGCGCAGCGAGTCGCAGCGGAGTTCAGCCCTGAAGCTCTCCCCGCAGCGCCTGCAGGTAGCGGTCGGCCGAGCGCCTGAGCGCGGCCTTGGCGTCCTCGCGGACGATCCGTCCCCACCACGCGCCGTAGATCCGCTCGAACGCGAACGGCTCGAGCGCCTCGGCGATCCGCCGGATCTCGCGCTCGGGCAGGGGGATCAGGTTCGGGTAGCTGTACATGAAGCTCACGTGGCTGCGATCCGGGATCACCTGCACGATGTCGCCGGAGAGCAGCGCGTCGCCGCCGGCCCAGTGGAGCACCGAGCCGCCGGCGAAGTGCCCGCCGCAACGGACAAGGGTGAGGCCTTCGCCGAGATCCTTCGTCCCCCCCTCCCAGTACTCGATCGAGTCGTCCCGGCGCACCACCCAGCCGCGGTCGTCCGCGTGGAGGTAGACGGGACAGTCGAAGCGGTGGGCCCACTCGACCATGGCCGAGTAGTAGTGCGGGTGCGAGATCGCGATCGCGTCGAGGCCGCCCCGGCGCTCGACCTCGGCCGCCGTTTCATCGTCGAGCAGCGTGATGCACTCCCAGAGGAGGTTGGCCTCGCCGTGCGGGACGAGCAGCGCTCGCTGGCCGATCGCGAACTCCGGCTGCGTGCCGATGCCCGTCAGCCCGCCATCGTCGCGGATCCGGTTGCCGTGATCGACGCGCAGCTCCTCAAGCGTCGTCCAGCGCTGCCCCTCCTCCGGAACGTACTGGCGTGCGTCCTCGCAGATCGCGCAGCGCTCAGGTGGCGCGCCGGCCTCCGGAAACTGCGTCCCGCACGTGCAGCAGACCGGCAGCAGGACTAGTAGACGGCTTCTTCAGTGCCGTCGGTCGGGCCGATGCCGGCGACGACCGTTTCCTGGGAACGCTCGTGCAACCGCTCGCGGCCACGCCGCACCGCCACGAGGAACTTGTCCAGGTTGACCTCGAGCGTCGAGAGAATCCCGTCCGCCCAGTCCTCCATTTCGAGCCGTGTCTCCCTCGCCTGGCGGCGCGCGTCGTCGACGATCTCCTGCGCCTGGCGCTCGGCGAGCTTGACGATCTCGGTTTGCGAGGCCTCCCGCACGGCCTGCTCGCGGGCTTCGGCCAGGAGGCGATCGGTTTCACGCTTCGCCTCGGCGAGCATCTCCTGGCGCTCCTTGACGATCCACCGCGCCTGCTTGATCTCCTCCGGAATGGTGGCGCGCATCTGGTCGAGGATGTCGTAGATCTCGTCGCGGTCGATCCGCACCTGGTCGGTGAGGGGGACGGCCTTCGCGTTGTGCACGAGGTCGTCGAGCTTGTCGATCAGCACGAGTACGTCCATGGCCGTCAGTCTAGCCCCCGCTTGTTCGGAAGGGAATCGGTCCTTCCTCCCGGGCGGTGCTGCGGGGCTGCAGAGGTCTCCGGAGGAGGAGTCCCCGGCCCCTCTCTGCTCGCCCGCGGGCGCCTCGTTCGCAGCGCACGCCTCGGTGGCCGGGCGGGCCGCGAAGGCGGGCTACTCGCCGGGGTTCTCGGGCGTGCCGGGGCGCCCGTGCGGGAAGAGCTCCTCAAAGCGCCGCGCGACGGCGTCGGGGACGAAGTCGTCCACCTTGCCGCCGAACGCGGCGATCTCCTTGACGCCGCTCGAGGAAACGAAGCTCACCTGTGGGCTCGCCATCACGTAGACCGTCTCGATGTCCGGGGCGAGCGAGCGGTTGAGCTGGTTCATCTGGAACTCCCACTCGAAATCCGAGATCACACGCAAACCCTTGACGATCGCCTTCGCCTCCCACCGACGCGCGAAGTCGACGACGAGCTCCTTGAAGACGTCCACTTCGACGTTGCCGAGGTGTCCGACCGCCTGGCGGAGGAACTGCACGCGCTCAACGACCGTGAACATCGGCTGCTTGTGGTGGGGCGAGCCGACGACGCCGACGACCACCCGGTCGAAGATCCCGGCGGCACGGCCAATCACGTCGACGTGGCCGTTCGTGACCGGGTCGTATGAGCCCGGGCAGATCGCCGTGATCACCGGCGTTCGAACAGGGTCAGCCGCGCCGAGCCGTAGCGGCGGCTCGTGCGCACCTCCAGCGGCAGCTCCGGCTCGACGTTTGCGCCGGTCTCGACGACGAGCAGTCCGTCCTCGGCGAGGACGGACGGGAGATACCGGGCGAGCCGGGGCTGGAGGTCGGCGAACATCGCATAGGGCGGGTCGACGAGCACGAGATCATACGTCCTGCCCGCTGAGGTCTCGGCCACGAGAGCCTGGATCGCGTCACGCGCCAGCACGGCGGCCCCAGTGAGCCGCAGCCTGTCGAGGTTCCGCTCGATCGCACGGATCGCCCCGCGGTCGCTCTCGACGAAGACCGCGCGGGCGGCCCCCCGGGACAGCGCTTCGAGTCCCATCCCGCCCGAGCCGGCGAAGAGGTCGAGGACGGTCGCGCCGTCGACCGGGCCGATCAGGTTGAAGGCGGCTTCGCGCACACGGTCGCCCGTGGGCCGCGTATCGACACCCTTCGGCGCGTGGATCGTGTGGCCCTTGCGGCTGCCGGCGACGATCCTCATCGGACGGCTGGCCGCACCGACCCGGCCGGAAGCGTGCGGAAGCTCGTCGGGTGTCCGCCCGGAGCGGGCCGATGACCGGGCGCGCGGGGCGGGCTCAGCGAGCCTCCCGTGGGCCGCAGGTTGCAGAACCCCATCAGCGACGGGCAGAGGCGAGGCTGATCGGTCGGCGCCGCCGCCGAGCGGGGGCGCTGCCGCCTGATCCCCGCCGGACTCGGGTCCGCCCGCGTGCGCACCTGCCGGGCGAGCCCGGGCCGACGACGACCGTGATGGACTCGCCGACTGACTGCGTCGGACCCGCCCGCCCGGCTCCCGCAGACCGACCAGAGCAACACGGCGGACTCACGCGAGCACCTCTGGGCCGGTGCCCGCGAAGAGAGCGTCCACCTCGTCGCGAAGCGGGCCCTCGACGTCGACCAGCTCGGCCGCCACGGCGCGGGCCCGCTCAAGCAGGGTCCGGTCGGCGCGCAGGCGCGCGAACCTGAGGTCGCCGATCCCCGCCTGGCGCGTGCCGAGCAGCTCGCCGCCGCCCCGCAGGTCGAGGTCGATCTCCGCAAGCTCGAACCCGTCGGTCGTATCGACGAGCGCCTTCAGCCGGGCCTGGGCAGTCTCGGTCAGCTCCTCCTTCGCCCGCGAGACCAGCAGGCAGTAGGACTGCGCCGCGCCGCGGCCGACGCGGCCGCGCAGCTGATGGAGCTGCGCCAACCCGAAGCGGTCGGCTTCCTGCACGATCATCACCGTCGCGTTCGGGACGTCGACGCCGACTTCGATCACCGTCGTCGCGACGAGCACATCGAGCTCGCGCGCCGTGAAGCGCGCCATCAGGTCGCGCCGGTCTGCCGCGCGGAGCCGACCGTGCAGGCAGCCGATGCGGTAGCCCTTTCGCTCGGCCGCGCGGAGGCGCTCCGCCTCCTGTTCGGCGGCCCGCGCCAGCGTCATCTCGGAGACCTCGACGAGGGGACAGACGACGTACGCCTGCCGGCCCTCGTCGAGCAGACGCTTGAGGCGGCGGTAGGCCTCGGTCGCCCGCTCCTCCGGAATCCAGCTCGTGATCACCGGCTTGCGCGTCGCCGGCGGCTTCGCGATCTCGGAGACGGAGAGGTCACCGTAGACGGTCAGCGCAAGCGTGCGCGGGATCGGCGTCGCTGTCATGTGCAGGACGTGCGGAGAGCGTCCCTCGGCGAGCGCCCGGCGCTGCTCGACCCCGAACCGGTGCTGCTCGTCCACCACGGCGACGGCGAGGTCGGCGAACTCCACGTCCTGCTGGATCAGCGCGTGCGTCCCGACGGCGACCTGCGCCTCGCCGGTGCCGAGCCGGCGGCGGATGGCGGCGTGCTCCTTCGCGGCAAGCGCGCTCGTCAGCAGGATGCAGGCGACGCCGAGCTCGGCACAGAGTCCCTCGATCGTGATGAAGTGCTGCTCGGCGAGCGTTTCGGTCGGCGCCATCAACGCTCCCTGGCGGCCGTTCTCGACCGCGCGGAGGAGCGCGTACAGCGCGACGACGGTCTTGCCGCAGCCGACGTCGCCCTGCAACAGCCGCTGCATCGGCACGGTACGCGCGAGGTCCGCGTCGAGTTCGCGCATCGCCTGCTCCTGGTGCGGCGTCAGCACGAACGGGAGCACGTCGCGGTACCGCATCGCGAGCTCCCCCGGCTGGCCAAGGGACGGCGCCAGCAGCCGTTCACGCTCGCAGGCCAGGCGTGCGATCCCGATTTGCAGCAGCAGCAACTCGTCGAACGCGAGCCGGCGACGGCCTTGCTCCGCCTCCGCCGCGGAGGACGGCCGGTGAACGGCAACAAGCGCGTCCGGCCTGAGCGGCAGGCGGTCACGCGCTCGCAGCTCGGCCGGAAGGGGATCGACGGCGTCAGGGGCGTGCTCCAGTGCACCGGTGACCAGGTCGCGGATCTTTTTCGGTGTGATCTCCTCGCCGGCCGGGTAGACCGGCGCGTAGTCGGCGGTCGTGTCCGCGGCGCCCAGATCGTACGATCGGACATCGAAGCCGTACCGTCCGTGCCGCCCCCGGAGGCGGAGCTGCGTTCCCGGCAGCAACTGCTCGAGGAGCCAGGGCTGGTTGAACCACGTCGCCGAGATCGAGGCTGACCCGTCCGAGATCCGCGCCGTCACGATCGTCAACCGGCCGCGACGCCTCTGCGTTGCCGTCAGCACCTCGCCTTCGATTGCCGCGTCCTCGTCGGTGCGCAGGTCGGCGATCCGGCTGAGCGGCAGCGCCGGCTCGTACTTGCGCGGCCGGTGCTCGAGCAGGTCGCGGATCGTGTGCAGTCCGAGCTTGCCGAGCTTCCTCTTGACCGACGGGCCGACCCCCGGCAGCGTCTCGAGCGTCCGTTCGAGCTGCTCGGGTCGGGCACGCCCGCGCGTCGGCGGCCAGGACGGGGGCGGGTCCACGCCTGCAAACCCCGCCGGGTTGCGGGTCGCTGTCACCTGCGCAGCCAGGGCATCAGCGAGTCTACGGCCGGGGCCGGATGGAGCTAGCCCTCGTCGTCGAACCAGAAGAAGCCGACCGTCCCCGGCCCGGCGTGCGCGCCGATCACCGCGCCGAGCGAGGTGACGACCTCGAGCACGGCCGCCGGGCGCCGCATTCGCACGAGCTCCTGCAGCGCCTCGGCGCGGCCGGGCGCGTCCGCGTGCGCGATCCCGATCCTGAGGCTCGCCTCGTCTCGGGTCGCGCGCTCGAAGCGCGCGACGATCTCTCCGAGCGCCTTCTGGCTGCCGCGCACGCGCCCGACCGGGACAACCTCTCCGTCGCGGATCGTCAGGATCGGCTTGACGTTCAGGAGCTGACCCGTCAGTGCCCGAGCGCGACCGATGCGTCCACCGCGCTGGAGGTACTCCAGTGTGTCGACGGTGAAGAGGAGGCCCTGCGAGCGCTTGTACGCCTCGACGAGCTCGTCGATCTCCTCGTCGGTCGTCCGCTGCTCGAGCCGCCGCTGAACCGCGAGCGCCAGCATCGCGATCGCCGCCGAGGCGGTCTCGGTGTCGATCGTGCGCACGCGGTCGCCACCGAGCATCTCGGCCGCCGTCGTCGCGCTCTGAAACGTCCCGGAGAGACGACCGCCGATGTGGAGCGAGAGGATCCGCTCGTAGCCGCCCAGCCCCTCGTACGTCGCGAGGAAGTCGCCCGGAGTCGGCTGGGATGTTGTCGGGGTCACCGGTGCAGTGCGCAGGCGGGCGTAGAACTCGTCCGGGCCGAGGTCAAGGTAATCCCGGTAGCTCTCGTCACCGAAGCGGACGTAGAGGGGCACGACGCGCCAGTTCGGGAAGTGGCGCGCCTCATCGGCGTAGTCGGCGGTCGAGTCGAGCACGATCGCCGTATTGGCGGCGCCGAGCTTCACTCCGCCGCCAGGACGCGGCCGGCCGCCTGCCGGAGCGCAGCGACGATGTCGTCAAGCTCCTGGTCCTTCGTCAGGCAGGAAACCGCGCCCGCGTCGAGGAGCGCCTGTATCTCGGCCGCGTTCGCCGAGGCGGTCAGGCAGACGACGCCGACGTCCGGGCAGGCTTCGCGGACGGCCGCGGTCGCCTGCACCCCGTCAAGCCCCGGCAGCCTGTAGTCCATCAGGACGACGTCCGGGCGGTACTTCTTGCAGGCCGGGACGGCTTCCGTCCCGTCGCCGACGGACGCCACGATCTCGACGTCGCCGCGCAGACCGAGCAGCAGCTCCAGGGCCTCGCGGAAGACCTGGTTGTCCTCCACGAGAACAAGTCGGATCGCATCAGCCACGCGGCTATTCTGCCGAGAGCAGGAGTGGGTAGTGCGGCTGCCCCCCGGGCTGGACGTCCAGCTCGACTCCTGGATGGCTCGCGTGCACCCGCTCCAGCAACCGGCCGAGCTGTGGCTCGTCCGCGCCGGTCAGGAGCGTCAGCACCTCACGCGGCCCGGTCAGAAGTCGCTCGATCACGGCGCCGGCGACCTCGTCGAAACTCTCGCCCCCGGCGACCGGTACGCCCTCGGCCAGGCCGAGCCAGGCCCCCGTCCGAATCGCGATCCCGTTCAGGTCCACGTCGCGCGAGGCCACCGTCACCCCGCCCGTTGCGACCGCGCCGAGGGTCTGCCTCATCCCGGCGGCGTTCTCTGCGGCGCTCCGCTCCGGGTCGAAGGAGACCATCGCAGCAAGACCGCCGGGGATCGAGTCGGCCTGCACGACTTCGACGCGGCGCGAGCTGAGCTCTGCCGCCTGCACCGCTGCGAGGATCACGTTCGAGTCGTTCGGCAGGAGCAGTACCTCATCGGCCTCAACGGCCTCGACAGCCGCCACGAGGTCGGCGGCCGACGGATTCATCGTCCGGCCGCCCTCGACGATGCGCGCCGCGCCGAGACTCTCGAACAGACGCCGGTTGCCCTCGCCGGCCACCACCGCGACGACGCCGGAGGCGGTCGAAACGGTGGGGTCGGGCAGCGCCTCGAGCAGGCGCTCCTCCCGCTGCAGCGTCTGCTCGTGCATGTTCGCAATCTCGACCCGGTCGATCGTCCCGGCTCCGGTGCCGAGCGAGAGGGCGGCGCCCGGATCGTCCGTATGCACGTGGACCTTCAGCGCCGAACGGTCGCCGACCACGAGCAGCGAGTCGCCGAGCCGCTCCAGCCGGCTCTCGAGGTCGTCCTGGTCAAGCCCGTCGCCCTCGACGAGGAAGACCGTGCAGTACCGATATACCGAGAGCTCCTGGTGGATCGCGTCGGCGCTGGCGGCGGCGAACGTTGCCGGAGCCTCGGGGAAGGGTGCTCCGGTGGCGGCCGCGGTGAGGCCGCGCACGATCTCGAGCAGACCGGCGCCGCCCGCGTCGACGACCCCCGCCTCACCCAGAATGTCGAGCTGCTCCGGCGTGCGGGCCACGGCCTCGGCGCCTCGGCGGACGAGGTCGAGCAACAGGTCGCCCGCGTTCGCGGCCGTCCCCCTCCGCGACTCGGCCTCCTCCGCGAGCTCGCGGATCACCGAGAGCATGGTCCCTTCGACTGGCCTGCGCACAGCGCGGTAGGCCGCATCGGATGCGCCCCGTACCGCCCGTGCGAGCGTGTGCGCGTCAGGTCGCTCGGCCTCGCCGAGCACCTCGGCGGCGCCGCGGACGATTTGCGAAAAGATGACGCCGGAGTTGCCGCGCGCGCCCATCAGCGCCGCCCGCGTTACCTCCCGCGCGATCGACTGGCGATCCTCAGCGGTCGAGCCGGCGAGCGATTCGCGGATCGAGCGGACGGTCAGTGCGAGGTTCGTGCCGGTATCGCCGTCCGGGACGGGGTAGACGTTGAGGTCGTCGATGCGCGTGCGGGAGGCCTCCAGAGACGCCGAGACGGCGTCGACCCAGCCCCGGACGACGTCGAGCTCCGTCATCCGGACCGCCGGACGTCCTGGATGTGAACCTCGACCGCGCCGACGGTCAGCCCGGTCAGGCGCTCGACCTCGTAGGCGACGCGGGAGCGCACGGTCGCCGCCACCTGGGCGAGATTGAGACCGTACTCGACGACGACGAAGAGATTGATCGTGACGCCGGTGTCGTTGCCGCCGATCTCGATCCCCTGCCTCTCGCGCCCGCGGGCGAGCAGGCGCCCCACCAGACGACGGCCGGACATGCCGACGACGCCGTAGCACTCGGCTGCCGTCTGCGAGACGATTTGTCCGACCGCCTGACTCGAGATCGTGATCCTGCCGAGCGGCGATGCGAACTCGTAGCCAGCCTCCACGACCGTTGAGACCTGCAGACCGCGGCGGAGGTTGCCGGTCAGAGCGAAGCCCCGGGGCGAAAGCTAGACGGCCTTCTGCACCTTGCCGGCCTTGAGGCAGCGCGTGCAGATATAGGTGCGCATCGCCTTCCCGTTCAGCAGGACGCGTACGCGCTGGAGGTTCGGGTCGAACCGCCTCTTCGTCGCGACCATCGAGTGGCTGCGGTTGTTCCCGAAGCCGGGTTTCTTGCCACAGACTGCACACACCCTGGACATCGGCCGCGCACTGTAGCGGAACGGCTAGGGCACGGCCTGCTGCGAGCTGGCGCGCAGCCGCGAAAACACGTCCGCCATCTCGAGCGCGGTGCGGACGGCTTCGGCGCCCTTCTCCACCCGCGCGCCGGCCTGCTCGAGCGTGTCGACGGTGAGGACGCCGAACGCCACCGGAACGCCGGTCTCGAGCGCGGCGAGCTGCAGGCCGCTCGCCGCTTCGCCCGCGACAAAGTCGAAGTGCGCCGTCTCGCCGCGGATCACACAGCCGAGCGCGACGATGCAGGAGTAGCGGCGCGTCTTCGCGAGCGCCATCGCTCCGAGCGGCAGTTCGAACGCTCCCGGGACGGGCATGACGGTGATCGCCTCGCGCGCGACGCCCGCCCGGTCGAGTTCGGCCAGGGCCGAGTCGAGCAGCTTGTTCGTGATGTCGCCGTTGAAGCGCGAGGCGACGATCCCGACGCCGCGGCGGCCGCCGACCGGCGACCCTTCGAGTACGGCGATCTCGGCCGGAATCTCGAGCTCGCCGGGCGCGTGCCCGGTCATCCGGAGCCGCGGCAGCTCCTCTTCAATTTCCTCGGAGACCTCGCCCTGCTGCTGCTGCTCGGGCCGCCCGTCGCCCGCGAAGCCTGCTCCCTCCTCGGGCTCCTTCTCGCCCGCCGCCTCGCCGGGCCAGGTCACGGCTCGGCTCCCTCGAACAGCTTGGAATCGAAGCGGACGTGCTGGTGGTGAAGCTGAAGCGTATGGCCGAGCTTTTCACGCTTCGTGCTGAGATAGCGCGCATTTTCGGCGTTCGGAGCGACCTCGAGCGGCACCTGATCGACAACGTCGAGGCCGAAGCCCTCGATCCCGGCGATCTTGCGCGGGTTGTTCGTGAGCAGCCGGATCGTCGAGAGCCCGAGTTCGGCGAGGATCTGGGAGCCGATCCCGTAGTCCCGGGCGTCGGGCGGGAAGCCGAGCTCGGTGTTCGCCTCGACGGTGTCGCGCCCCTGCTCCTGCAGCTCGTAGGCCTTGAGCTTGTTCAGCAGGCCGATGCCTCGGCCCTCCTGCGCCATGTAGAGAAGCACGCCCTGCCCCTCGTCTTCGATCCGCCTCAGAGCGAGCGCGAGCTGCTCACCGCAGTCGCAGCGCAGCGAGTGGAAGACATCGCCGGTCAGGCACTCCGAGTGGACGCGGACGAGCACGTTCTCGCCGCCGGCGACCTCCCCCTTGACGAGCGCCACGTGGTGCTTGCCGGTCAGCGTCTCGCGGAAGGCGACCGCCGTGAACTCGCCGTGCGCCGTCGGCATGCGCACCGCCGTCTCGCGCTCGACGAGCTGCTCATGTCGGCGCCGGTGCTCAATCAGGTCGGCGATGGCGATCAGCTTGATTCCGTGCCGCTTGCAGTAGGAGGTCAGGTCGGGAATGCGCGCCATCGTCCCGTCGTCCTTCATCACCTCGCAAACGACCCCGGCGGGAATCAGTCCGGCGAGCCGCGCGAGGTCGACTGCAGCCTCGGTCTGGCCCGTGCGCTGGAGCACGCCGCCGGGGCGCGCGCGCAGCGGGAAGACGTGGCCCGGCTGCACGAGGTCCCGCCCGTCCTTGGACGGGTCGATCGCGACCTGGATCGTCCGGGCCCGGTCGTGCGCCGAGATGCCGGTGGTGATCCCCTCGCGGGCCTCGATCGACACGGTGAAGGCGGTGCCGAACGGGGTCTCGTTGTTGTCGGTCATCATCCGCAGGCCGAGCTCGTCGCAGCGAGCCTCCGTCAGGCAGAGGCAGATCAGGCCGCGTCCTTTCCGGGCCATGAAGTTGATCGCCTCGGGGGTCGCGAACTGGGCCGCGATCGTCAGGTCGCCCTCGTTCTCGCGGTCGGCGGCGTCGACGACGACGACGAACTTGCCCTGACGGATGTCCTCGATCGCCTCCTCGACGGTCGCGAACGGGCCGGGATCGGGCAACGGTGTCAGCTCGGGCCGCATCACGGTCAATGGTAACCCGAGCTGCGGCGCGCGATCATCGGGGTGATGAGCCGCTCGACGTACTTCGCAAGCACATCGACCTCGAGGTTGACCGGATCGCCACCGCTCAGCGCGCCGAGGGTCGTCGCGGCGAGCGTATGCGGGACGAGGGCCACGGCCAAGCCATCCGCGTCGAGCGCGGCCACGGTGAGCGAGACGCCGTCGACGGCGACCGAGCCCTTCTCGACGCAGTAGCGGAGCAGCTCGGGCGCAGCGTCGAGCCAGATCCGGCGGCTCTCGCCCTCGGCTTCGAGCGAGCGCACCTGCCCGAGCCCGTCGACGTGGCCCTGGACATAATGTCCGCCCAGCGGCTCGCCGGCCCGCAGCGCAAGCTCGAGGTTGACCGCCGAGCCCGCCTCCAGCCTGCCGAGCGAGGAGCGCTCGAGGGTCTCGGGGACGGCGTCGAACGCGAGCGAGCCGCCGCTGACCTCCGTCGCCGTCAGGCAGACACCGCTGACTGAGACCGAGTCGCCGATGGCGACGTGCGCCGCCGTGGCCGCCGCCTCAATCCAAAGCCGGATCCCGTCCCCGCCGCCCTCCACCGCCACGACCTGGCCGCACTCCCTGACGATCCCCGTGAACACACGGCGAAGGCTACTCGCCGGCGTCCACGAGGGAGGCTCCGCGCACCCGCCCGCAGGAGCTCCTTTCGGCTCGTAGCCCGAACGGCCGCCGCGCCGCCGCTCGCCCTCGCCAGGCGCGCTCGGAACCCGCGTCCGGTCGCGATCCGAGGCTGCGGTGCGGCGAGGCCGGTTGGGCCTAACTAACCCATCGCGAGCGACTCGAGCGCTTCGCGCACGGCCACCTCCAGGCGGCCGGGAGGGCCGCTGGCCAGTGCCGCCAGCACCTCGTCGACCGCCCCGGCCTGATCGTGGCTCAGGCTGGCCGTGCCGATCGCCTCGACCCGTTCGCGCAGCTCGCGGTCGCCGAGATGGCGCGCGAGCCAGCGGGAGAGGAGATTGACGATCCGGTCCTCGGGGCTCTCGCGGGTCGGTTCAGGGCTCGTGGATGTAGGCACTGAGAAGGACATCCTCACCGACCCGGCGCATCGCGAAACGATGCAGCTCGACCGGACGGGCCAGGCCGGCCGGCCACCCGAGGCCGACGCCGCTCAGCCGGGGGGCGACGAAGACGAGCAGCTTGTCGACGAGATCCGCGTCGAAAAAGGCGCCCGCCAGTGTCGGCCCGCCCTCGAGGAGCAAGCTCTGGACCCTCTCCGCGGCCAGCGCGCGCAGCTCCGCCTCGAGCGGCCCCGGGCGCAGTTCGAGCGCCGAGCCTTCCGGGAGCGGCCCGGAGCCGAACGCGAGCCGCCGTGGTTGTCGCAGGACGTCGACGCCGCGCGGATCGAGCCGCGGAGCATCCGCCCACACGGTGCCCATGCCGACGGCGACCGCGTCTGATGCCGCCCGCAGCTCGTGCACGAGCCGGCGGGACACCTCCCCGCTGACCCACCGGTCGCCCGGAATCGTGACGCGGCCGTCCAGCGTCGCCGCGACCTTGAAGGTGACGAACGGCCGGCCGTGCGCGACCCACATCCGCCATGCCTCGTTCTGGCATCGGGCGTCGAAGCAGTCGACGAGCTCGACCTCGACACCGCCCTCGCGCAGCCGTGCGAGCCCGCGCCCGTTCACCTCGGGGTTCGGATCAGCCGCGCCGACAACGGCGCGCGCGACGCCGGCTGCCACCAGCGCGTCCGCGCACGGCGGCGTTCGCCCCTGGTGCGAGCACGGCTCAAGCGTCACGTACACCGTTGCTCCGCGCGCGCGCTCGCCGGCCGCCTCGAGCGCGGCCGCCTCGGCATGCGGCCCGCCCGCGCGCTCGTGCCAGCCCTCCCCCACCACCTCGCCGTCCCGCACCAGCACGGCGCCGACGACGGGGTTCGGATGTGTTGTCCGGCGCCCCCGCTCGGCGAGCTCGAGAGCGCGCTCGAGGTGGCTCACGCCAGTGCTTGTACCAGCCGCCGGTACGTCCGCGGCAGGTCTTCGCGCGCGAAAATCGCGGAGCCGGCAACGATCAGCGTCGCGCCGGCGTCATAGATCGAGCGGACGTTCTCGAGCGTGACGCCGCCGTCGACCTGCACATGCACCTCGGCCGGGAGCAGCGTGCGCAGCCGCTCGACGCGCCCGAGCGCCTCGGGCATGAACTCCTGTCCGGAATAGCCGGGATGGATGCTCATGCAGAGGACGACGTCGACGCCCGCCGTCGCCGCGGCCGCGGCGACGGCCTCGGGCTCCGACTCGGGGTTGAACGCAACGCCCACTTCCAGACCATGCCCTCGCCCCGCGGCCACCGTCGCCGGCAGGTCCTCGACGGCCTCGAAGTGGAAGGTGACGCTGTCCCCGCCGGCGTGCGCGATCTGCGGGAAGTGGCGGAGCGGATTGTCCACCATCAGGTGGCAGTCGATCCGGCCTTCCATCGCGTGGATCTGCCCGGCGATCGACTCGAGCACGATCGGCCCGATCGTCACCGGCTCGACGAAGTGACCGTCGCCGACGTCGAAGTGGAAGATGCGGGCCCCCGTCTGCAGGAGGGCCTCGATCTGGAGCCCGAGCCGGGAGAAGTCGGCCGCGTAGAGCGACGGCTCGATCTCCACTGTCCGGATCCAGTCACTCCAGCCCATAGCTCGAAGCGTCGATCGTAGGGCGTCCTTCGGCCGGAGGGGTCAATCGCTCGTCAGGCGCGCGATGAAGAAGCCGCTCGTCCCGTGGACGCTTGGCAGGGTGAGCAGGAACTCCGGCCTGCGGTGGTGCACGAACCTGGGCCACTCCTCGCCGAGGGGGACGACGCCGAGCCCGGAGGCGTCGACGATCGCTTCGTTCTCGTCCGCGTTGATCGTGCAGACGGAGTAGACGATCGTGCCGCCGGGGCGCACGCGCTCGGCGGCGGCACGGAGGAGACCGAGCTGCAGCTCGGGCAGCGGCTTCGCGCGCCAGCGCAGGTCGGGCCGGGTGGCGAGCACGCCGAGGCCCGAGCAAGGCGCGTCGACGAGCGCCCGGTCGTAGCCCGTCAGCTCGGCCGGAAGTGCGAGCCCGTCTGCCCGGACGACCGTGACATTGGTCGCGCCGAGGCGGGCGGCGTTTCCCCGCAGCTCCCGGGCACGGTTCTCGTCGAGATCGACGGCGGTGACCGCGCCGGCGAGCATCGTTGTCTTCCCCCCCGGGGCGGCGCAGAGATCGAGGACACGGTCGCCCTTCTGCGCCCCGACGGCGAGCCCGGCGAGCTGGGAGCCGCGACTCTGCGGCCAGATCCGGCCCTGGGCCAAGGCAGTCTCGTCCACGCGGTCGACGCGGTAGGCGCCCGGGAGATCGGTGCGCTCGCCCGGAGGATCGCCTCGGACGAGCCTCACCACGGTCTCCGGCGGTTCGTTCTGCGCCCGCATCAGCGCGAGCGCCTCCTCCTCACCGAGGTCGCGCCGCCAGACGTCCCAGATCCAGTCGGGATAGGACTCCTTCAACGGGCCGTCGGGCAGGGACTCGAGCAGCGCACCGATCCCCGCGGCGAGCCGCCGCATGACGGCGTTCGTGAACGGCACCGCGCGCTCGAGGCGGGCCGCGCGGACGAGCTCGACGGACTCGTGGGCGACGGCATGCGGCGCGACCTCGGTGTACCCGAGCTGGTAGGCGCCGAGCCGCAGCGCAGCGCGCACGGGAGGGTCGAGCTTTCTGACCGGTCGCCTGCCCAGCGCCTCGATCGCGTGGTCGAGCGTCCGGGCCCGCTGCACGGCACCGTAGGCGAGCCGCTGCGCGAGCGCCCGGTCGCGCCGATCGAGCCTGACCGCAGCGGTTCGGAACACCCGGTCGGCATAGGCGCCGTCCTCGAAGACCCGCACGAGGACGTCGTAGGCGGCTCGTCGCGCAGGCGAGATCATCGGAGCCCGCGGAGATACTCCACGTAGCTCATCCGCCGGCGGCCCTCCGGCTGCACCTCCAGCAGCTCGACCGCCCCGTCGTCGCCGAGCCGCGCCTTCCAGACGATCAGCCGCCGGCCGTCGACGAGGGCGCGCGCGCCGATATGTGGTGAGAGCGCGCGAATCGTGTTCAGCGCGTCGCGTGCGGCCGAGAGCTCGACGTCGCGGTCGGCCGGCCCAAGCTTCTCGGCATACGTCACGCCCTCCTCCGGTTGCGGATGGAACTCCGGGTCGGGCAGCACGTCGTCGAGCAGGTCGACCGCGAGCTCCGCCGCACGCGCGAAGACCGCGCCCGCGTCGTCCTCCGGGCCGACCGGAAAGGCCCGCTGGGCCGCGATCGGCCCTGCGTCGAGCTCGCGCGTCGTGCGGTGGATCGTCACGCCGGTCTCGGCGTCGCCGGCCATCAGCGCCCGCTCAACCGGCGCCGCGCCACGCCACCGCGGCAGGAGTGACGGGTGGACGTTGAGCCAGAGGCCGCGCTCGAGGAGCGGCTCCGGAATGATCAGGCCGTAGGCGGCGACGAGGACGGTGCCGGTCGGCAGCTCGAGTGCGGCGTCGAGCTGCTCGGGCTGCGCCACCTGGATCCCGAGCCGCTCAGCCACGGCCTTGGCCGGCGCTGGCGCGGGCCTTCTTCCCCGCCCCCGCGGGCTGTCGGGCCTCGTCAGGAGCAGCGCGACCTCGTTCCGTGCGGCGAGCCGTTCGAGCACGTCGGCACCGAACGGCGCCGTCGCGGCGACCGTCAGGCTCAAGTCAGGAGGAGGCGCGGCCGCAGCGTCCCGAGTGCCTCGCGGCGGGCCTCGGGCGTGGTGCGGTCGATGATCAGGACCCCGTCGAGGTGGTCGAGCTCGTGCTGGGCGACCCGCGCCGGCATCTCCTTCAGCTCGTAGCGCACCTCCTCGCCCCGCTCGTCACGGCCGACGATGGTCAGCGAGAGGTTCCGCTCGACCGGGACGGACACGCCCTGAAGCGAGAGGCACCCCTCGTCGTCGACATCGGTCTCGCCGCTCCGCTCGACGATCTCCGGATTGACCAGCACGGCGTCGACGCCTTCCTCGGGCGTGAAGACAAAGAGGCGCTGCAGCGTTCCCACCTGCGTCGCTGCGAGCCCGACGCCGCTCGCGTCGTGCATCAGCTGCAGCATGCGGGCGACGAGCCGCGCCAGGGTCGCGTCGAAGTGCTCGATCGGTTTCGCCTGCAGGCGCAGCGCCGCGTCCGGGTACTGCCGGATCTGCGCCAGCGCGACGCGCCGCCGAGCCTCGCGCTCCGCGTCGAGCTGCTCGTCGACCACCTCCCCTTCGGGCTTCGCCATGCAGTCGGCACACTATCGAGCGATGGATCCGCGGGAGCTGAGGGAGATCATGGCCCAGGGCGCGATCAGGGCCGAAACCGCGCGGGACCGGCGGGAGCGCGCGGCGATCGTGACCGACCTGCGGGACAGCCCCGTCCAGGGCCGGCCGCTCCCGCACCGGCCGCGCAACTTCCGGCCGGACCCGGACGCCGGCGTGATCGCGCTCGCCGGGCCGACCGCCTGGATGCGACGACTGCATGCGATCGAGCAGGCGGTCGCAGAGCACGAACGCCTGCTCGAGGAAGCCTGGCGCGAGCTCGCAGCGGAGACGAGCGGGGCCGAGTTCGCGCGCCGCTGGACCCGCACGGCGGCGTTCTGGAGCTTCGCGCAGGTGAACGAGCTGATCGAGCAGCACAACCGAAACTTTCCCGCCGAGGCTCGCCTGCCAATGGACCCCCGCACGCGCGACTTCGTCAAGATCGGCGGCAAGCCGTACCGGCGGCGCCGGCTCGACCAGGGCTGGATCCTCGAGCGATTTCCGGCAGAGGTTTCGGCAGCGGCCGTTACACGCTCTGCGGATCCACGTCGACGACGACGGTGAGCCCGACGCGGCGCATGGCCGGGGCAGCGGCCGAGAGCAGCGCGGCGGCCCGTGTGGCGAGCCGGCGCGGATGCTCGGTCTTGCCAACGAGCTGCACGCGCGACCGCCCACGCAGGCGCAGGAGCGGCGCCGGGCCCAGGAGCTCCTCGCCGTGCAGCCCCGCCTTCAGCTCGCCGAGCACCTGCTCGGGGCCGCTCGCCTCGGGGCCGGAGCAGACGACGCGGACGAGGTGACGGAAGGGCGGGTAGCCGAGGTCCCGCCGCCGCTCGAGCTCGCCGCGCAGGAACTCGTCGACGTCGTGACGGGCAGCGAGCACGACGGCGCGCGCGTCGGGCCTGAAGGTCTGGATCAGCACCCGCCCCGGCGCGTCACGACCGCTTCGGCCCGCGAGCTGCGTCAGTAGCTGGAACGTCCGCTCCTCCGCGCGGAAGTCCGGAAACGCAAGGCCCGTATCGGCGTCGACCACGGCGGCCAGCTCGACGCCGGTGAAGTGGTGGCCCTTGGCGACCATCTGCGTCCCGATCAGGACGGCGCGGTCGGCAGACGCGAACCGCTGCAGCGCCTCCTGCAGCGCCCCGACCGGCTCGACCGCGTCGGCGTCGAGGCGGATCAGCTCGAGCTCCGGCACCTTCGCGGTCAGCTCACGCTCGAGCTTCTGCGTGCCGGCGCCGATGCGCGCAAGGTCGGCGGAGCAGCACTCCGGGCACGTTTCCGGCACCGGCTCGGAGTAGCCGCAGTGGTGGCAGCGAAGCGTGCCATCACCGTGCAGCGTCAGCGCGACGTCGCAGCTGCGGCAGCGTCGCGAGAGGCCGCAGGCGCGACAGTGAAGCGCCGGTGCAACGCCGCGGCGGTTCAGGAGCAGGATCGCCTTGCCGCCCTGGTGGGCGATCCTGCCGAGCTCCGCGAGTAGCGGCGCCGAGAGCGGGTAGCCGGCCTCGCGGCGCAGGTCGACGATCTTCACGGTCGGCATCGGGGCGGCGATCCGTCCGCCCAGTGAGAGCCGCTCGAGCCGCTCCCAGCTCTCCGGCCGCGGGGTTGCGCTGCCGAAGACGGCGACCGCACCCTCGAGCGACGCCCGCTTCGCCGCCACCGTGCGAGCGTCGTAGCGCGGATCGGACTCCTGCTTGTACGAGGCGTCGTGCTCTTCGTCGACGCAGATCACCCCGAGGCGGTCGACCGGCGCGAAGACGGCCGAGCGCGCTCCGACCACGATCCGCGCCTCACCGGAGGCGATGCGCTCGCGCTCGTCGCGGCGCTCGGCTGCGGTGAGGCCGGAGTGAAGGATCGCGATCCCCTCGCCGAAGCGGGCGCGGAAGCGGCCCACCGTCTGCGGCGTCAGCGCGATCTCCGGGACGAGCACGATCGCTCCCAGGGCTCGGTGGAGCGCAGCCGCACACGCCTGGAGGTACACCTCGGTCTTCCCGCTTCCGGTTGCGCCCTGCAACAGGACGTTGCCGCCGCCACCGTCGAGCAGCTCGACGATCCGGGCGAGCGCCCGCGTCTGGGTGCCGCTCAGCTCGGCCGGCGCGGCCTCGCCGCCGAAGCCGTTCCGCTCCGCCGGCGTAACGCGAGGCGTTCCGGTCACTCGGCGTTTCCTGTTGACAGGGGCGATCAGCGCGAGCGCGCGGCCCGGCGTCGACCCGTAATAGCCCGCCAGCCAGAGCGCGAGGTCGACAAGCGGAGCCGGCACGGTGTCGGAGAGGCCCTCGACTGGCGAAGCCGCGATCCCGGCGGGCAGCTCGACGTCGACCTCGGCCACGACTCCGCGCCGGCGCGAGCCGCCGAACCGGACGTTCACGACCGTCCCCTTGACCGCCTCCGCCGGCACCTCGTAGGTGAAGGGTCGCGTAGGCAGGCGGGCCGTCACGAGCGGGTAGACCGAGGCGTAGCGGCTCATCGCGCCAGCCTAGCCCGTGCCTCGGAACGCGTTCGCGCGCAGCTAGGCGCCGGCTGCGATGAGGATGAAGTCGGTCGCGAAGCCGAGGAAGAGTCCGAGCAAAATGCCCCAGGTGACGATCGTCTTCTGCCCCATCAGGCGGCAGACGTTCAGGAGCTCGATCACGACGTAGAGGATCGAGCCGGCTGCGAGCGCGAGGAAGAGAATCGAGACCGGGGTGCTCGTCCAGGCCTGGCCGAGCAGGGTGCCGAAGAAGGTCGGAGTTCCGCCGATCAGGCCCATCAGCCCGAGGAACTTCCAGCTCGGCCGCTCGGACTCGCCGGAGAGCGGCGCGACGATGCCGAACCCCTCGGTTGCGTTGTGCAGCCCGAAGCCGATGATCAGGACGATCGCGAGGCTGAGCTCGCCACGCGCCGCGGACTGACCGATCGCGAGACCCTCGGAGAAATTGTGCAGGCCGATCCCGGTTGCGATGAAGATCGACAGCCAGCGTGCCGGCGACATGCCTCCGTAGAAATGATGCTCGTTCTCGAACTCGGCCGTGGACGCCGCGCCCGGGCCGAGGAATGCCCGGCGCCGGCGGCGCTTCATCCAGCCGTCGTAGTAGACGAGCGTCAGCAGGCCGGCCGCGAAACCCGCCGAAAGCAAGGCGGCGAGGAAGCCGAAGCGGCCGTCACGTCCGGCCGTGAGCGCGGTCTCGACCGGGTTGACCGCCGCGGAGAGGACGTCCCAGAGCAGGAAGAGCAGGATCCCAGTCGCGGTGGCGCTGAGAAACGCCTTCAGGCCCTGGCTCGCGCCCTGGGCCCGGCCGAGGGGCAGGCCCAGGAAGATCGTGAACCCGGCGACTGCGCCGAGGATGAGGATCTCTGCTGTGGTCAATGAGATCGGGCCTTTTGTGTAAGGGCCACCTTACACTGGCGCGAGAACTATAGTGGCTGCGAGCCGCGGCTGTCGAAGGGATGGGAGCATGGCCCAGGGCCACTCGATCGACGAGTACCTCGAGACGATCTACTTCCTCGCCTTCCCGATCGGCGAGTATCGCCCGCACGGCTCCGGCTCGCCGCCGCTCGCCTCGCGTGTCGCTGAGATGCTCGGCGTCTCGCGCGCATCCGCCGGGGAGATGCTGAAACGCCTCGAGGTCGAGGGGCTGGTGGAGCGCGGCGAGCACAAGGAGGCGATCCTCACCGGGCCGGGGCGGGTGCGGGCGGAGCGGGTCGTGCGCAAGCACAGGATCATCGAACGGATGCTGACGGACTTCATGGGCTATACGGCCGCCGAGGCGCACGTCCACGCCGACGAGCTCGGCGACACGTTCTCAGACGACATGGTCGAGCGGATCGAGGAGCGGCTCGGCCACCCGGAGCGCTGCCCGCACGGCTGGCCGGTCGACACCGACGTCGAGCAGGTGGAAAACCGTGAGCTCGAGCCGCTCTCGGCCCTCGCCCCGGGTGCGCGGGGGACGATCGTCCGCCTCGCCGAGCACGACGGCGAGCTCCTGCACTGGTTCTACGACCAGGGCCTCGTGCCCGGCCGCGAGATCGAGGTCCGCGCCGCGCAGCCGGCCGCCGGCCAGGTGACGGTCAGACTGAACGGCCACGAGCAGGCGATCGGCGAGAGGGCCGCCGCCGGACTCTTCGTCAGGCCGGCCTAGCCACCAGAGCGTCAGGCCGCGGAGGAGAGCTCTGCGGGCGGCCCCGCGCCGTCTCTGTGCGACCTGTCGCTCGAGCCGGGCGGCGATCCGGTCAGCCCGGCCTCGAGCTAGAAGCGCGCGGCCAAGCGGACGAGCGCGGCGGTTCGGACGGAAGGCTGCCGGCGAGGCCGCGCCGGGCTATGCCTCGTGGATCGGCGCGGCGGAGCCGGCGTGCGACTCCGTCAGGCCGAACGGGGCGTCGCCATCGAGCCCCGCGCCCGTACGCAGCGCGGCGGCCTTGTCCGTCCGCTCCCACGTGAAGTCGCGATCGTCACGGCCGAAATGGCCGTACGCGGCGGTCTTCGAATAGATCGGGCGCCGCAGGTCGAGGTCGCGCAGGATCGCGGCCGGGCGCAGGTCGAACTGCTCCTGGACGAGTTTCTCGATCCTCGCCACGGAGATCTCGTTCTCCGTGCCGAACGTCTCGACGAGCACCGAAAGCGGTCGGGCGACGCCGATCGCGTAGGCGACCTGGATCTGGCAGCGGTCCGCGAGCCCGGCAGCCACCACGTTCTTGGCCACGTAGCGAGCCGCGTAGGCGGCCGAGCGGTCGACCTTCGTCGGATCCTTGCCCGAGAAGGCCCCGCCGCCGTGGGGCGCTGCGCCGCCGTAGGTGTCGACGATGATCTTGCGGCCGGTGAGGCCGGTGTCGCCCATCGGGCCGCCGATCACGAACTTGCCCGTCGGGTTCACGTAGACGAAGTCCTTCTCCTCCAGTCGCGTCTCGTCGTAGAGGGTCTTCGGGAGGATCGGGTGCAGGACATGTTCGATCAGGTCGGGCTTGAGCAGCGTTTCGACGTCGAGGCCGTCGCGGTGCTGCGTGGAGACGAGCACGCGCTCGATCTCGACGGGCTGCTGGCGTCCGTGCTCGTCGATCTCGTAGCGCACGGTCACCTGGGTCTTGCCGTCGGGGCGGAGGTAGGGAAGCACGTCGGCCTTGCGCACCTCGGAGAGCCTGCGCGCGATCTTGTGCGCGAGCATGATCGGTAGCGGCATCAGCTCCTCGGTCTCGTTCGAGGCGTAGCCGAACATCATCCCCTGATCGCCGGCTCCGACCAGGTCGAGAGCGTCGTCGTCACCGCGCTGCGCCTCGTAGGATGCGTCGACACCCTGGGCGATGTCAGGGGACTGTTCGTCGAGGGCCACGATCACGCCGCACGTCTCGGCGTCGAAGCCGTATTTGGCACGGGTGTAGCCGATCTCCGCGATCCGCTGCCGGACGAGCCGCGGGATATCCACGTAGGTCGAGGTCGTGATCTCCCCCGCCACGACCACGAGCCCGGTGGTGATGAGGGTCTCGCACGCCACGCGCCCGGCGGGGTCGTCCTTCAGGACGGCGTCGAGGACGCCGTCGGAGATCTGGTCGGCGACCTTGTCGGGGTGCCCCTCGGTGACCGACTCGGAGGTGAACTGGAAGCTGCGACCACTCATGGCGCCCGAAGGCTAGCGTCAGCGCACCGGGATGCGCAGGCGGAAGTGGTGGCGCTGCAGACGGCGTTGCCTCGGGGGGCGGCGCTCGTCGTCCTCCATCCGGCGCTGCTCGCGGGCGGCGCGAGCGCGGCCGCGGAGCCTGCCAGCGGTCGTCCGCCGCGCGTCGTCACTCCTCCGTCGGCTCGCGGCCCATCAGCCTCGACACCAGCTCGGAGAGTTCCGTTCCCGCGAGGACCGCGCACACGCCCTCGGTGATCGGCAGCTCGACGCCGAGCCTGTGTGAAAGCTCCCGCAGGACGGGGGCCGTGGTCAGCCCTTCGACCGTCTGGCCGATCTTCGCCGCCGCCTCGTCCCCGCTCCGGCCGCGGGCGATCAGCTCACCCGCGCGCCGGTTGCGGCCGTGCCTGCTCCAGCAAGTGACGATCAGGTCGCCCATGCCGGCGAGCCCGGCGAAGGTCTCGGGGCGTGCCCCGCACGCCTCGCCGAGACGGGACATCTCGGCCAGGCCGCGCGTAATCACCGCTGCCTTGGTGTTGTCCCCGAGCCCGAGACCGTCGACGCCGCCCGCCGCGAGGGCGATCACGTTCTTTGCAGCCGCGCACAGCTCGACTCCGACCACGTCGGGGTTGACGTAGATGCGGAAGGCGGTCGAGTTGACGGCATTCTGGAGCTGGCCGGCGAGGAAGCCGTCCTCGCTCGCGATCACCGCCGCGGTCGGCAGGCCCTGTCCGACCTCCTCTGCCATGTTCGGGCCGGAGAGGACGGCGACCGGCCGGCCGCCTACGTGGAGTGAGAGCCGCTCGCCGGTGGCCGGATCGAGCCCCTTCGAGAGGCTGAGCACGGGGCTCGATCCGGGCAGCGACCCGGCCACCTCCGCGAACACCCTGCTCGGCACGGCGAGAACGTGGAGCTCGGTGTCCCCCGGGAGCTCGGTCGTCGCCACGGCCTCGACGTCCCGAAGGTCGATCGAGCTGGTGTAGCGCGGATTTCGCCCGGTTTTGCGGATCGCCGCTACCTGTTCCGGATCGCGGCAGGCGAGCGTCACCCGGTGGCCGCGGTCGGCAAGCAGCCGGGCGAACGCCGTCCCCCACGACCCGCCGCCGACCACGGTGATCCGCATGCTCATGCCCGTCGGACGAAGTCGATCGAGACCGGGACACCGTCGAGCTCGAGCTTCTCTCGAAGCTGGTTCTCGACCCAATAGCCGTAGTCGCGCGTGACGAGACCGGGATCGTTGACGAAGAAGCGGAAGCGCGGCGGCCGCGCGGTCACCTGCGTGCCATAGAGCAGGTTCAGGCTCTTCCGGTTGCGCTGCGGCGGCTGGCGGGACTCGCGCAGCTCGGCGAGGATCGCGTTCAGCTGCGCAGTCGGGACGCGTGCGGCGTGCTTGTCGAAGAGCTCGCCGGCGCGGTCGAGCAGGCGTTCGAGCCCCCGGCCGCTTCTCGCCGACACCGCGACGTACGGTGGTCGTTGACGGAGGCGGCGCGAGAGGTGCCCGCGCACGTCCTCGATCTTGACGGCCGACGCGTCCCACTTGGAGAGGACGACGAGCGTCGAGCATTGGGCCTTGCGAGCGACGTCGGCCACGGCCAAGTCCTGCTCGACGACGCCCTCGGAGGCGTCGACGAGGACGAGTGCGACGTCAGCCCGCTCGGCTGCCTCGAGTGCACGCAGCTCCGAATAGTACTCGATCCCCTGTCGATGCTTGCGCTTGCGGCGGAGGCCGGCGGTGTCGACGAGGACGAACGTCCGACCACCATGCTCGAGCACGGTGTCGATCGCGTCACGTGTCGTGCCTGGCACCTCCGAGACGATCACCCGCTCGCGGCCGAGCAGGGCGTTGACGAGGCTCGACTTGCCGACGTTCGGCCGGCCGAGGATCGCCACCCGGATCGCGTCCACGTCGGTTTCGACGCGCCCGTGGCCCGGGAGCAGCGCGACGATGTCGTCGAGCAGGTCACCGGTGCCGTGCCCGTGCATCCCGGAGACCGGGATCGGCTCGCCCAGGCCGAGCCGGTGGAACTCGAGCGCGAGCCCCTCCTGCGCGGGGTCGTCGATCTTGTTCGCGAGCAGAAGCACCTGCCTCGCCGAGCGGCGGAGGATCTCCGCGATCTCCTCGTCGCCGGGAGTCACCCCGACACGCGCGTCGACCACGAAGAGGACGAGGTCGGCCTCGGCGACGGCCTCCTGGGCCTGGTCGACGATCGAGCGGGTGATCGGTGTCTGGTCGGCCACGTCGACGCCGCCCGTGTCGATCAGGAGAAAGCGGCTGCGCCCCCACTCGCACACGAGCTCCTTGCGATCGCGGGTCACGCCGGGGCTCTCGTGGACGACGGCGGCGCGCGTGGCGGTCAGCCGGTTGACGAGCGTCGACTTGCCGACGTTCGGGAAGCCAACAATGGCGACGATCCCCAGCAGCTCCTGCTGCTCAGCACGGCCCTGCGTCTGCTCCTCGGCGCCCATGGCCAGCCGAGGATTGCAGAAAGACGCGGCGAGGTCGCCGGGGCTCGCGCGCGGCGAGACCGATGCGAGCCGACCCAAGCGCGACGGCCCTCCGGGGCGCCTTCGGCGCGCCCGGAGCCGCGACGAGTGCCGGCTCGTCAGGGCTCGCTGGCGCCAGCGAACGTCTCAGTCACGCAACGATGGCTCGCATCACACCCGTGCCGGCGGCGTTGCCACGCCCGGACGGCCGAGCTCGTGCAACGCGCGGAGCCATGCCCAGAGTCGGTGCAGCTCCACCTCGATCTCTCCGGAGGCCTCGCGGTAACCGCGCCCGTTGCGCGGCAGGCCGTCGAAGCCCATCGGCTCGCCGAATGCAATCGAGACCGGCTCGAAATTGCCGGGCTTCCACGTCTGCGTGCCGTGGATCACGCCCGGGACGACCGGCACGCCCTCTTGCAGCGCGACCATCGCCGCTCCTGCCTGCACCGCCCCAGGTCTACCGCTCTGCTGGCGCGTCCCCTCAACGAAGAGGCCGAGCACTTTGCGGTCACGCACGATCTGGCGCATCTGCCGGACGGCATCGCGGTCGGACTCGCCGCGCCGCACCGAGAACGTCCCGAAGGCGCGGATCAGCTGGCCGACGCCCGCCGTCTGGTGTGCCTCGAACTTGGCCATGTAGTAGATCGTCCGCGGCGACGCAATGCCAAAGGCGGCCGGGTCGAGCCACGAGAAATGGTTGAGCGCCAGAACGACACCGCCGACCGGTGGCACCCGCTCCCGCCCGTAGACGCGCAGCGGGGCGAAGATGCGCACGGCCGTACCGAGCGTGACGCGGCCGAGTGCCCAGACGGCGTCGACGCGGGTCACGCGGCGCTGCGGGCCGCGACGAGTGCGGCGATCCTCTCGACGACCTCGTCCACCTCGAGCTGCGTCGTATCGATCTGCTGCGCATCCCCCGCCGGCTGCATCCTCGCCGCGTCGCTCTCGTCCCGGAGCCGGATGTCGGTCGCGAGAGCGTCGGCGCCGATCCCGGGTCGCTCGGCGCTGCGTCGTCGCGCCCGCTCGGCACGGTCGGCGATGAGATACACCTTCACCTCCGCACCCGGTGCGACGACCGTTCCGATGTCGCGGCCCTCGATCACGACGTCGCCGGTCTCTCCCAGCTCGCGCTGGCGATGACGCATCACCTCGCGCACCTCAGGGTGGCGGGCGACGACGGGCACCATCCGGTCGATCCGCGTCTCGCGGATCGACGAGGTGACGTCCTTGCCGCCGATCCAGACTCGGCCGGACGAATCGAAGGTGACCGGCTCGGCGCCGGCCAACCGGGCGAGCGGTCCGCCGTCCCCGAGCGGCACGCCTCGCTGCATCGCGAGCCACGTCAGTGCGCGATACATCGCTCCCGTGTCGAGGTAGCGGAAGCCGAGCCGCTCCGCGAGGCGGCGCGCGACAGTGCTCTTCCCGGCCCCCGCGGGGCCGTCGATCGCGACGATCATCGTCTGGTCACGGAGTCGAGGAGGTCGAAGAATCCGGGGAAGCTTATCGCCACCGCCTCGGCGCCCCCGATCTCGACGGCCTCGCGCGAGGTGAGCCCGGCGATCGCGCCGAGCATCGCGATCCGGTGGTCGCCCACCGACTCCATCCGACCCCCGCGCAGGCGGGCCGGAACGCCCTTGATCTCCCAGCCGTCCTCGCGGGCGCGCACGCGGGCGCCGAGGGCGCGCAGCGCCTCCGCGACCGCCTCGACGCGGTCGGACTCCTTGAGCCGGAGTTCATCGGCGCCGTGGACGACGGTCGTGCCGCGCGCGCGCGCAGCCGCGAGCGCCAGCAGCGGCAACTCGTCGATCATCCCCGGCACCTCTTCGGGCTCGACCGTCGTCGCGACGAGGGGCGCCGAGCGGATCTCAAGGTCGGCGACGCGCTCGCCGCCCGCGCTGCGGCGGTTGAAGATGCTGACGCGCGCACCCATCCGCTCGAGGGCGCCGAGCAGCCCAGTGCGGCGCGGATTGAGTCCGACGTCGTGGATCGTCAACTCCGAGCCGGGCAGCAGCGCAGCAGCGACGAGCAGCGGCGCGGCGGAGGAGAAATCGCCCGGAACGAGCACCTCGCCGAGGCGGAGGGCGCCGGCCGACTCGATCGTGACCGAGCTCGTGCGGCGCCTGACGTGAGCTCCCGCTGCCTCGAGCATCAGCTCGGTGTGATCGCGGGTTGGCCCGGGCTCCACGATCGTCGTCGCGCCGTCGGCGTTCAGGCCCGCGAGCAGCAGGGCCGACTTCACCTGGGCGCTCGCGACCGGCAGGCTGTAGTCGATCGCCTCGAGCGCGCCATTGCCCTCGACGACGATCGGCGCGTGGCCGTCCGTCGTCTGCACCTGCGCGCCCATCCGCCGGAGCGGCTCGGCGATCCGCTCCATCGGGCGGGTCGAGAGCGACTCGTCGCCGGTCAGTTCGAAGCGGCCGTCCTGGCCGGCGAGGATGCCGGCGAGGAGCCGGATCAACGTGCCGGCGTTGCCGCAGTCGACCGTGCCAGCCTCCAGCCCGCGCAGTCCGACCCCTTCGACGAGCAGCTCGTCGTCGGCGACGTCCTCGATCTCGACCCCGAGCGCGCGCATCGCTGCGACGCTCGACTCCGTGTCGCCGGAGCGGCCGAAGCCGCGCACCCGGGTCTCGCCCTCGGCGATCGCGCCGATCAGCACGGCCCGGTGCGAGATCGACTTGTCGCCGGGCACGACGATGTGGCCCTTCAGCGCGGCAGCGGGCTCGATCCTCACGGGTTCAGAGCGCCGGCGACACGTCGACGGAGTAGCCCTGGCCCTCGAGCAGGTCGGCCGCCCGCTGCGCCTCGCCCTCCCCGGTGATCAGCAAGGTCAGGACGCCGCCGCGCTCCGGGGACTCGTGGCGGAGCTCGAAGTCCTCGATGTTGATCCGCTCGGCGCCCAGCGCCTGGGTGATTCCGGCAAGCACGCCAGGTCTGTCGGTGATGCGCACGAGCAGTCGCTGCAGCGCGCCAGCGTCCGGATAGGCGCCCGTGAGCAGGCGTCGGCGGTGCGAGCCGGCCTCGCCGATCCAGCGGGCGAGGAAGCCGGCGTCGCCGGTTCCGAGCGCGGCCTCGAGCTGCTCGACCAGGCGGCGATGCTCGGCGAGTGCGGCCCGGATCGAGTCGGCGTTGTCCAAGAAGATGTCGACCCAGATGCGGGGATTGGCGCCGGCGATCCGGGTCATGTCCCGCAGCGAACCCCCGGCGGCGGCAAGCGGCTCGTGGCCCTCGACCCGGTTCGCGCCAACCTGGTTCAGAAGCAGGTTCGCCAGCGCGTGCGGGAGGTGGCTCGTCAGCGCGAGCAGCCGGTCGTGGGCGCGCGGGTCGACCGCGACCGGAATCGCGCCGAGCGCCGAAACGAAGCCGTGCAGCGCGCGGTAGCGTTCGGGATCGGTCGCCGCCGACGGGGTCAGGAACCACGTCGCGCCCTCGAAGAGCTCCGGGCGGGCGTGCGCCGGCCCGTTCGCCTCCGAGCCGGCAACAGGATGCCCACCGACGAACCGGGAGGACGCGCCCACGGCCTCGACGACCGCTTGCTTCGTCGAACCGACGTCGGTGACCGTGCAGTCGGCGAGGGAGGACCGCAGGACCTCCCCGACCTGCGCCGCGAGCTGGGCGACCGGAGCGGCCACGACCGCGAGTTCGGCGTCGGCAACCGCAGCGGCGAGACTGGCCGCCGATCGGTCGATGGCGCCCCGGTCGGCCGCGCCGGCCAGCGCTCGGGCGTCGGGATCCCACCCGGTCACCGTCGCACCGAGTGCCTCCTTTGCCGCGAGGCCGACCGACGAGCCGATCAGTCCGGTGCCGACGAGTGCGAGCTTCATGCGCGACGCCCGAGCGCGCGGCAGACTGCTGGACCGTGAGCGAGAGGAGCAAGGAGGCTGTACGCCGGGTGTGGGCCGCCTTCGACGCCGGTGACGAGGAGGCGTTTGCGGCCGCCGTCACCCCGGACTGGTGCGAGCGCGACGGCGAGGGAGAGATTGCGACGGTCAGCGTCGCTCTCGCGGCGATCGACCGCTATCGCAACGCGTTCGAGGGCACCTCGACCACGCTCGACCAGATCGTCGCCGAGGGCGACCTCGTCGCGGTGCGGACGACGACCGTCACGACGCACCGCACCACGGGTAAGGTCCTGCGCCGCCACGAGGTGGCGATCCACCGGGTCGAGAGTGGCCGCGTCGCGCAGACGTGGTCGCAGGGCGGCACGCCGAGCTTCGACGAGCAGGTCGACACCTAGCCGATCGTCCGGCCCATCAGGCTCACGAGCGCGCGGATCTCCGCTGCGAAGTCCTCGAACTCGGCCGCCGGAATCTGCTGAGGGCCGTCGCAAAGCGCCTCCTCGGGCCGCGGATGCACCTCGACGATGATCCCGTCCGCGCCCGCAGCGACGGCGGCCCGGGCGAGCGGCAGGACGAGGTCGCGCTGCCCCGCCGCGTGCGAGGGATCGACGATCACGGGGAGGTGCGTCTCGCGCTTGAGGACGGGGATCGCACCGATGTCGAGCGTGAAGCGCATCGCGGTCTCGAACGTCTTGATCCCGCGCTCGCAGAGGATCACCTCGGAGTTGCCCTCCTTGACGACATACTCCGCCGCCATCAGCAGCTCCTCGATCGTCGCCGAGAGGCCGCGCTTCAGCAGCACTGGCTTGTCCGCGCGCCCGACCTCGGCCAAGAGCGAGAAGTTCGACATGTTCCGCGCGCCGATCTGGATCACGTCGGTCGACTCGACCACAGCCTCGACGTGGCGGGGGTCCATCAACTCGGTCACGAGCGGCAGGCCGGTCAGCTCGCGGGCCTCCGCGAGGATCTCGAGCGCCTCCTGGCCGAGCCCCTGGAATGTGTATGGGGACGTGCGCGGCTTGAACGCGCCGCCACGGAGCATCGTCACGCCCGCGGCGTTGACGGCCCGCGCCGTCTCGAGCGTCTGCTCCCGGTACTCGACCGTGCAGGGGCCGGCGATGAAGCCGAAGTAGCCGTCGCCGATCCGGCGACCACGCGAGGTGATGACGGTCGCGTCGGGCGAGAGCTCCCGGCCGACGAGCTTGTACGGCTTGAGAATCGGCAGCACCTGCTCCACGCCGGGGTAGCCCTCGAGCGGCAGTGCGGCGAGCAGCTCCCGCTCGCCGATCGCGCCGATCACAGTCGCCTCCCGGCCCGGGGTGACGTGGGCGTCGCAGCCCGCCTCTGCGAGCCGCTCGACGACGTGGCCCACCTCCTCCTGGGAGGCGTGCGCGCTCATCACGATCAGGAGCTCGGGGGAACCGGTCACGGCCACGACTGAGCCCAGTGTAGATGCGGCGGCCCGCCCAGAATGACGTACATTTTCGGCGGCAAATGAAGATCTTCTCAGGCATCCAGCCCACCGGCGCCAAGCACCTCGGCAACTACAGCGGCGGGTTCCGCCAGTACGCCGCGACGCAGGAGCAGGGCGATGCCTTCTTCTGCATCGTGGACCTGCACTCGATCACGGTCGACTACGACCCGGAAGACCTCCGCGGGGCGTCGCTCGACCTCGCCGCGATGCTCTTTGCGACCGGCCTCGACCCTCAGCGCTCGACGGTCTTCTGCCAAAGCCACGTCTCGGCCCACGCCGAGGCGGCCTGGCTGCTCTCGTCGGTAACGAGCTACGGCCAGCTCGGCCGGATGGTCCAGTTCAAGGACAAGTCGGCCCGCCGGGACTTCGTCTCCGCGGGCCTCTTCACCTACCCGGTGCTGATGGCGGGCGACATCCTGCTCTACCAGACCACCCTCGTCCCGATCGGCGACGACCAGCGGCAGCACCTCGAGCTCGCGCGCGACATCGCCGAGCGGTTCAATACGCGCTTCGGCCAGACCTTCCGCATCCCGGAGGGGCAGTACCCGACCGAGGGCGCGCGGATCATGGACCTGCAGGAGCCGCAGCGGAAGATGTCCACGACCGGCGGCGCGCCGCAGGGCACGGTGCTGATCGCCGACCCGCCGGACGTCATCCGCCAGAAGTTCAAGTCGGCGGTGACCGACTCCGGCCGCGAGGTCCGGCATGACCGCGGTGAGAAGCCGGGCGTCTCCAACCTGATCGAGATCCTCTCGGTCGCGACCGGCGTCGCGATCCCGGAGATCGAGTCGCGCTACGGCGGCCGCGGCTACGGCCCGTTCAAGGAGGACGTCGCGGAGGCGGTCGTCGAGCTGCTCGGGCCAATCCGCGAGCGCTACGAAGAGCTCCGCTCGGACGACCGTGACCTGCAGCGGCTCCTCGCGACGGGAGCCGAGAAGGCCCGGAACGCGGCCCAACCGACCCTCGAGGCAATGTACGAGCGCATGGGCTTCGTCAGAGCCGAGCACGGGCGCTTCTTCGGCGCCGCGCGACCCAAAGGGCTCTAGCGAATCGACCGATCAATCTGCAGTTTTCACCACGTCGACTCCACGCG
>JBHEMK010000038.1:0-8862 GCA_046262635.1 Gaiellaceae bacterium
GGACCTGTTCTCGACCACCGCCGAACGCATCCGACCTGCCCACGAGTATCTGAACCCTAGGCGCTCACGTCGGGCCGGTGCTCGTCGAGCGGGGGCACTGATCAGCCAGTGGCTGCAGCCGGCGTTCGCGGCTGGAAGGAAAACGCGCTGCGGGGGTTGGTCACGAAGATCCTCTCCGCCAACTCGCTGCCGAGCTCGGCCTCGAGCCGCGGCTTGAATCGCGCGAACACATAATCGAGCCCGGGCCCACCACCGTAGGCCCGCATCGTCATTCGGCGACCGGTGTCTCCGCCGACAAGCAGCTGTTCAGCAAGGCCGCGCTCGGCCAGGCCGGCGATCAGCTGGAGAATGGTGGAGTTCGGCCAGTACTTGGCACGTCCAGGCCCGTCGAGTTGCAGCCACGCTCCTGTCGCGCCGGTTTCGCCATGCTCTCCCGCGTCGGGGTTTCGATCGAGGTGGGCGAGGACGACCGACTGCGGCGGCACACCGAGTTCCCGGAGGCGGACGACGAGATCCAGCCCCATCGTACCGTGCTCCGTGTGGACGCAGACCGGAAGACCGGTGCGTGCGTGAGCTGAGGCCGCGGCCTCGAACACCTTCTGCTCGAAAGGCGTCAGATGGTGATAGCTCGCGCCCACCTTGATGATGCCGCACCGGCCTGCGTCGGCGACGAACCGCTCGACGAGCACCTCCAGTCGCTCGTTCCGAAGTGGATCGTCGTTGAGGTAGTGCGCGTCGCGGTGCAGGCCCGTCGCTCCGACGATATGGAGGCCCGAGGCCTTCGAGACGGTGGCGAGACCGTCGAGATCGCGGCCCAGCCCGATCGGCGTCCAGTCGATGAGGGCGCGGGCGCCGGCGGCGGCGAGCGTTTGGGCTTCCTCGATGGCGGGCGCGACATCGAGGAAGTCTTCGCCCGGCTGCAGCGGCGTCGTCAGAAACAGGTGCTGATGCGCGTCGCAGGCGCCGAGCTCGTCCGGCCGGATATCGCCACGTACCGTCCGGACGACCCGCCGCTCCTCGGTGAAACTCTGGGGCATCCGGTAGTGAGGCTACACGAATCCAGCTTCCCTAGGCTGTTCGACGCGCAGTTATCTGGCACTTGGCGACTAACAACTGCCTGATATGTAGTGTTACTATCTTGGGGACGTCTGCTTTCCCTTCCGCCGCTCCGTCCGTCGATCCCACGACGGGAGCCCTCGCGGGGGCCACGGCCCACTACCGCAAGGCTCTCCGCGACCTCGAGGGCGTATTCATCGATCAAGGGGCGTTCGCCGAGACGCTCGCGGCGACGCCCGATGCGATCGTGTACGAGGTGTACGAAGTCGAGCGCAGCGAGGACGCCGGCGATCTCATTTTCGGGACGAGCATTCTCGAGCCCGGCGCGGTGGGCTCGGAATACCACATGACGCGCGGGCATATCCACACGGTGGTCGATCGCGTCGAGACCTATTACTGCCTGCGCGGTAAGGGCGTGCTGCTGCTCGAGAGCATTGAGGGCGAGGTGGAGACGATCGAGCTCGCACCGGGTGTCGTCGCCTACGTTCCACCCGCGCGGATCCACCGGAGCGTCAACACCGGTGACGAGCCGCTGGTCACGCTGTTCTGCTACCCGGCGGACGCCGGTCACGGCTACGGCATCGTCGAGGCAGCGGGTGGGATGCGCAGCCTGGTGGTTCGCACGGACGATGGCGGCTGGACGCTCGAAGACAACCCACGCTACCGCCCGCGGCGTGCCTGACGCGCCCGCAAACGTCGCGGCGCTCGAGCAGCTGGGCGGTTTCGGCGTCGTCCCTGTGGTCGAGATCGACGACGCCGACGCTGCGGTCGAGCTCGCCGACGCCTCACGGCGGGCGGCATCGCGGCCGCCGAGATCACCTTTCGAACCGACGCGGCCGCGAGCGCGATCCGGGCAATCGCAGAGGCCCGGCCAGGGTTCCTCGTCGGCGCCGGAACCCTCGTCCGGGCCGGCGCCGTTGAAGAGGCCGTTGAAGCCGGCGCTCGGTTCGGCGTCTCGCCCGGCTTCGGGGACGAGGTGAACGACGCAGCAGTCCGCGTCGGACTCCCGTACATCCCCGGGGTGGCGAGCGCGACGGACATCCAGCGCTGTCTGGGGGCCGGGCGGTTGCTCATGAAGCTCTTCCCGGCTGAGGCAATCGGCGGACTGAGCCTGCTCCGCTCGCTGGCCGGCCCGTTCGCACCGAACGGTGTCCGCTTCATGCCGACGGGCGGGATCTGTCTTGCGAACCTCGGCGACTATCTCGCAGAGCCCTCGGTCGCCTGCGTCGGGCGCACCTGGATCGCCCCTCGAAACGCGGTCGCGCAGCGCGATTTTGCCGAAGTGACCCAACGGGCCCGCGTTGCATCGGAGCGCGTGGCGCGGGTCCGCGCGAGCCACGAGTCGGCGGCATGAGCGAGTACTCCCCGGCCGTGCAGCCGACGATGTACTTCGTGGGGGTTAGCACCGGCGGCTCGTCGATCCGCAAGGTCTTCCCGGTCTGGGCGAAAAAGCTCGGCATCGACGACGCCGATCTCGTCGGTGTCGACTTCCCAATCGGCGTGCCCGGAGACGCCTACCGGCAGTTCGTCTCGTTCCTGGCCGACGACCCGCTCTCGCGCGGCGCGCTCGTCACGACGCACAAGATCGATCTTTTCGAGGCCTGTCGCGACCTGTTCGCCGAACTCGAACCGGACGCGCGGGCGCTCGCCGAGGCGAGCTGCCTGTCCAAGCGTGCTCGCGGGCTGACCGCATCTGCCAAGGATCCACTCACCGCAGGGCTGGCGCTCGACGCGATCCTCCCGGACGGGCACTGGCGGTCGAGCGGGGCGGAGGCGTTCTTGATCGGGGCGGGCGGAGCGGCGACCGCGATCTCGTCGTATCTGGCGGGCGAGCCGGGAAACGCGCCTGGACGGATCGTCATCTCGGACAGCGACGTCAAGCGGCTCGACAAGATCGGGCGCTTCCACCGGGCCGCCGCCACGGGAGTCGCGATCGAGCTGGTCAAGGTGGAGGGCACGACCGACAGCGATGCCGTCCTCGAATCGCTGCCCGACGGATCGCTCGTCGTGAATGCCACCGGGATGGGCAAGGACCGCCCGGGCTCGCCCATCTCCGACGCGGCCGTCTTTCCCGAGCACGGTTTCGCCTGGGAGCTCAACTACCGCGGCGACCTCACGTTCCTCGCCCAGGCGCGCGCCCAGGGGGCTACCCGCGCCCTCCGCGTCGACGACGGCTGGCTCTACTTCGTGCACGGATGGCTGCAGACGATCGCTGAGGTCTTCCACCTCGATGTCCCGACGGCCGGAGAGGCGTTCGACGCGTTCGCCGGGCTCGCCGCCGGCGTGCGCGCGTGACCAGGATCCTGGTCACGCCACGATCATTGACCCGCGACCGAGGGCCGGGTCTCGAGCCGCTCGCACGGGCGGGCTTCGAGTTGGTCTTCGCATCGCCGGGCCGGTTCCCCAATGAGGACGAACTGATCGCAGTCCTGCCTGGGTGCGTCGGTTATCTGGCCGGAGTCGAGCCGATCAGCGAGCGCGTGCTCGCCGCCGCTACCGAGCTCGTGGCGATCAGCCGCAACGGGGTGGGCACCGACAACGTCGACCTAGTCGCTGCGGAGCGGCTCGGCATCTCCGTGCGTCGAGCGACCGGCGCCAACTCACGTGCGGTCGCCGAGCTGACGCTCGCGCTGATCCTTGCGTCATTGCGTCACGTCCCGCATGAAGTTGCGCTCGTCAAGTCCGGCAGCTTCGACCGCCTCCTTGGACGGGAGGCGGGAGGCCACACTCTCGGCCTCGTCGGCTGCGGGGCGATCGGGAAGCTCGTGGCGCAGTTCGGGCTCGCCCTCGGAATGCGCGTGCTGGCATACGACGTCTTCCCGGACGAGACCTTCAAGCCCGGAGGCGACTTTCGTTTCGCCACCCTCGACGAGCTGCTCGCCGAGTCGGACGTCGTGAGCCTCCATAGCCCGCCGCTCTCGTCCGGCCGCCCACTCCTCGCCGAGGCCGAGCTCGCAGGTCTACGGCCCCGCGCCGCGCTCGTCAACACCGCACGCGCGGGGCTCGTCGAACCGGCGGCGATCCTCGCAGCGCTCGACGCCGGGTCGCTGTCCACCTACGCCACGGATGCGGTGGACAGGGAATCGGCCGAGGTCGCACCCCTCCTTCGTCACGATCGTGTGATCGCGACGCCGCACATCGGCGGCTACACCGAGGAGAGCGTCCCGCGCGCCACGGCGGCCGCGATCGAGAACCTGCTCGAGGCAATTGCTTCCGGGCGCACGGCCCCTTCTTGACGGCATCCAGCAACGTGCTCGACACGATCGCGTCCGCGATGCCCCGGCTACGCCCGTCGGAGCGCAAGGTCGCTGAGACGATCCTTCGTGACCCGGACGCCTGTATCAGGTCGTCGCTCGCGGTGGTCGCCCGCAGCGCGTCGGTCAGCGAGCCGACGGTCGTTCGCTTCTGTTCGACGATCGGGTTTCGCGGCTTTGCCGCCTTCCGACTGCAGCTCGCCCAGAGCCTCGCTCTCGGCATCCCGGCGACGCAGTCGAGGATCGAGGCCGGCGACCGGGTCGAGAACGTCGCCGAGAAGGTCTTCGACTACGCGCTCACGAGCCTCGATCACGCGCGGCGCGCTCTCGACGTGGCAGGCCTCGAACGCGCCGTCGACCTGCTCGCCGCGGCGGAGGAGATCCTCTTTCTCGGCTTCGGCGCGTCCGGCATCGTCGCTCAGGACGCCGAGCAGAAGTTTCCGCTCTTCCGTGTTCCCTGCCGCGCGCCGGCCGACGCCCACCAGCAGTTCATCGCCGTCTCGTTGGCCGGGCCGGCGACGGTAGTCGTCGCGATCTAGAACACCGGCCGCACACGCACACTCCTCGATGCCGTCGCCCTCGCGCGGGACAACGGCGCCAAGACGATCGGGATCTCCGGCGAGCGTCGTTTTCTCCTCGAAGCGGTGGACGTGCCGCTCGTGGTCGAGACGCTCAAGAACACCGACCTCTACACACCGACGATCTCTCGGCTCGCTCAGCTCGTCGTGGTCGACATCCTCGCCACCGGCGTCACGCTCCGACAGCATCCGGCCTACATCGAGCGGTTGCGTCGTATGAAGTCCGGGCTGGCGGCCATGCGGACGGGTGAGCTCCACGTGCCGACAGATACGCGGTGAGCCGGGTTGCGCGAGACTCCGACACGCGCGATCATCCGCACGTCCAACCACGGCTCACGGAGGAGACGATGTCACAGCCAGTGAAGCTCATCGCCCTGCTCAAGCGGCGAGAGGGTATGAGCCGAGAGGAGTTCGCGCACCGCTGGGTCGACGAGCACGCGCCGTTCACCCTGCGTTTTCCGAACCTGAAGGGCTACCGCGTCAACATCGCCCTCGGCGAGTACCAGGAGATCGAGGGCGAGCTGCCCTTCGACGGGACGGCCGAGCTCTGGTGGGACTCGCTCGAGGACATGCACGCCGATTACGCATCGGAGGAGGCGGCCGCTGCCGTCGCCGACGCAGGCCTCTTCACAAGCGTGTTGAGCCACATCTACACCCGCGAACACGTTCTCCGGTAGGCAGGAAATGGCACACGGCAGCAGCGGCGGGACGACGCCCGCGATCTGTGTCGTCGGCGCAGGGCTCATCGACCTGATCAGCTACGTTCCGCGGTTGCCCCGGCTCGGCCAGACGCTGCACGGCAGCGATTTCCAGATGGGCTTCGGCGGCAAGGGAGCCAACCAGGCAGTGTTGGCGGCGAAGCTCGGGGCACGGGTGAGCATGGTGACGAAGCTGGGACGGGATCTGTTCGGCGAGAACATGCTCGCGAACTTCGACTCCCTGGGCATCGATACGACGCACGTCTCGATCGCCGACGGGGTCTCCTCCGGCGTCGCGCCGATCGCGGTCGACGCGAACGGCGACAACGCGATCATCATCGTCACGGGGGCCAACGCGGTGATGACGACCGACGACATCGAGCGTGCGCGTCCGGCGATCGCCACAGCCGGCGTGCTCGTCTGCCAGCTCCAGATCGAGCTCGAGATCACACAGGCAGCGCTCGAGGTCGCCCGCGAAGAGTCGACGCGCACCATCCTCAACCCGGCGCCCGCTGTCGACGACCTTCCGGCGGACCTCTTCGAACTGGCCGGCGTGCTCTGCTCGAGCGAGCCGGAAACAGAGCTTCTGCTCGGTCGGCCGATCGGACCCGGTGAGGAGCTGGAGGCGGCTCATGAGCTGCTCTGCCGAGGCGCCCGGGCGGTCGTCCTCACACTCGGCGCGCGAGGCTGCGTCGTCGTCTCCGCCAGTGAACGGATCCACCTGCCGGTCGAGGTTGTCGAGCCGCAGGACACGACCGGCGCCGGCGACGCATTCGTCGGGAGCCTCGCGTACTTCCTGGCGCGGGGAGAGCCGCTGACGACGGCGGCCGAGCGGGCAAACCGGATCGCAGCCGTCAGCGTCCAGGCACGAGGAACACAGACGAGCTTTCCCAGCGCATCCGAGCTTCCGGCGGAGCTGCTCGCATGATGAAGCTGGGGATCCACGCGATGGCCTGGACCTCTCACTGGAGCGACGAGTCCCTCCCACTCGTCGACCGCGTGGCAGAGCTCGGGCTGGACTTCATCGAGATCCCCCTGATGGGCATCGAGGATGTACGTCCAGCCCCAATTCGGGCCCGCGTAGCAGGCGCGGGCATCGACGTCGTTACGAGCACCGTTCTCGGCGAGGCGACCGACATCACCTCTCCCGATCCCGCGGTGCGCGCGGCGGGCCTGGCCTCCCTGCGCCGCTGCGTTGACGTCACCGCCGAGCTCGGCGCGTCGCAGTTCTCGGGCGTGATCTATGCGATGCACGGAAAGCGCCCGCCGGAACGACCGGGGCAACAGGAATGGGAGTGGTCCGCGGAGATCCTCAGGCAGGTGGCGCAGCACGCGGCCAGAGCCGGCGTCGCGGTGGGACTCGAACCGGTCAACCGCTACGAGAGCCCGCTCCTCAACACGTGCGAGCAGGCGCTCCGGCTCGCGGACATGATCGGCGAGCCCAACGTCAAGATCCATCTCGACGCGTACCACATGAACATCGAGGAACAGAGCTGGGCACACGCCGTCGCGCTCGCCGGCGACCGTCTCTGCCATTTCCACCTGTGCGAGAACGATCGTGGCATACCGGGCACCGGCCTGGTCGACTGGGAAGAGCTGTTTGCGGCCCTTGGCGAGCTCGGCTACGACGGATACGCAGGGCTGGAGAGCTTCGTCGACGTGTCCGGCGACATGGTCGCCGGGACCTGCGTCTGGCGCGATCTCGCACCGAGCGGGGACGTGCTGGTCAGGGAGGGCGCCGACTTCATCCGCCGGCTCGCCCGGCGGCACGGTCTCTGAGCGCGTCGCCGGTATCGAGGGCCGCGAGCCTACTGAAGATCGACGCCCCCTCCAGGGTCGCGTAGGTCTCCTCGAAGATCCCGTAAAGCTCGTCGTAGGTCGCCCTGAGCTCGCCGCGGGGGTGAGACTCGTTCGCGATCTCCACCATCTCGTCCACCTTCTCGAAGCTCTTCCAGATACCCACGCCGACCCCGCCGGCGACGCCTGCCCCCATCGCGGTCGCTTCCTCGAGCAGAGCGAGCCGCTGAACGGGGATGCCGAAGCTGTCCGCCATGATCTGGTTCCAGACGGCGCTGCGCGCACCGCCGCCGATCACCCGCAGGCTGTCGATTGCAGCTCCCTGCCGCACGAATGCCTCCAGGATGACGCGCAGGTTCAGCGTCACACCTTCGAGGACGGCGCGCAGCAGATCGGCTTGCCCGTGGCGGTTGGTCAAGCCGACGAAGGCGCCGCGCGCGTCCGGATTCCAGCGCGGGCTCCGTTCGCCCATCAGGTAGGGCAGAAACAGCAGACCTCGAGCCCCGGGTGGAGAGCGGAGCACACCCTGGTTCATCAGCTCGTAGGGCGAGATCCCGAGACGTTCTGCGACGACCTTCTCGTCCTGGGCAAGCAGGTCGCGCGCGAACTGGTAGGAACCTCCGGCCGCCTGCATGGTGCCGCAGGGGCTGAACATGCCCGGCACGAGATGCGCCCAGCTGAACGTGCGCTGCCCGGGATCCAGGATGGGTTCGGGGGTCGCGATCGCGATCCACGAAGACGAGCCGATGTAGTTGTACGCGATGCCCTCGCGGATCACACCGGCCCCGACTCCCGCACACGAGCCGTCGCCGCCCCCGATGACGACCGGCGTCCCCGCCGGGAGCCCTGTATCCGATGTGCAGCTCGCCTTCACTTCTCCGACGACGTCCGTGGACTCTCGGATCTCGGGCAGCTTGTCCGAGTCGATGCCGAACGCCTCGATGAGTTCGCCCGACCACTCCCCGCCCTTCAGGTCGTAGAGGTTCGTGCCGGACGCATCGGACCGGTCGGTCACGAACGACCCAGTCAGCTTGGCCACCAGGAAGTCCTTTGCCTGCAGGAAGCGGTGCGCCGATGCGTAGGTCTGCGGCTCCAGATCCTTGAGCCAGCCGATCTTCGCAGCCGAGTACGACGGGCTGAGCCGATGCCCTGTCACAGCGTAGACGTGGCGGGGGTCGACGCGTTGCGCGGCCTGCGCGACCTGGCTCACAGCACGCTGGTCGGCCCAGATGATCGCGTTCCGCACAGGCTCTGCGTGACGGTCGACCGCGACCGCACCCATCATCTGACCGCTGAAGGCGATACCGGCGATCTCGGCCGGTGCAACGCCCGAGTCGCGGAGAAGGCTGTGCGTCGACCCGCAGAGCGCGCGCCACCAGTCGTTGGGGCTCTGCTCGGCCCAGCCCGCCTGAAGTGAACTCGTCGCGTAGGCGACGAACGCGCTGCGCACCAGGTTTCCTTCCTCGTCGAACAGCGTGG
>JBHEMK010000039.1:0-37920 GCA_046262635.1 Gaiellaceae bacterium
CCTGATCGACGTCTTTCCCGCGACCGGCCGCGAGCCGCTGCGGGCCGAGTTCTTCGGCGACGAGATCGAGTCGATCCGCGCCTTCTCACCGTTCACGCAGCGCGCCATCCGTCCGGTCGAGCGCGCCGTCGTGTACCCCGCCGTGGAGCGGCGGCTCGACCTCGTCGAGGAGTGGCACGGGGAGGAGGGCGACGTGCGGCCCGTCCCGGACGACCTCGTGCCGCCCCTCGACGGGCCTCCCGACTTGGTCTGGCAGCCGGACGAGGTGCGCCGCTACTGGGAGGATGAGGGCCTGCCGCCCGTCTCGCTCGACGGCGCCACCGAGCTCGACCCATTCCCGCAGTCACAGCCGTTCGCCTTCGAGGCGCTCCGCCCGGCCATCGCCGCCCGCGGGCTGAGCGAGGCGGAGAACGAGCTTGCCGCCTTCGTCAAGGCGGGCCAGCGCGTCGTCGTCGGCTTTCCCCACCGGGGCGAGGCGCTGCGCACAGAGAATCTGCTGCGCAAGGTCGACGCCCGCGTTCTCGAGGCTCCGGAGAGCCTGGCCGAGGAGGCAGAGCTCCTCTTCGCGGTCACGCCCGCCCGCCGCGGTTTCGTCTGGCGCGACCTCGGCCTCGTCCTGCTCCCGGACCACCAGGTGTTCCGGCGACGCGCGCCGCGTGAGCGCAGGCTCGGCGGCCGAGCGTTCCAATCCTTCGCCGACCTGCGAACCGGCGACTACGTCGTCCATGAGGATCACGGGGTCGGAAAGCTGCTCGGCTTCGAGACGAAAGAGGTCGCCGGGACGACGCGCGACTATCTTCTGCTCGCCTTCCGCGGCGACGATCGTCTCTACGTCCCGCACGAGCAGCTCGGCAAGGTCAGCCGGTACATCGGGGCGGACGCGAAGGAGCCCACCCTCTCGAAGCTCGGCGGCAAGGCCTGGCAGCTGCTGAAGAGCCGGGCTCGCGCATCGGTGCACGAGCTCGCGGGGGAGCTGATCGCCCTCTACGCGCAGCGCCAGGCGGCCGTCGGCACTGTCTACGACCTGAGCAGCGACTGGCTCGAGCGGCTCGAGGCCTCGTTCCCCTTCCGCGAGACCGATGACCAGGCACGCGCGATCGAGGCGGTGAAGGAGGATCTCGAGAGCCCGCAGCCGATGGACAGGCTCGTCTGCGGCGATGTCGGCTTCGGCAAGACCGAGGTCGCGGTCCGTGCCGCCTTCGCAGTCGCGGTGAACGGCAAGCAGGTGCTGCTCCTCGCGCCGACCACGATCCTCGCCGAGCAGCACTGGAACACCTTCCGGGAGCGCTACCGTGATTTCCCGATCCGGGTCGAGATGGTCTCCCGGTTCAGGAGGCCGGCGGAGGTCAAGCGCGTCCTCGCCGACTTCTCCGAGGGCAAGGTCGAGGTGCTGGTCGGGACGCACCGCGTCCTCAGCCGCGACGTGATTCCGAAGGAGCTCGGCCTCGTCATCCTCGACGAGGAGCAGCGCTTCGGTGTGGCGCAGAAGGAGCTGCTGAAGAGCCTCCGGCTCGAGGTGGACGTCCTGACCCTGAGCGCGACCCCGATCCCGCGCACGCTGCACATGTCGCTCTCGGGTCTTCGTGACATCTCGATCATCGAGACGCCGCCCGAGGGGCGCCGCCCGATCCGCACGACCGTCGGCGAGTACGACGAGGACGTGATCAAGCTCGCCCTCGACCGCGAGAAGGAGCGCGGTGGCCAATCCTTCTACCTGCACAACCGCGTCGAGACGATCGAGCAGGTGGGCGAGAAGCTCCAGCAGCTCTGCCCGGACCTGCGCTTCCAGATCGCTCACGGCCAGATGCGTGAGAAGGAGCTCGAGGAGAAGATGCACGCCTTCCTGCGCGGCGACGCCGACGTCCTCGTCTCGACGACGATCATCGAATCGGGGATCGACATCCCGCAGGCGAACACGTTGATCGTCGAGCGGGCTGACGCACTCGGACTGAGTCAGCTCTACCAAATCCGCGGACGGGTCGGCCGCAGCGACGTGACCGCTCACGCGTACCTCTTCTACCCCGACGCGCGCGAGCTGACCGGAGAGGCACGCGCCCGGCTTGCGACGTTGGCCGACCACACCGAGCTCGGCGCCGGCTTCGCGATCGCGATGCGCGACCTCGAGATCCGCGGCGCGGGCGAGCTGCTCGGCGGTGAGCAGTCGGGCCACGTCGCGGCAGTCGGCTTCGAGCTCTACGTGGAGCTGCTGAACGAGGCCGTCGCTGAGCTGCAGGGTCAGCGCCGGATCGCGGCGCGCCCGGTTCGGGTCGACGCGCGCATCGACGCCTACGTCCCCGCCGCGTACGTCGGCTCCGAGGCGCTCCGGATCGACGTTCACCGCCGGCTCGCGCTCGCCGAGACGGAGGACGAGCTCCGCGAACTCGAGGCCATGCTCGAGGATCGCTTCGGCCCCGTCCCCGAGCCCGTGCAGAATCTGTTCGCGATCCAGGAGGCGAAGATCAAGCTCGCGCGGCTCGGCGCCGACTACCTCGTGTTCCGTGGCGGCAAGGCGACGGTGGGCCGGCTCGTGCTGGGCTCGCAGGAGCTCCGCGAACTGCGCGATCGAATCCACACCGCCGTCTACACCGTCTCGAGCAGGGAGGTTGCCCTGCGGAGCGAAGACGGATTCAGGCAAGCGCTCGGTTTGGTCGATGCTATCTTGGAGGCCCGACAGGCGGCCTAAGGTCTGCATCCACGTGAGACGACTCCTTCCGATCTTTCTGCTCGCTGCGCTCGCCGCAGGCTGCGGCGGCGGCTCCTCGGCGCCAAAGAGCGTCCCGGGTGACGGCGTGGCCGTCGTCGGCGACCAGACGATCTCGAAGCAGGAGTTCAACGCCCTGCTCGGCCAGGCGAAGACGAGCTTCGTCAAGCAGAAGCGGCCGTTCCCGAAGGCGGGATCGCAGCAGTTCAAGGCGCTCCAGGACCAGGCGATCCAGTACCTCGTCCAGCGGGCGGAGTTCGAGCAGAAGGCGAAGGATCTCGGAGTCTCGGTCACGAACCAGCAGGTCGACGCGCGGTTGAAGCAGGTCAAGAAGCAGTACTTCGGCGGAAGCGAGGCCAAATACCGGACGCAGCTCAAGGCGCAGGGTCTGACCGAGCAGCAGGTGCGGGCCGACATCAAGGCGCAGCTCATCTCGGAGGGAATCTTCAAGAAGGTGACGGCCGACGCGAAGGTCTCGAACCAGGATGCCCAGGCCTACTACAACTCGCACAAGTCCCAGTACGGGCAGGCTGAGAGCCGCGACGTGCGCCACATCCTCGTCAACTCGAAGCCACTCGCGGACACGATTGAGGCGAAGCTCAAGGCGGGCGGGGACTTCGGGGCTCTGGCGAAGAAATACTCGAAGGATCCCGGCTCTGCCGCGCAGGGCGGGAAGCTGACGGTGTCGAAGGGTCAGACCGTTCCGCAATTCGACAAGGCCGCGTTCTCGCTCAAGACCAACGAGCTCTCGCCGCCGATCAAGACCCAGTACGGCTGGCACATCATCCAGCCGCTCTCGGCGATCCGGCCCGCGAAGCAGACGCCGTTCGCGCAGGTCAAGGCGTCGATCCAGCAGCAGCTAGCGCAGACGAAGAAGACCGACATGATGACCAAGTGGGTCAACGATACGAAGCAGAACTTCTGCAACGGCAAGCTCGCCTACCAGGCCGGGTACAAGCCGGCCACGGATCCGTGCACCACCGTCAGCACGACCGCCTCCGCGGCGACGGCGACAACCGGCGGCTAGTGCTGCAACCCCTCAGGTACGGTCTCGGGCCGTGACCGACCTCGCTGGCGCGCTCGTCGACCTGCAGCTCCTGACCAAGCGCCTCCGCCGCGATTGCCCGTGGGATCGCGAGCAAACCGCCCGGACGATCGTCCCACACACAGTCGAGGAGGCCTACGAGGTCGCCGACGCTGCCTACAGCGGCGAGCCTGCCAAGCTCGTCGACGAGCTGGGCGACCTGCTCTTCCAGGTCTACTTCTTGTCCCTCCTGCTTGCGGAGCGGGGGCAGGGTGATCTCGAAGTCGTCGCGCGCGGCGTCCACGCAAAGCTCGTGCGTCGGCATCCGCATGTCTTCGGCGCGGTTGAGGCCCGCACGCCCGGGCGCGTGCGCGAAAACTGGGAGCGCAGCAAGAGGGCCCACGAGGGGCGCGAGGGCGTCTTCCACGACGTGCCCGACTCGCTGCCCGCACTGCTCTACGCGCGCAAGGTGCAACGGCGCGCGGCCGCGGTCGAGTTCGAGTACGCGGACGTCGCCGGCGCGCTGGCCGACCTCGAGGACGAGCTGCGCGAGCTGAAGGAGGCGGTCGCGGAGGCGGGCGAGCCGGCGCCCGAGACGGAACCCGGGGTGCACGTCTTCGGGGAGCTCGGTGACGTGCTCTTCGCGGCCGTCAACGTGGCGCGGCGGCTCAACGTCGATCCGGAGCTCGCGCTGCGGGCGATGTCCAACCGCTTCATGGCCCGCGTCGAGCGGGCCGAGCAGCTCGCGGCGGAACGGGGCGAGACGTGGATCGAGCTGCCACTCGATGCCAAGGATCGCTACTACGACGAGGCCAAGGAGGCGGGCGTATGACCTGCCGGACGGGCGGTGGCGCGTGGGCAGCAGTTCCTGACCTCGACGGCTCCTCCCTGTGAGCTGGAGAATGCGCGTTCCATGACACAGATCGCAGAGGTGCGGGCGCGGCAGATTCTCGATTCGCGCGGAAATCCGACGGTCGAGGTCGACGTGCTGCTCGAGTCGGGCGCCGTCGGCCGGGCGGCGGTACCGTCGGGTGCCTCCACCGGCGCCCACGAGGCCGTCGAGCTGCGCGACGGCGGCGATGCGTTCGGCGGCAAGGCCGTCACGCACGCTGTCGAGAACGTCCACGGCGACATCGCCCGGGCGATCCGGGGGATCGACTCCGCCGACCAGGAGGCGCTCGACCGCCGGTTGATCGAGCTGGATGGCACGCCGAACAAGGGCCGGCTCGGTGCGAACGCGATCCTCGGCGTCTCGCTCGCCGTCGCAAAGGCGGCGGCCGCCGAAGCCGGCGTGTCACTTTTCCGCTTCCTCGGCGGCACGGAGGCGAGCACGCTGCCGGTTCCGATGCTGAACGTGATCAACGGCGGCGTCCACGCGCAGAACTCGATCGACCTCCAGGAGTTCATGCTCGTCCCCGTCGGGGCCGACTCCTTCGCGCACGCGCTGCGGATCGGCGCCGAGACCTACCATGCGCTCAAGGCCGTGCTGCACGATCGCGGTCTCGCCACGGCGGTCGGCGACGAAGGCGGCTTCGCGCCCGACCTTCCCTCGAGCGAGCAGGCGATCGAGGCGATCCTCCAGGCCGCGGAGCGAGCCGGCCACCGGGAGCGGGTCGCGATCGCGCTCGATCCGGCCTCCTCGGAGTTCTTCGGCGGCGGTGTCTACCGCTTCGAGGGCAGGGAGGCCGACGGAGCGGCGATCATCGACTTCTACGAGGATCTCGTCGCCCGGTTCCCGATCGTCTCCCTCGAGGACGGCGTCGCCGAGGACGACTGGGACGCGTGGCGGCTCCTGACCGAGAGGCTCGGTGATCGGCTGCAGCTCGTCGGCGACGACGTCTTCGTCACGAACCCGGAGATCCTGCAGCGCGGGATCGAGGCCGGCGTAGCCAACGCGATTCTCGTCAAGGTCAACCAGATCGGCACCCTCTCCGAGACGCTCGCCACGATCAGGCTGGCGCAGGAGAACGGCTACGCCGCGATCATCTCGCACCGCTCCGGCGAGACCGAGGATGCGACGATCGCCGACCTTGCCGTTGCAACCGGCGCCGGGCAGATCAAGACGGGCGCCCCGGCCAGAACCGACCGGGTCGCCAAGTACAACCAGCTGCTCCGGATCGAGGAGGAGCTCGGCGACGCAGCCGTCTACCCCGGCTGGGCTGCCTTCCCGCGGGCCCCGCGCTGACCGGTGCTGAACCGGACGTGTCCCGCCCGGCCGCGGCGCACGACGGCCACTCGCCGACGGACGAGCGGGAGCCGATCGCGACGGCGCGAACGGCGGCCGCGGCGGTGTTCTTCCCCGCGGTGGCCCGCGCACGCTCCTGGCCGCACCCGGCGCTACGCTGCGGTCATGGCCGCCAACATGGTCCGGCGCACGAAGATCGTGGCCACGCTCGGCCCCTCGTCGGACTCGCCCGAGCGGCTGCGCGAGCTCGCCGCCGCCGGGATCGACGCGGCCCGCCTCAACCTCTCGCACGGAACCCACGAGGAGCATGCCGAGCGCGCGCGCCGCGTGCGCGAGGTCGAGGCGGAGATCCGCCGGCCGATCGCGCTGATCGCAGACCTGCAGGGTCCCAAGCTCCGCATCGGCGACCTCCAGGGGGCCTTGACGCTGACGCGCGGCTCGGAGATCGTCGTCGTCGGGAACCAGTCTGCGAGCGACGGCGAGCTGCCCGTGCTGCCGGCGGTGATCGGCGACGTGCTCCGGCCCGGCCACGAGGTCCTGGTCGACGACGGGCTCGTGCGCCTGCGCGTCGAGGAGGTGGAGGACGGCCGCGCACGGTGCAACGTGCTCGTCGGTGGGCGGATCAGCTCCCACAAGGGCGTCAACCTGCCGGGCGTGCCCCTGCCGATCCCCTCGATCACGCGCAAGGACGTCGAAGACCTGGCGTTCGCGCTCGAGCTCGAGGTCGACTTCGTCGCGCTCTCGTTCGTGCGCTCTGCCGCGGACGTCCGCGACCTGTGCAAGCTGATCGACGACGCCGGCTCGAAGGCGCACGTGATCGCGAAGATCGAGAAGTCGGAGGGCGTCGAGGCCCTCGACGCGATCCTCGCCGAGGCCGACGCGGTGATGGTCGCGCGGGGTGACCTCGGCGTCGAGATCGGGCCGGCCCTGGTGCCGCTCGTGCAGAAGCGGATCATCCTCCGCTGCCTGGAGCGCGGGAAGCCGGTGATCACGGCGACGCAGATGCTCGAGTCGATGGTCCACCAAGCGGAGCCGACGCGGGCCGAGGCCAGCGACGTGGCAAATGCGGTCCTCGACGGCACCTCGGCGGTCATGCTCTCGGGCGAGACGGCCGTCGGCGACTATCCGGTCGAGGCCGTCGCATACATGGACCGCATCGCGAAGGCCGTCGAGCCGAGCATGGGCTACCGGCACGAGCTGCCCGGCGCCGCGGAACAGCCGACGATCGGCCAGGCGATGTCCAACGCCGCCTGCGACCTCGCCGAGGCGCTCGGCGCGGCTGCGATCCTCGTCCCCACGTTCACCGGGCGCACGGCGTCGGCAGTCGCGCGGCTGCGCCCGCGGCGGCCGATCATCGCCCTCACGCACATGGGCTGGTCGGTGCGCCAGATGGCAGTGGAGTGGGGTGTCACCCCGATGCTGATCCCCGAGATGAGCGACATGGAGCAGCTCTGGATCGCGTCGATCGACGCGGCGCGCGACGCCGGCTTCATCAACGCAGGCGATCGCGTCGTGATCACCGCCGGGACGGCCGTGAACATCCCGGGCACGACGAACGTGATCAAGGTCGACGTCGTCTAGGGAGGACGGCGCCCGGCCGGGGCGAAGGGACCCGACATGGCGCGCCGAGGACGTCCCGCCGGCTCGACTCTGGCCCTTCGGTGGGCCGCTATCGCGGCGCTCGCGCTGGTCGGACTCCTCTACGTGCACCCGGTCCGCGCGTACCTCGACACGAGAGGGGCGGAGCAGGCGCGCAGCGCCGAGGTTCGCGCGCTCGAGCAGACGGAGCGGAGGCTCGAACACCGGCTCGCAGTCTCCGCGAGCAAGGCCGCTCTCGTCCGCCAGGCCCGCCGGCTCGGCTACGTCAAGCCGGGCGAGCGCCTCTACATCGTCAAGGGGATCGGCACGTGGCGGAAGAGGCTGCTGGCTACGCTCAGGAGCCATGGATGACCGCTCTCTGGTCGGCCAGCAGCTCGGGCGGCCGCCGCGCGCGTTTCGCCGCGTCGCGCGCCGGTGTCCGTTCGGCCGTCCTGCCGTGACGGAGCAGGCGCCGTTCGACGATGCGGGCCGGCCCTTCCCGACCACCTACTACCTGACCTGCCGGCACCTCGTCGCAGCGATCTCGCGGCTCGAGGCGGCGGGCGGGGTGGCGCGGTTCACGGCCGCTGCCGCCTCGGATCCGGCTCTCGCCGCGTCGCTCGAGTTCGCCGACGAGTGGCAGAGGCAGCTCAGGCGCCGGCTGGCCGGCGGTCGGGAGCATCCGTCGCTCGAGCTCGGCATCGGCGGCTCGAGCCGGCGCGGCAGCCTTAAGTGCCTGCACGCCCACGCCGCCTTCGCTTTCGCCAACCCGGGCTACGGGCTCGGGCAGCTCATCGTCGCGGAGGTCGAGCCGTGCTGGCCCGACTCCTGCTGCTCGGACCCCGGCTAGCATCCGCCGCCGTGGCGGTCGGTCTGGGGACGGCGCGGCAGGAGTGGGAGGAGGCCTCGCGACGGATCGAGTCTGCGCGCGGCGAGCGGCCGCGCTACGACCGCCTGCTCGCGCAGGTGGAGGTCGTGACCGAGGAGCTGCGCCGGCGCGTCGGCCAGACGTTCACCCTCGCCGAGCTCGCCCTGGCCTACGGCGAGGCAGAGCGCTGGGCGCGCGACGCCATCGGCGAGCGGGCGGCGACGCCCGGCTGGCCCCTCGAGCTCGCGACGGTCTCCGCAGCTGCGTTCCACCGCTACCAGCTGGGCGCGCTGGACTACACGCCGTGACCCCGGTCGGGGAGCGGTCCGCGAGGCGCCGCCGCCGCCGGCGGGCCGGCGCGGTGCGCTGGGCCGCCTGGATCGCCGCAGGGCTCGTCGTCTTCGGAGCCGGGGTCGCGCTCGGCGAGGCTCTGCACGACAACCCGAGGCCCGGAGGGACGATCATCCGAATCCGCACGCTGCCCCCGGGCACGATCAGGAAGCCCTGACGTGTAGCAAGCTGCAGTTTTGGTTAGGTTCATCCTCTATGGCCTATCGCGACCAGAACCGGGGGGAGCCGGAGTGGCTGACGCTGGGCCAGGCAGCGCGCTTCCTCGGCGTCGCCCAAAGCACGATTCGGAAGTGGTCCGACCAGGGGCGTGTTCCCGCCTTCTACACCCCGGGTGGCCACCGGCGGTACCGCCGCGCAGACCTCGAGCGCTTCCTTGAGCGCTCCGGTCCCGCCAGCGCGGGCCGGGCCGGGCCGCTGATCCTCCTCGTCGACGACGACGAGCGCGTCCGGGAGCTCGTCCGGGTCAATCTCGAGTTCGAGGGCTACGTCGTTCGCGAGGCCGGCAGCGCGGAGGAGGGCCTCTCGGCGATCGAGGACGCGAAGCCGGACCTGATCCTCCTCGACGTGATGATGCCCCAGGTGGACGGGTGGGAAATGCTGCGCCGCGTGCAGGAGCGCTTCGGGATCGGCGCGATCCCGGTCGTGATGTTCAGCGGCAAGATCGAGGAGCGCTCGGAGTCCGAGGCCGCGCAGCGCGGCGCGCAGGGCTTCGTCGGCAAGCCGTTCGACCTCCAGCACCTCGTCGACCAGACAAAGCACATCCTGCCGGTCTGACTGGCTTCGACCGGCACCTCGAGCGTTGGATCGTCCACCACCGCGCCGGGTGGCTGAACGCGCTCTTCGAGTGGCTCTCGCGGATCGGGACGTTCGGCGCCGTCTGGGTCCTGATCGCGGCGCTCCTCGCCTACGCCTGGCGCCGGCCCGGCTTCTTCCTGCTCGTGGCCTCCGCGGACGTCGTCGCCGACCTGCTCGCCACCGCTCTCAAGAACGTGACGAACGTCGACCGGCCCTCAACTCGCTTCGCGGAGCCACGGCCGCTCGTCCACGGGCCGCACGACGGCTCCTTTCCCTCCGGGCACACCTCGACGAGCTTCGCCTGCGCGACGATCCTGGCGGTGGCGCTACCTCGGCTGGCGCCGCTCTGGTACCTGATCGCCCTCGCGATCGGGTTCTCGCGCATCTACGTCGGCGTCCACTATCCGCTTGACGTCGTCGGTGGAGTGATCCTCGGGACGGCTACAGCTCTTCTGCTGCTCGCAGCAGTCCACTGGCGATCATCGCGAGCGCTGCGAACAGGCTGATCCAGATTCCGATCCCGCGGCCGGCGGTGCCAAAGAAGGTGTCGGGGATCGAGATCAGCCTGATCAGGACGAAGATCGTCGCCAGTGAGCCGAGCCCGATCAGGATGAGGCTCTCCGGCACGGTCGCCGGCAGCTCGATCCCGGCCTCGCGGAGCGCCACGAGGGCGAGCGCGGCCAGCCCCACGAAGAAGACGATCTTGCCGAGCGCGCCCGTGTGCCAGCCGATCACGCTCAGAACGAGGCCGTCGCTCTGTGCGCCCGCATACCAGTCGGTGAAAGCCGAGAGCGCGAGCACGAGCCCGGAGATCCAGCCCAGGCGCTCGCCCCAGGCACTCGGACCGCCGGACAGCCGCGGGGCGTCGCCCGGGAGCAGGCCGGGCCCTGGCGCAGGCGGGTCGCGGTCCGGAAGAGACGGTTCAGGCGTTTGCACAGAGCGCAGTATGGGCAAATTCTTCCCAGCAGGTCGCACGGGTGGGATGTGAGGTGAAGGGTCCAATGCAACAGATTCCGATCAATGCGGATGAACTGGACGGCTACGTCCAGTTCTGGGGGACGGGGGAGCCCGTCAAGGGCGAGTTCCGGTGTGCAAACTGCGGGTACGGCGTGACGGTGTACCGCAATCTCCCGCTCTGCCCGATGTGTGGAGGCACCTCGTGGGAGCAATCCGCGTGGAGCCCGATCAGCCGCGCCGCCGCGGCCCGCTCCTAGAGCCCGAAGAGGTGCTGGATCTCGTTCCAGACGAGCACCAGTAGGGCGATCGTGCCGGCGAACAGCAGCAGCATCACCGCATAGAAACGGACCCGGGCGCGCGAGGTCTCGACCTTGTGCCGCTCGCGGGCGCGGCGGCGCGCCCGCTCGAGGCGATACGCTCGCTCGACGGCCGTCGGATCGAGCTGCACATCCTCGTGGTCGAGCTCGTACTTCGGAGCTGGCCGTGCCACGGGCGGATTCTAGTACCCAGGTTCGCCTCCAGCGGCCATACTGAGCCGCGGGAAGGGTGATGGTCGTCGAGTCGAACCAGCGGGAGCACGGGCGGGCAGCAGCGCTCGACGCACTCGCCTCGGCCGGAGTCGGCGTGGCCGAGGGCGCCAACCTGACCGAGGCTCTTGGCCTCGTCGCGCACGCCGCGGCCCGCGCAGCCGGCGCCGATGTCGTGCTGGTCCGCGTGCTCGAGCGGGCCGGCGGCTCGCTCTCCGCGCGGGCCGTCGCCGCCGCGGCCGCGGTGGCGGCCGAGCTCGAGGGGACGCGCCTCGCACCGGGCGAGCTACCGGAGGCGCTGCTCGAGGACCTGACTCTGGCCCCCGACGTCGTCCGGCGGGCCGCGGAGCGGGTTGGCGCCAGATCGCTGCTCCTCGTCCCGGTGATCCTGGGCGGGCAGCCGCTCGCGTCGGTCGAGCTGCTGCGCGGCCGGCCGTTCGACGGGGAGGAGCGCCGGTCCGGACTGCTTGCAGGCGCGCAGGTCGCGCTCGTCCTGCGGGCCTTCGGCGTCGACGGGGCGCCGGTCGCCTCGCCGGGCTCCGGTACGGCGCTCGAGCTCGCGGGTCAGGCCCTGGCCGCGGGCTCTGACGGCGAGAGGACGGCCGAGGAGGTCACGCGGCTCGCCGCGGAGGTGACCGGAGCGGTCGGGGCGCTGCTCTGGGAGGGCCAGCCGGACGACGAGCTCGTCCTCGCCGCCATGCACGGCCTCTCCGACGGCGCGCCCGATCTCGCTGCGACCCGCGCGCTCGCCCTCCGCGCGGCCGCCGAGGGCCGGTCGGTCGAGAGGGTGCGGCACGCGACACTGCCCCAGGGAGCAGCCGTCGCCGTTGCGCTGCCGCTCGGGCAGCCGCCGATCGGCATCCTGCAGCTCCTCTTCGCGGACGGCGCGACTCCGAGCGAGCCGGAACTGGCCGCGCTCGGGACGTTTGCCGTCCGCGCAGCGCGCTCGCTCCGCGCCGGTGTCCAGAGCCGTCGGCTGGCGCAGGAGCTCGAGCGTACGCGGGCCCTGCTCGCGGTCGTCGGCCAGGCCACGGCCCAGCTCTCGCTCGTCCACACGCTCGAGACCGCGGTCGAACGGGTCGCCGAGCTGCTCGGTGTCGACCAGCTCGCGGTCTACCTCCTCGAGGGCGACCGGCTCGTGGCGGCCGCCGGACGCGGGCTCGCCGGCCCCCACGTGCGTGTCGCCGAGCGCCTGCTCGCGCTCGCGCTCGGGCCGCTGCGCGGCCGCGGTGTGATCGCGCTCGAGGGCGGCGGCCGGGAGCCTCTGCTCCACGGCGTCGAGGAGGCGGCCGCGGAGGCTGGGCTCGAGGCTGCGCTTGCCGTCCCGCTCGTCGCGCAGGAGCAGACGATCGGGCTGCTCGCCGTCTACCCGAGGCGGGGCCGCCGGATCTCGGAGCATGACCGCTCGCTGCTCGCCGCGCTGGCGGGGCAGCTGGCGGTCGCGGTCCAGAACGCCCAGCTCCACGAGCAGGCGACGAAGCTGGGACAGCATCTCGAGAGCGCACTCGCTTCCGAGCGGCAGGCGGCCAAGCGGCTCGGCGCGCTCTACGAGATCTCCCGCTCCTTCGCCCAGAGCCTCTCGCTGGATGCCACACTCGAGGCGGTGACGACGACGGTCGTCGAGGTGCTCGACGTCGACGCTGCGGTGATCCGGATGCCCGACGAGCGGCGCGAGCAGCTCGTCGTCCGCGCGCTCCACGTCGCCGACCCGAACCTCGCCGGGGCCGCCCGGGTGATCCTCGACCGACCGCAGCCGTTTGGCGCGCGGCCGGTGCAGCGGCTGTTCCGCCGTGCGCTGCCGTTCCGGCTCGACCGGCGCCGCGACGACGAGCTCGGCGTAATGCTCGGCCCGTTCCTCGAGCTCGGCTGGACGTCCGCTGTCGTGCCCGTCTCGATCCCGGGCGAGGTGATTGCCTCGCTCAGCCTGCTGTCCGTGCGCCCCGGCGCGCCGATCACCGACGAGACGATCGAGGCCGCGATGGCGATCGCCGGCCAGGCCGCCCTCGCGATCGACAACGCCCGCCTCTATCAGCAACAGAAGGAGTTCTCGGACGCGATGCAGCGCGCGCTGCTGCCGCGCTCGGAGCCGGAGGTGCCCGGCCTGGAGGTCGGCCAGGTCTACGAGTCGTCGGCGCGGATGGATGTCGGCGGCGACGTCTACGACTTCCTCGAGCTCGCAGACGGGCGGCTTGCAGTCGTGCTGGGAGATGTCACCGGCCACGGCATCGAGGCGACCGCCGACATGGCGATGGCGAAATTCGTCTTCCGTTCGCTCGCCCGCGAGCACCCCGAGCCCGGCGACTTCCTCGCGGCGGCGAACGACGTCGTCTCCGAGGAGATCGCTCCCGGCAAGTTCATCACGATGGCCTACGTGACGATCGACGCCGCGCGGGGCGAGGTCGCCTGCTCGGCCGCCGGCCATCCGCCCCCCCGGCTCGTGCTGCCGGACGGAACCGTCGAGAGCCTCGACACGATCGGCCTCGTCCTCGGGGTCGACGCCGGGCAGACCTACCAGGAGGTGCGCGCTCAGCTGCCGGTGGGAGCCGCAGTCCTCCTCTACACCGACGGCGTGATCGAGGCGCGGAGGAACGGCGAGCTCTACGGGACCGAGCGTCTCGACGAGCTCCTGGCGGCGAGATCGGCGCGCTCGGCGAAGGAGATCGCGCTCGCCGTCGTCCAGGACTGCCGCAGCTTCGCCGGTGGGGAGCTCACCGACGACTGCGCTGTCGTCGTGATCAAGCGGACCGAATGACCGGGCGCCTGCTGCTGCCGACAGCGCCGTGATCGAGCTGCTGCGCGGCGATCGGGCGTTCGTCAAGGTCGGTCACCGCGGCGCCCCCGCGCTCGCGCCGGAGAACACGCTGCGCTCGTTCGAGGCGGCGATCGGCCACGGGGTCGACCTCGTAGAGCTGGACGTGCTCGACCTCGTCGACGGGACCCTCGTGCTCGCGCACTCCGACGACCTGCTCGAGGTGAGCCACGGCGCCGCCCGGGGCCGCGTGCGCATGCTCTCGCTGGCGGCCTTGCGAGAGGTGGCGCCCGAGCTGCCGACGCTCGACGAGGCCCTGGAGTTCCTCGCTCCGCGATCGGTCGGCGTCCAGGTCGACGTCAAGGCCCCGGGGCACGAGCGACCGATCGCCGAGGCCCTGCGCCGTCACGCGCTGCTCGAGCGCAGCTTCGCGAGCACGTCGTCGCTGCCTGCCCTCGCCGCGCTCGCCGTTGCGGAGCCCCGGCTGCCGCGCTCGCTGAGCTACCCGGATGACCGACGCGGGCTTGCGCAACGGCGTCTCGTCCGCCCTGCGATCCGGCCCGGGCTCGCGGCGATGCGGCGCTCGCTCCCCGCCCGCCTTCCCAGGTGGCTGCGCCGCGCCGGGGCGAGCGCCGCCACGCTCAACCACACCGTGGTGTCGGCCGCGGCCGTCCGGCGCTGCCATGCGCTCGGAATCGCTGTCTACGCCTGGACGGTCGACGATCCGGACGTCGCTCGATCGCTCGTCCGACTAGGAACCGACGGTATCATCACGAACGACCCGCGGATCTTCTCCGGCCCGCTGACGACGTGAGACGCATCGGCCTCGCCGTATCCCTGCTTCTCGCCTGCGCGGCCGCGGGCGTGCTCGGCGCGCTCGCGCTGGCAGACAGCGGCCCGCCGACGGTGCCCACGTCCACGCTGCCGACCGACACGACCGCGACAACGGGCACGGCGGCGACCACGGGCACGACGGCGACCACGGGCACGACGGCGACGACGGCGACAACGACCACCACCACGAGGCCGGCCGTCACGATCGCGGCCGGGATCAGGATCGGGGGGGTCAAGGTCGGCGCGCTCACGCGCGCGGCTGCCGCCGCCGCGGTCGAGCGGGCCTTCGCGAGGCCAGTCACGTTGCGCTACGGCCGGACGACGATCTTTGTCTCGCCCGACCTGCTCGGTGCGCAGGAAGGTCTCGACCGGGCGCTCGCCCGAGCCCAGAGGGCGGCGGCAAACACCGCTGTCGCGCTTCCGGTCACCGTCGATCGCCGCGTGATCCGCGCGTTCATGGCCCGCCTCGCGAAGCGGTTCGACCGCGACCCGGTCGACTCGCGGCTGATCCTGCTCCGGCTCAGGCCGGTGATCACGCCGTCCAGGAACGGCCAAAGGCTCGACGTCCGACGTGCCGCCGCCGCCGTCGTGGCCGCGTTGACCGCGAATCGGCGCACACCGATCGTGCTCACGGGAAGAGCGCTGAAGCCGCAGACGACGGTGAAGAGCTTCCCGGCGGTGATCGTGATCCGCCGGACCTCGAACCGGCTTCTGCTCTACCGAGGGATGCGCCTCGTGAGGCAGTTCACCGTCGCGACGGGCCAGAGCGTCTACCCGACGCCCCTCGGCCGCTTCCAGATCGTCGTCAAGTGGAAGAACCCGTGGTGGTACCCGCCTGCCTCGCCCTGGGCCAAGGGCGAAAAACCGGTTCCGCCGGGCCCGGGCAACCCACTCGGCACGCGCTGGATGGGGATCTCCTCGCCCGGCGTCGGCATCCACGGCACCCCGGAGGACGCCTCGATCGGGTACTCGCTTTCGCACGGCTGTATCCGCATGCACATCCCGGAGGCGGAATGGCTGTTCGACCACGTGGACATCGGAGCGCCCGTCTTCATCGTCGCCGCATGACCCGCCCGCTCAAGCTCACCGCCCAGGGGATCGCGATCGCGGCGGTGGCCGGGCTGCTGGCACTGCTCGTCTGGCGCGTCACGCACCAGACCCACCCGCCGAAGATCGGCAGACCGGCGCCACACTTCGCGCTCGACCGCCTCGACGGGAAGGGGACGCTTGCCCTCAGCTCGCTCCGGGGGAAGGCGGTCGTCCTCAACTTCTGGGCCTCGTGGTGCGGACCCTGCAAGTCCGAGGCGCCTGCCCTTGAGCAGGCCTGGCAGCGCTATCGCAGCGAAGGGCTGATCGTGCTCGGGATCGACTATCACGACGTCGTCGGCGATGCGCGAAGCTTCGTGCATCGCCGGGGACTGACCTACCCGATCGTCCGTGACAGGACCGGGGCACTGATCGACCCGTACGACCTGACGGGCGTCCCCGAGACGTACTTCATCGACCGGCGCGGCCGGCTCGTCGGTTCGCACATCGCCGGCCCGATCACCCAAGAGCCCTTCTCCTCCCAGTTCGAGCGGGGAGTCAAGGCCGCGCTCGGCTCGTGAGACGGCTGCTGCTCGTGGGGTTCGTCGCGCTGATCGTCGCCGCGCCGGCGTCAGCCAGCGAGCGGCATCCCACGCTGAACGAGCTGGAGGGGCAGGTGATGTGTCCGACCTGCCACACGACGCTCGACCAATCGGACTCCGCGGTCGCGAACCGAATCCGGGTCTTCATCCGCCGGCGGATCGCCGCTGGCGACACACGCAGCGCGATCGAGCAAGAGCTCGTCGATCAGTTCGGGCCGGCGATCCTGGCTGCGCCGCCGAGGAAGGGCTTCGGCTTGCTCGCGTGGTGGCTGCCACTCGGCGGCATTCTCGTGGCCGCCGCGGCGATCGGTGCGGGGGTCTGGCGCTGGAGCCGGCGTGAGTCCACCGACTTCCAGCCGCCCGGGCGGCTCGATCCCGAGCTCGAGCGCCGCGTGGACGAGGCGCTCGTTCGCTTCGATGGCTGAACGGATCCCGGTGGCGTTTCTCGCGGGGTTCGCCTCGGTGGTCACACCGTGCGTGCTGCCGCTCGTGCCCGGCTACCTTTCGGCCGTCTCGAACGTCGAGGCGCGGCGGCTCGACGAGCCCGGCAGCTCGCGGCGCGTCGTGCTCGCGAGCCTGCCGTTCATCCTCGGGTTCACGGTCGTCTTCGTCGTGCTCGGCGCCGGTGCGGCGGCGATCGGGGGCGTCGTCTCGACGAGCGTCCAGACCGATATCGCCGGGTTCATCCTCGTCGTGCTCGGCCTCAGCTTCGTCGGCCTCCTGCCCTGGCCGGAGCGGATCCTCGCGCCGGGCCTGCTGAGCTCCGCGCGCGGACGTGGCTCGAACGTCTTGCTAGGCGCCGCCTTCGCCGTGTGCGCGGCGCCGTGCATCGGCACGGTTCTCGCCGCGGTTCTCGTGCTCGCGAGCAACTCGGCCACGGTGCTGAAAGGCGCGTTGCTCCTGGCCGCGTACTCAATCGGCCTCGGCGTCGCGTTCCTGCTGGCGGGACTCGCCTTCGCCCGGGCGATGGGGGCGTTCCGCTGGGTGCGCGACCGGTACCGGTGGATCCAGTTCGGGAGCGGGCTGACACTGCTGGCGCTCGGCCTGCTGCTCTTCTTCCACCGCGACTGGTGGTTGCGCGTGCTCCTGAACCGCGCGCTTGAGAAGGTAGGCCTCGGCAGCCTGTGACGGAGACCTCCTACGACGTCGTGGTGATCGGGGCCGGTCCGGCGGGAGAGGTCTGCGCGGGCCGGCTCGCCGCGGGAGGGCTCGAAGTCGCACTCGTCGAGGGCCACCTGGTGGGAGGCGAGTGTTCCTACTACGCCTGCATGCCCTCGAAGGCTCTGCTGCGGCCCGCGCAGGCGCTGGCGGAGGTCCGTCGCGTGCCCGGCGCCCGGGAGGCTGCGAACGGCGACCTCGACGTCGTCGGGGCGCTCAGCCGCCGCGACGAGGTGATCCACAACCTCGACGACTCCGGCCAGCTGCCGTGGCTCGAGGAGCGTGGCGCTTCGCTCGTGCGCGGACGGGGGAAGCTCGCGGGCGAGCGGCGCGTCGAGGCGGGCGAGGACACGCTGGTCGCGCGCAAGGCGGTCGTGGTCGCCACCGGGAGCGGGCCCGCGATCCCGCCGGTCGCCGGCCTCCGTGAGGCGCAGCCGTGGACGAACCGCGAGGCGACGACGGCGAAGGCGGTGCCGCGGCGGCTGCTCGTGCTCGGCGGCGGCATCGTCGGGGTCGAGCTGGCCCAGGCGTGGGCGTCGCTCGGCTCGCAGGTGACAATCGTCGAGCCTGCTTCGCGCCTGATCGGCCGCGAGGAGCCCTTCGCCGGCGAGCAGGTGCTCGCTGGCCTGAAGCGGGCCGGGGTCGACGTGCGCTGCAGCTCCACCGCGACCCGGGTCGAGGCCGCCGGCGGCGAGGTCTCGCTCGAGCTCGAGTCGGGAGAGCGGCTCGTCGGCGACGAGCTGCTCGTCGCAGCGGGCCGCCGACCCAACACGGACGACCTCGGCGTCGAGACGCTCGGGCTGGAGCCCGGGCAGCCGATCGCCGTCGACGACGGGCTGCTCGCCGAGGGGTTCGACTGGCTCTATGCGATCGGAGACGTCAACGGCCGGGCGCTGCTGACGCACATGGGCAAATATCAGGGGCGGATAGCCGCCGATCGGATCCTCGGTCGGGACCGTCGCATCCGTGCGGTCGCCGACGGGCCGATGTCGCCGCGGGTCATCTTCACCGACCCGCAGGTCGCCGCAGTCGGCCACACGCTCGAATCGGCGGAGGACGCCGGGCTGCGGGCGCGGGCGGTCGACTTCCCCTCGGCGGCGGTCGCGGGAGCCTCGTTTGTGGCCAAAGACACTCCGGGCACCTTCCGCCTTGTCGTCGACGAGGAGCGGCGGCTCGTCGTGGGCGCGACGATCGCGGGGTCGGAGATCGCCGAGTTCCTGCACGCGGCGACGATCGCCGTCGTCGGCGAGGTCCCACTCGAGCTGCTCTGGCACGCGGTGCCGTCCTTCCCGACGCGCAGCGAGGTGTGGCTACGCCTGCTCGAGGAGTACGGGCTCTAGCTCACCGTCGCAGGCGGCTCGTTGGCGGGCGGCCTCGACCTGCGCGAGCAGCGCGGCCACATCGACGCCGCGGTGCGACGGCGCGTAGACCGCGAGCCGCCGCGCCGCCTTCTCGAGCTGCCGCTCGCAGCCGACCCGGCGCCCGCGTCCGGCCTGGTACCAGGCCACGGCGACGTGGACGAGGCCCTGGTGGAAGTCCCGCTCGGCTGGCTCGGCCGCGCGCCAGGCGAGCTCGAGCTCCTCGTGAGCCTCGAAGTACCTGCCGGCGCGGATCAGCGCGAGGCCGGCCTCAAAGTGCGACTCGGACGTCGCCGTCTGCGACCTCGACCTCGTAGGTCTTCAGCCTGATCGCCCGGTCGAACTCGTTCTCGCCGGTGCGGAGGTCGCACTGCCAGCCGTGCGAGGGGGAGGTGAGCACGCAGCCCTCGAGCTCGCCCTCGCCGAGCGGTCCCTGCAGGTGCAGGCAGTGCGGCTGGAGTGCGTAGAAGGAGCCCTCGACGTGCGCGAGGGCGATTTGCCCGTCGCCGGTCCTGATCGCGCGAAGCGTCCTCTTGGGAACATCGTCGACGCGGGCGACCGTCACGTACCCGGCCAACGCCGCCCGCCTGTGAAGCTCGCTGATCGCGCCATCTCGAGCCGCGAGGCTACCACGGGCCTTGAGCACGTCCTTGCGTGACGATACGCTCCCGCCGTGGCCACGATCCTGCTCTGTGGGGTCGACCTCTTCTTCCGGGGTAAGTTGGAGGCGCTCCTCCCGGGACACCGCCTCGTCACGCTCGGGAGCGCCGACCTGCCGGAGCTCGTGATCGTCGACATCGCGCGGGTCGACCCGGAGGAGGTGGCAGACACCTATCCCGACACCCCGATCCTCGGCTATACAAACCACACCGACACCGCCGGACTGCGCGCCGGGCATACCGCCGGATTCGATCAGGTGGTGGTCAAATCCGCTCTCGTCGAGCGTGCACGTGAGCTCGTCGACCAGCTCACCGCCTCGGTAGAGTAGGTCGCCGTTTGACCTACATCATCGCCGAGCCCTGCATCGACATCAAGGACAAGTCCTGCGTCGACGTCTGCCCCGTCGACTGCATCCACGAGGCCGAGCGGATCCTCGTGATCGATCCCGAGGAGTGCATCGACTGCGGCGCCTGCGAGCCGGAATGCCCGGTCGAGGCGATCTTCCCCGAGGACGCGCTACCCGACAAGTGGGAGCCCTTCGTCAAGATCAACTACGCCTTCAGCGAGGGCTTCGACGTCGTCAACCGGCTCACGAACGAGTACGCGACGGAGCACAACGTTCAGAACGAGCCGCTCGAAGAGGACTAATCCCCGGCGATCCGGGCATCCCGCCCGGAAGCGACCAGGAGTTGGATCTGATGCCTCAGGAGGCGTGGAGCAAGAAGCGCGAGCGGCAATACGAGCACGTCAAGGAGAGCATCGAGGAGCGGGGCGGCTCCGAGAAGAAGGCCAAGGAGATCGCGGCCCGCACGGTCAACAAGGAGCGCGCCCGCAAAGGCGAGGCGAAGTCGTCGTCCCGGCTCTCCCGTGAAGACATCTCCTCGGGCCGCCGCGGCGGCCAGCGGTCGGGCACGGACCGCCCCAAGGGCCGAACGAAGGAGCAGCTCTACAACGAGGCCAAGCGGCTGAACATCGCGGGCCGCTCCAGCATGAACAAGCAGGAGCTGCAGCGAGCGGTCGATCGCAGGAAGTAGACAGGGGGCTCGTCGGTAAGCTGGCGGTGTGAGGCCGAAGACACTCGATCACGTCGCATACTGGGTGACCGACCGCGACACCGTCGCCGGTTTCGCCGAGCGCCATCTCGGCATGCACGTGATCGAGCGGACGGAGAGGTTCACCCTGGTCGGCTCGAACGCGCGGCACGGCAAGCTGACGCTCTTCGACGCCGCGGGCCCACGTGAGCGCGGTGCCCTCGGTCATGTGGCGCTGCGCGTCTCCGATCTCGCGACGGCGCTGCAGCGGCTGCCGGAGGGGCTCGAGGTCGAGCGGCCCGCGGAGGGCGAGGCATACTTCGACGTCGGTTCCGAGGGCGTCCGGCTCGGGCTGGTGGAGCAGAGGACGGAGGTCGAGTACGACCTCGACCACGTTGCGCTTCTCTCCTCCGATCCGCAGGAGACGGTTGCCGCGTACGGCTCGCTTGGCTTCCGCTCCGCCCTGCCCGGCCGCTCGGGCTCCCCGCGGGTCGAGGTGGGGGGCGCCTACGTCGAGTTCCGCCCCGGCAGCCCGGGTGAGCCGGGGAACCCGCTCCTGAACCACCTCGCCGTGCTCGTGGACTCCGCCGAGGAGCACATCGCCGCCGCGAACGAGCTCGGCGTCGAGATCGACGACGTCGTCGATGCGCCGAATACGCTGGCCGTCTTCCTGCGCGGGCCCGAGCAGGTTCGGATCGAATACGTCGAGCACAAGCCCAGTTTCTCGCTGACCTAACCCGTGCACGTCGCCGGCGCAGGGATGGCGGGGCTCGTGGCCGCTGCGCGGCTGCGTGAGCTCGGGGTCGAGCCGGTCGTGCTGGAGAAAGGGACGCGCGCGGGTGGCTCGATGCTGCTGTCGAGCTGCGTGATCTGGCGCTACCGGACGTTCGAGGAGTTCCGCGCCGAGTGCCCCGGCGGCGACCCGGACCTGCAACGGCTCGTGGTCGAGCGCTTCGACGACGCGCTCGCCTGGCTGGAGAGGCTGGGGCCGCCCGTCGTCTGGCCGGAGACCGGCAATCCGCGCACCGTCGGGAAGCGCTTCGATGCGCGCGGGCTGACCGACTCCCTGCTCCGGGCGGGCGGCGAGGTGCGCCTCGGGACGGCGCTGCCGGAGGCCACGGAGCCGCCGGTGATCCTCGCCACGGGAGGCTTCTCGGTCCGCATCGCGCGCGAGCGGGGGCTGCTCGTCCGCTCGAACCGCTGGAGCGAGGGCGACGGGCTCGAGTTCGCACGCGTGCGCGGCGCGGCGGCGACCGGCGGCCTCGACGAGTTCTACGGCCGCAACCTCCCGGCGCCGCCGGCGAGGATCGACGAGAAGGGCTTCGTTGAGCTCGCCCAGCTCTACGGCCGCTTCGCGCGCGTGGAGAACGAGAGCGGGGAGCCGTTTTTCCGCGGACCGGTCTCCTGGTCGGAGGAGGATCTCGTCCAGGCGACGGCTCGCCAGCCGGGAGCGACGGCCTGGTACGTCGTCGACGAGGCGGCGCTGCAGGAGCGTGTGCGCGACCGCACGGTGGCCGACATGGTCGAGGCCGCGCGTGCCGCGGGCGGTGACGTCCTCGAGCGCGCGGACGGGACGGTCGCCGTGCACGTGATGCCGGGCGTCACGCACACGATCGGCGGCCTGCGGATCGACACGGCCGCCCGGGTGCCCGACGAGTCCGGCCGCGCTCTCCCGGGCCTCTACGCCGCGGGCGTCGACGTGGGCGGCATCTCGACGGGCGGCTATGCGAGCGGCCTGGGGGCGGCCCTCGTCCTCGGCCTCACCGCGGCCGAGACCGCGGCGGCCGAATCCTGATCAGGCCGACTCGCCCTGCAGGTACGCGCAGAGCCGGGAGTCGCCGGGGAGCGGCGAGGGACCGAGCTTGGCGACGTTCAGCAGCGTGCCCTCCTCCTCGATTTCGTCTCCGAGCGGCGGTGGCTCGCCTTCGCGTTCGCGCAGCTCGTAGCCGTGGGGGGACCACACGAAAACCAGGTACCCGTCCGTCATCGCGCGTACAGCTTAGTCCGTCGCCGCGTACGGCGGCAGGACGATCCGCAGACTCGTCCCGTCCTCGCGGTGAACGAACGCGAGCGTCGCGCCAAGCGTGCGGGCGCGCTCCTCGAGCACCTCGATCGAGCGGCGACGGCGCTCGCCGGGGGCGTCGTCGACGATCACCGTCTCGATCCCGTCACTCGTCCGGGAGACCAGCACGGAGAGATGCTGCGGCGGCCCGCGCCGGATCGCGCCGTCGAGCGACTCACGGACGATCTGGTAGAGCGCCGCCTGCGTCCTCTCGCCGAGCGCGTCCGCTGCCTCGACGTCCAGCTCCATCCGGATTCCATGCTCCAGGCCGCGCTGCTCGGCGAGGCCCCGCACGGCGATCGCAAAGCCCTGGTCGCGCAGGATCACCGGCTCGAGGTTGAACGAGAGGTCGCGCAGCTCGCCGATCGTCAAACGGTGCCGCTCGAGCGCCTTGCGTAGCACCTCGCATGCCTCGTCCTTCCGGTCTTGTTCGACGAAGTGAAGGACCGCGTCGAGCATCAGCGCGACGCCCGCGAGCGACTGCACCGGCCCATCGTGGAGGAAGAGCGCGATGCGGCGCCGCTCGTCCTGTTCGGCCCCGAGGATCTGCTCGGTCGGGTCCTCCCGCCGGCCAGCTGCCACGTTGCTCTCCTACTAGTCGATGATGGCTTCGCGCAGCGCAATCGCAACGGCGTGCGTGCGCGTGTCGGCCTCGAGCTTGGCCAGGATGTGCCTGACGTGGCTCTTCACCGTCTCCTGGCTGATGAAGAGCTTCCCGGCGACGTCGGCGTTGGACATGCCGTCGGCGAGAAGCTGCAGGATCTCCCGCTCCCGCCCGGTGAGCATGTCGTCCTTCTCCCTGCCCGTCAGGAACGCGGGCATCAGGGCTGGGTCGACGTAGCCCTCTCCGTTGGCGACCTTCTCGATCGCCCGCAGCAGTGTCTGGTGCGGCGCCTCCTTCAAGATGTAGCCCTTGGCGCCCGATTCGAGCCCACGGCTGAGCAGACTGCGCTCGCTGTAGGCGGTGAAGATGAGGACCGCGCTCTCGGGCACCCTCGCGGTCAGCTCCTTCGTCGCCTCGAGCCCGTCCATGCCGGGCATCCGGACGTCCATGATCACGACGTCCGGCCGGCGCCGCTCGGCGAGCGCCACCGCGGTGGCGCCGTCCGGAGCCTCGCCGATCACCCGGATGTGCGCTGCGCGCGACAACGAGAGGCGCAGGCCTTCACGGACGACCTCGTGGTCGTCGACGATCAGGCAGGTGATCTCCTTCGGCTCGGTCACGGCGGCGCAGGGAGTGTAGTCGGCATTTCAGATCGCCAGGGAAAGCTGGCGGGCCGGCTCGTCTGGCCGCAGGGGCTGCCGCCGGCGGTCGGCGATCGCGAGCTCGCGCGCAAGCGAACCCACCCGAGCCCGGACCGGCGCCGTAGCCTCTGCTCCGAGGTATGACCTGCCTGCGTAGAGGCGCTCGTACTGCGGTAGCAGCTCGGGCCAGTCGCGGGCCAGATGCTCGAGGAAGTGCTCGCGGGTGCCCGGCTTCAGGTACAGCAGGTTCGCCCAGACACCCGTCGCCCCGGCCGCGCGCGCGGCGCGGAGGACCTCGGCCAGCAGCTCGGGCCGGTCCGAGAGCCCGGGGAGAATCGGCGCCAGCCCCACCCCGGCCTTGATCCCGCCCTCCACCAACACCTGCAGCGCGCGCAGCCGCTGCCGCGGAGGGGCCGTCGAGGGCTCCGTGCGACGCCAGATCTGCTCGTCGAGCGTCGGCACCGAGAACGTGACCGAGACTTCCGCGCGCCGGGCCGTCTCCTGCAGGACGTCGAGGTCGCGAACGATCAGCGGGCTGCGCGTGATGATCGAGAGCGGGGTGGCGGACTCGCCGAGCACCAGGATGCACGCGCGGGTCAGGCGGTAGCGGCCCTCGGCCGGCTGGTAGGGATCGGTCGCCGCGCCGACCGTGACGGTCTCGCGCTGCCACGACGGCCGCGCCAGCTCGCGCCGCAGCACCTCGGCGACATTGACCTTGACCCGGATGCTCGAGCCGTAGCGGTCGTCCCAAGGCCGGTCGGCTCGACGCTCGAACGCGCGGACGTAGCAGAACGTGCAGCGGTGGACGCAGCCCATGTAGGGGTTGAGCGACCACTTGAACGGCATGCCGCGCACCGCGTTGAGGGCGCTCCGGCAGGGCTGTTCGCGATACTCGACGCGCATGGAGACGCCTCCCAGTATAGAACACACGTTCGGGCAACCCCACGAGCTCGCCGAGGGGATCCTGCGCGTGACCTGGCCGCTTCCGACCGGCCCCCGGCACGTCCACTCCTACCTCGTCCGAGGCGACAGCGGCTGGATCCTCGTCGACACGGGTCTCGCCGAGCAGCGCTGGGAGGTGCTGCCGGTACCGGTCGAGCGGATCTTCATCACCCACTTCCACCCTGACCACGTCGGCGGCGCCGAAGCGGCCGCGGCCGAGACCGGGGCGCCCGTGCTGCAGGGGCGGCTCGACTACGCCCAGTGCGAGCGGGTCTGGGGCTCGGAGGACTGGCCGCGGCGCATCGCCGACTGGTTCACGCGCCACGGCGTCCCGGATGCCGAGCTGCGCGACCTGATCGAGCACGGTCACGTCTTCGCATCCTTCATCAGGTTCGCGTGGAACCCGCAGCTCGTCGAGCCCGGCGACCGGATCGACGGCTGGGAGGTCGTCGCGACGCCCGGCCACGCGGACGGGCACCTCTGCCTGCTGCGCGATGGGGCGCTCGTCGCCGGCGACCACGTCCTCGATCGGATCACGCCCGCGATCGGCCTCTACCCGGAGAGCCGGCCCGACCCTCTCGGCGACTACCTCGCCTCGCTGGAGCGGACCGCTGCGCTCGAGCTCCGTGTCGCCTATCCCGGCCACGGCGAGCCCGTCGAGGGGCCGGCCGCGCGGGCGCGCGAGATCGCGGGGCACCACGACCGGCGGCTCGCGGGCACCCTGGCCGCGCTGGACGGCGGCGCCCGCAGCGGCTTCGAGGTTTCCCGTGCGCTCTTCGGTGAAGAACTGAGCCCGACGCAGCGGCGTTTCGCGGTCGCGGAGACGCTTTCCCACCTCGAGCGGCTCGTGCGGCAGGGGGCGGTCGCGGCGGCGGAGGATGGCCGGGTCGTTGCCTATACTGCGCGCCAGTTGGACGACGAGATCCCGCCTAGTCCGCGCGCCCCGGAGGGCGGGGCGTGACGCTTTTTCTCGAGCTGGCCGGCGTCGCCGCCCTGATCCTGCTGAACGCCTTCTTCGTCGCGGCGGAGTACGGCCTCGTGACGGCTCGCCGCACGCGGATCATCGAGCTGCACCACCAGGGCAACCGCCGGGCCCGGGACGTGATCCGGATCACCGGCGACCCGCCGAGGTTCATCGCGGCGATGCAGCTCGGGGTCACCCTGAGCTCACTGGGTATCGGCGCCCTCGGCGAGTCGGCACTCTCGAACGCCTTCGACCCGTACATGGCGACGATCGCCGCGATCGCGCTCGCCTACCTGATCCTCACGTACGTGCACGTCGTGATCGGCGAGCTTGTGCCGAAGGGGATCGCACTGGGCCACTCGGAGGGGACGGCGCTCGTGGTGGCGGCTCCCGTCCGCACCTTCTTCGTGATCTTCCGCCCGCTGATCTGGTTCCTGCAGCGTTCGACGGGCGTCGTCCTGAAGACGTTCGGGCTCGAGCCACCCGGGGCGGAGGGCGACGTCTACTCGGAGGCCGAGCTGAAGATGCTCGTCTCGTCGGCCACCGAGCACGGGGAGATCGAGCAGCAGGAGCAGGAGATGCTCTACAAGGTCTTCGACTTCGCCGACAAGGAGGCCGGGGACGTGATGGTGCCGCGGCCGGAGGTGGTCGCTATCTCGATCGACCTGCCGCCCGAGGAGGCGCTGCGGGCGATGATCGACTCGCCGTACACCCGCTACCCGGTCTACCGGGAGACGCTCGACCACGTCGTCGGCATCCTCCACGTGCGCGACCTCTTCTCAGCGCTCCACGACCAGGGCATCGCGGCCGTCGACCTCCACGGGCTGATGCGTCCGCCCTTCGTTGTCCCCGAGACGAAGGATCTCGCCGCGCTGCTCAGCGAGTTCCGCCGCGCGAACCAGCACCTGGCCATCGTCATCGACGAGTACGGCGGCATGGAGGGGATCGTCACGCTCGAGGACCTGCTGGAGGAAATCGTCGGCGAGATCGAGGACGAATTCGATCTTCCGGACGAATCGGTCGAGCAGGTCGACGAGGACACGATCCGGATCGACGGCACCTTCCCGATCGACGACTTCAACGAGCGCTTCAAGACCGAGCTGCCGGTCGAGGACTACCACACGCTTGCCGGCTTCGTCTTCGGCCAGCTCGGTCGGGCGCCCGAGGTTGGCGACGACGTCTCGTGGGACGCCCTGCGTTTCGACGTCGTCCAGGTGGAGGGCACGCGGATCAACCGCATCGCCGTCACGTTCGAGGAGCGGCGCGACCGGGCGTCCTCGACCACGGGCGAGCCCGGCGACGGGCTCCTGTAGCGCCGGCACACGAGAGCGGCTCGCCGCTACGCTGAGAGGCAAGGGGTCAACTGCAAAGGAGCACCATGAATCGCACGCGCAACACGCTCGCGGTCCTGGCCGTCACGCTCGTTGCCGCGGTCGGCGTCGCGTCGGCGCCGGCGGCAACGCCGATCCTCAAGGGCACCGTCGGGCCCGGCTTCACGATCACGCTGACCAAGGGCGGCAAGAAGTTCGTCTCCCTCCGGGCGGGCACCTACAGGATCGTGGTCGCAGACAAGTCGGGGATCCACGACTTCCACCTGACCGGCAAGGGTCTGAACAAGACGACGAGCGTCGCCGGCCAGGGGACGAAGACCTGGACGGTCAAGCTGAGGAAGGGGAGGTACAAGTACGTCTGCGACCCGCACGCCCTGGCGATGAAGGGCAGCTTCACCGTCAAGTAGCGACGTCCCGAGACGGGCGCCTGAGGGCGCCCGTCCCCTTCGCGACCGGCTGGCAGGCCGCGCCCGCTCGGGTCACTGAACAAGGAGGACGAGGAGCCGTCGCATCCTCGCGCTGGCCGTGCTCGTCGTGGCCGGCGCGGTCGCCGCCGGAACGAGCTCTGCCGACCGGCGGGAGGCTCGCCGTTGTGCTCGCCTCGAGCTGCGCGATCGACGCGAAGCTCGCCTGGAAGAACGCGACGACGCTGACGCGGCACCTCCGCGTCACGGTCACAGACAAGACCATGATCGACGACTTCTGCCCGGCTGATCCAGATCAACAAGATGGCGACGAGCGTTCCCGTCAGCGGGAAGAAGGCCGTCACCGTCAAACGCAAGCAAAGCAGGTACAGGTACACGTGCGACCCGCACGCCTCCCGGCGCCAGCCAGGGGGCGCCTGCCTCCTCAAGTCGGTCGATCCGGGTGGAGCTAGCCCAGGGGGAGCGCCTCGATCTCGCCGCCCTCGATCCGAAAGGCGGCGAGATCGTCCTCCCGGAGCGAGTAGATCAGGTAGGGCTTGCCCTCCCAGAGGCCGATGTTCTCGACGTCCGTGCGGGACGGGCGGGCCGGGGAGGAGAGGTGGGAGTGGAAGACCGCGAGTTCGTAGCCCGAGTCCTCGAGGAACCAGAGCTCGGGCTCGACCTCGAGCTCGAAGCGGTACGGGGACGCAGCGGCGTTGCGGCCAGGCTCGTAGCGGACGGCAACCCCGTCCTTCAGCACCAGCAAGCCGCAGGCCTCGTTGGGCTCTTCCGCGCGGGCGTGCTCGGCGAGCGCCCGGCGTGTCGGGCCGGGCACTACCACCAGACGGTGCGCCCCATCGACTGCTCGACGTCGTCTGCCGTCCAGAAGTCGGCGGAGAGGTACTTCCAGCCGCCGTCGGCGAGCACGGCGACGACGACGCCGTCATCGAGCTCCCCGGCGAGCCGGCGTGCGACGTGGAGGACGGCGCCCGCGGAGACGCCGGCGAAGATGCCCTCCCGGTCGAGCAGCGCCCGCACGGCGGCGACCGAATCCTCGTTCGAGACGAGCACTTTCCGGTCGAGCTTCGAGACGTCGAGGATCGGTGGCACGTAGCCGTCCTCGAGCGACCGCAGGCCCATCACCGGATCGCCGGGGAGCGGCTCGGCCGCGGCGACGACGAGGTCCGGGAAGCTCTCCCGCAGGCGCTCGCCGGTGCCCATCAGCGTGCCGCCCGTGCCGAGTCCCGCGACGAGGACGTCGACCCGGTCGAGCGCCTCGGCGATCTCCGCGCCGGTGCCCTCGTAGTGGGCGCGCGGGTTCGCCTCGTTCGCGTACTGGAAGGGCATGAAGTACTTCGGCTCCGCCTCGGCTAGCTGCAGCGCGAGCCGGACGGCGCCGTTCGAGCCCTGGTCGCCCCGCGAGTAGACGATCTTCGCGCCGTAGAGTCCGAGCAGGCGCTTGCGCTCCTCGGTCGCGTTCTCGGGCATCACGCAGGTGAGGGGATAGCCCTTGAGCTTCGCAACGAGCGCGAGGGAGATGCCGGTGTTTCCGCTGGTGGGCTCAAGCAGCTCGCGGCCGGGCACGAGCTCGCCGGCCGCCTCGGCGGCCTCGATCATCGTCTTGGCGACGCGGTCCTTGATCGAGCCGGTCGGGTTCTGGCCCTCCAGCTTTACGTAGATCCGCACACCGGGCTTCGGTGCGAGCCGGGTCAGCTCGACGAGCGGCGTCTTGCCGACCAGGTCGAGCAGGCTCTGCGCGGCGGTTCTAGCCGCCACCAGCCATGGCGGGGAGGAGGATCAGCGTCGCCCCCTCGCGCACCGGTGCGTCGAAACCCTCGGGCAGCGTCCGCACGTCCTCTCCCTCGAGGTAGACGTTGACAAACGGGGCGACCTCGTTGTCCTCGACGAGCTGGCTGCGCAGACCGGGAAAGCGGCTCATCACGTCGTCGAGCAGCTCGCGGACGGTGCCGCCCTCGGCGGGCACCTGGCGCTCGCCGCCGGTCTCGGTGCGGAGGGTGGGGGGTATGCGCACGGTGCTGCTCACGCGTGGGTCGGCCTCCCTGAGCAGAACTCCACGTAGTCGATGTACTCGGTGATGGTCGGATTCTCGCCGCAGACGGGGCAGCCCGGGTCGCGGCGGAGCGTGACCTCGTTGAACTCGGTCGTGAGGGCGTCGAAGAGCAGCAGCCGGCCGACGAGCGGCTCGCCGATCCCGAGCAGGAGCTTGATCGTCTCGTTGGCCTGGAGCGAACCGATGATCCCGGGTAGCACGCCGAGGACGCCGCCCTCCGCGCAGCTCGGCGCGAGCTCCGGCGGCGGCGGCTGGGGGAAGAGGCAGCGGTAGCACGGCCCCTCGTGAGGCCGGAAGACTGTGACCTGGCCCTCGAAGCGGTAGATCGAGCCGTGCACGACGGGGATGTCGTGCCAGACCGACGCGTCGTTCGCGAGGTAGCGGGTCGGGAAGTTGTCGGCGCCGTCCACGATCACGTCCCAGCCCTCCGCGAGGATCCGGTCGACGTTCTCGGAGCTGAGCCGCTCCAGATAGGGCACCACCTCGACGTCCGGGTTGAGCGCCTCGATCGTCCGGCGGGCCGACTCGGCCTTCGGCTCGCCGAGCTCCTGGGTCGAGTGGACGATCTGGCGCTGCAGGTTCGTGTCGTCGACCCGGTCGTCGTCGACGATCCCGAGCTTACCGATCCCGGCGGCAGCGAGATAGAGCGAGCTGGGGGAGCCGAGGCCGCCCGCGCCGATCAGCAGCACGCGGGCGTCGAGCAGCTTCAGCTGGCCCGCCTCGCCGACCTCGGGGATCAGCAGGTGGCGGCTGTAGCGGCGGCGCTTGTCGTCGTCGAGTGCGCGTGGCAGGTCGATCGGAAAGCCGTTGCGCTTCCAGTCGGTGAAGCCGCCGGCCATCGACGCGACCTGCTCGTAGCCGAGCTCCTGGAGGCTCTTCGCGGCGAAAGCGGACCGGCTCCCACTGGCGCAGTAGAGGACGATCTCGGCACCGCGATCGTGAACGACCTGCTCGATCCGCGACTCGAGGTTCCCGCGGGGCACGTGCACCGCGCCCGGAACGAACCCCTCCACCCACTCGTCGCGCTCGCGGACGTCGACGAAGATCGGCGAGGCCTCCGACTCGAGGCGCGCGCGCGCCTGGGTCGAGTCGACCTCGTCGATCTCGGACTTGACGCGCTGGAGCAGGTCGCGGTAGCTCGGCATCGCTATCCGAAATATAGCTTTCCGAGGCATCGCTAGGCTCGGCCAGGTGGCCCCGCGCACGCGCGTCACCCTGGTTGTCGCGACCGTGGCGGCCGCCGCAGCGGCGGCCGCGGTCGGCGTCACGCTGCTGCAGACCCGCGGCGCAGGCCGGGACGGCGCGCAGACGGGAGTCACGCGGCCGCGGGCGGGCAGGCCGCCGCTGCTGCTCGACCTCGGCGTTCGCGCCGATCCCGAGGCGGTCGCGTTGCGCCGGGCGAGCGCGCTGTACGACGCCGGTCGGCCTCACGCCGCCGAGCGCGTCTTCTCCCGCTACCGCTCGGTGGACGGGCGGATCGGGGCCGCCTTGGCCCGCTGGCCCGACGGCAGCCTCGACGGGCTCGAGAAGCTCGTGGCGGCCCACCCCGGCAACGCGACGGCGGAGCTCCACCTGGGGCTGGCCGAGCTCTGGGCCGGCCGTACCGCCGACGCCGTGGCGGCTTGGCGGAGGGCCGTGACCGCGCAGCCCGACACGCCGGCCGCCGGCCACGCAAACGACCTCCTCCATCCGAACTTTCCCCGCGGGCTTCCTCCCTTCGTGCCGAGCGTGGGCCCCTCGCGCGCGCTCGGGCGCCTCCCGCCAGACCAGGAGCTGGCGGCGCTCGCACGTGCCGCGCACGCCCCCGACGCGCGCGCGAAACTCCTCTACGGGATCGCCCTGCAGCAGCTCGGCCGACCGCTCTCGGCGGAGCGCGAGTTCGCCGCCGCCGCCGCGCTCGCCCCCGGGGATCCGGAGGCGCAGGTCGCGGCCGCCGTCGGCCGCTTCACGAAGGATCACCCCGAGCGTGCATTCGGGCGTCTCGGCCCGCTCATGCGCGCTTTTCCGCACGCAGCGACCGTTCGTTTCCACCTCGGCGTCATGCTCCTGTGGCTCGGCCAGGTACGAAAAGCGACACAGGAACTGCAGCGGGCCCGCGCCCTGGCGCCTCGTTCGCCGATCGGAAGGGAAGCGGGACGCTTCCTGATTCGTCTCGGGACCGTTGGGACCAAGTGAACAAAAGATGAGCCGAACGGCCTATGGCGGTTGTCCGGTGTGCATGGCACAGTTCCGCATCCGCCGAATTCGTTGACGAAGCCACAAGCATGGACCAGAGTGAGGTGGGGTCTACCGACCGAGGGGAGCACGGATTGAGCGCAGCAGGGGTTGAGGTACGGGGTGCGCAGGGGGTCGCCGACATCCTCGAGACCGAGGAGGCCAGGGGCCTGATTGAGAGCGCACAGCAGGCCGGATCCGTGACGATGGACGAGATCGCGCTCGCGCTGGACGAACTCGAGGTCGACGCCGCGCAGATCGACGAGCTCTACCTCGCCCTCGAGGAGCTCCATATCGAGGTCATCGGCGCCGAGGTCGAGGAGGATGTGCCCGAGGCGCCCGTGCCGCGTGAGGTCTCGACCGATGCGCTGCAGCTCTTCCTCAAGGACATCGGCAAGGTCGACCTGCTGACCGCGGCCCAGGAGGTCGAGCTCGCGAAGCGCATCGAGCGGGGTGACCACGGAGCGAAGCAGGAGATGGTCGAGGCGAACCTCCGCCTGGTCGTCTCGATCGCCAAGAAGTACCGCAACCAGGGCCTCCCGTTCCTCGACCTGATCCAGGAGGGCACGATCGGGCTCGTCCGCGCCGCGGAGAAGTTCGACTATCGCAAGGGGTTCAAGTTCTCGACCTACGCAACCTGGTGGATCCGGCAGGCGGTCGCCCGCGCCCTGGCCGACAAGGCCCGCACGATCCGGATGCCGGTGCACGTCGTCGAGAAGCTGAACAAGATCGTTCGCTCGGAGCGCAAGCTGCGTGCCGAGCTCGGTCGCGAGCCGGTGTCGTTCGAGATCGCCGTGGACCTCGACCTGAGCCTCGAGGAGGTCGAGCAGATCCGCCGGAGCGCACAGACGCCGGTCTCCCTCGAGAAGCCGGTCGGAGACGAGGAGGAGTCGGAGTTCGGCCACTTCCTCACCGACGAGAACGTTCCGCTACCCGACGAGGCGGCCGACGTGACGATGCGCAAGGAGACCCTCGTCAAGATCCTCGGGACACTTTCGCACCGGGAGCGCCGCGTCCTCGAGCTGCGCTACGGGCTGGACGGCCAGCACCCGCGGACGCTCGACGAGGTCGGTCGCACGTTCAACGTCACGCGTGAGCGGATCCGGCAGATCGAGAACCAGAGCCTGAAGAAGCTGCGCGCCCTCGCAGATTCCCACTCGCTTCGCGAGGTGGCCTAACGGCGCGCGCGTTGAATCTCCACGGCACGGCTCCGCCCGAGCTGCTCGCCTCTGATGCCGAGCGGGAGCGTGTCACGGATCTGTTGCGAGCGGCGGCGGCCGAAGGGCGCCTGACGACCGAGGCGGTGCTGCGGGACTTGCCCGGTGGGACGTGCCGGAGCGCCGACGGAGCTGGCGCCGGCTCGAGCGTCTGGCACTCTGGTTTCTGCCCCCGAACCTCATCTGCATCGCGATCTGGGCGGCGAGCGGGGCCCAGTCCGACTTCTGGCCCAAGTGGGTGCTGCTCGGGACGGGGATCCGCCTGATCTACGGTGCGCGCGGTGTTCTGGGCGGCCCGGAGCCGCCGCAGCTTCCCGGGCCGCCGGGCGAATCCGGCGCGAGCCGCAGTAGCTGAGAGCGGTCTCATCCGCGCCGGCCTTGAGGCTGGAGCTGCGAACCACCCGCTCCGAGGAGGGGATCCGGACGAACGTTGCACGCGGACGCGGGAGCCTGTCCTCAGAGCCGCCGCCTCACGGTCGGCGGATTCCCGAGGAGCGGTGGACGGCCATGGCGACTGACTGGTCGCCTTCGCGCTCGGATGAACGAGACAACCCCGCGCGGCCCGCGGTCTCTTTCGGACCAGGGGAGCACCGCCTCGCACGGGCGGCCAGGAGCGGGCGCGGCTCCGCCGGACTCGGCTCTCGATCACGGTAGACTCGCCGCTCGTGGAGGAGGCCTGGCACATGGAGCTCGCCGAGTTCCTGCGCATTCCGAGCGTCAGCGCCGACCCGGCCCACCGCGATGACGTTGTTCGCGCCGGCGAATGGGTCTGCGAGTTCATCCGCCGTGCCGGCGGCTCCGCCGAGCTGACGCGCTTCGGGGAGAGGGAGCTCGCCCTTGGCGAGATCGCCGCCTCGGAGGGCGCCGAGGGGAAGCCGACCGTGCTCCTCTACGGGCATTTCGATGTCCAGCCGCCCGCGCCGCTCGACGAGTGGGAGTCCGACCCGTTCGAGCTGACGGTCCACGACGGATGGGCGTACGCCCGCGGGATCGCCGACGACAAGGGCCAGCTCTGGATGCTGCTCAAGGCCGCGGAGCAGCTCGCAGCCGACGGGTCGCTTCCCGTCAATCTGCGTTTCGTCTGCGACGGCGAGGAGGAGGTTGGCGGCCAGACGGTCGTCGACTACCTCGCGCTCGACGACCGCGGTGCCGACGTCTGCGTGATCTTCGACGGCGGGATGCTCCGGCAGGACGTACCGGTCTTCGACCTGGCGACGCGCGGGCTGATCGCCTTCGACGTCAAGGTGCGCACCGGAGAGCGCGACTTGCACTCGGGGATGTACGGCGGGGCCGCCCTGAACGCGATCCACGCGCTGATGCACGCGCTCTCGGCCGTGCTCGCCGGGCCGAGCGGCCTCCTGCCGGAGCTCCTGCGCCAGGGGATCGCGGTGCCCACCGCGGAGGAACTCGCAGAATGGGCCGAGCTGCCGTCCGGAAGCGAGGAGCTACGGAACCAGGGCGCTCGTCCGATGGGTCCGCGCGCGGCCGAGGAGTTCTATACGCGCACCTGGGCCGAGCCCTCGATCGACGTCAACGGGATCCTCGGCGGCAAGCCGGGCCTGCGCAATACGACACTTTCGGTCTTCGCCGCGGCCGAGTTCACCGTCCGGCTCGCGCCCGGCCAGGACCTGCCGACGATCGGCGCGGCCGTTGAGAAGCTGCTCCGGGGCCGGGCTCCCGCGGGGACTGACCTCGAGATCAGCTGGGGCGGCGCGCCTCCCGGCCTCGTCCGGCCCGACGCCCCTGCGGTGCAGCTCGGGCTCGGCGCGTTCGAACGGGCGCTCGGGATCCGGCCGCTGCTCGTGCGTTCCGGCGGCTCGTTGCCGATCGTCCCGGCGCTCGCCGACAAGGGGATCCCGACGATCCTGACGGGCTTCGCGCTTCCCGAGTCGAACGTCCACTCGCCGAACGAGAAGCTGCTCGTGCGCTCCTTCGCGCAGGGCGTTGCGGCCGCCCGCGAGCTCTACCAGGGTTTCGCGGCGCTCGCCGCGGACTAGAAGAGTCCCTGCTTGCGGCCGAGAACTTCCCGGGCGTGGTGGCAGAACCGCCGCAGGCCTCGGAGGAGAGCAGCTCAGGCTGCGTCGGCTGTGCTCGTGGACCGGGAGCGGCGCGAGGAGGCGCTCGGGCAGGAACGCCAAGATCTCGCCTGCGCCTCGGCGACTCGACGCGCGCGCGCAGGAGCGCCTAGACCGCGGCCGCCCCGCCGAGCAGGATCTGATCCGCCGCCACCGGCTGCGGCACGCGTCCTAGTGCGTGTGCTCGTGCTCGGTCAGCCACGCGTGGCCGAACTTGCGCATCGCATCGATGATCGGCAGAAGCGACCTGCCCTTCGCCGTCAGCTCGTACTCAACGCGGGGCGGCCGCTCCGGATAGCTGCTGCGGACGAGGATCCCCTCCTGCTCCAGCGCGCGGAGCCGCTCGGCGAGCGTTCGGGGGCTGATGCCGTTGCAGGAGTGCTCGAGCTCGGAGAACCGGCGCGCTCCCTCGGACAGGTCGTGGACGAGCAGCGCGGTCCATTTCGCGCCGACGATCGCCGCACAGGCCGCGACCGCGCACGTGGTCGACTCGTGCACGGGGTTCATTGTTCGCATGACCACCCTCAATCGTACCGTGCGCCCGGGCGTGGGCCCGCGAAGGGAAGGGGGCAGGCGTCGATCTTCGGAATCGAGAAGCGCGCGATCGTCCCGAAGCCGGGCGCAGGGTGGCAGGCCTGGGCGATGCCGGCGTCGCACGCGACCGAGAGGAAGATGAAAGCGTCCTCGATCGAGAAGCCCCACTCGTCGACGAGCAGCCGGGCCGCCTCCTGCGAGCACAGGCTCAGCGCGTCAACGAACTCGGCGGCAGTCGCGTGGGCGACCCAGCACTCTGCGAGCTCGGTCACGGGCCAGGTCGCGTGTTTGCCCTTGAGCAGGTCGAACCGGATGTCGACCTCGCCGGCGATCTCGACGCCGGTGAAGCAGATCTCGCCGTCACCCATCGAGGCGTGCATGTCCCCCACGGCGAACATCCCCCCGGGCCGGCGAACGGGGAAGAAGATCTTCGCGCCCCTGCCGTGCAGATGATTGTCGAGGTTGCCGCCGTGCTGCCCGGCGAGCCCCGTCGAGAGCTCGTCGCCTGCGGTGGCAACGCCGACCACGCCGACCATCGGGCGGGCGGCGAAGCGGATGCTCTCGGTCTGCCTGATCCAGCCGTCCCGGACCTCGAACAGGCGCGTCAGTGGCGCGTGCACCCGATCGATCAGCTGGCCGAAGCCGGGGATCAGCGTCGCGAACCCCTGCTCGGCCGGACGCACGTCGAGGATCTCGACGATCAGCGAATCGCCGGGTTCGGCGCCCTGCACCGCGACGGGGCCGGTCGCGCTGTTCACGCGCGACATGTCGATCTCGGTGACGAGGTCGTCTTCCGTCCGGATCTGACCCGTGAAGCAGTCGTTCGTCTCGAAGGTGACCGTCTCGCCGGGGGCGACCTCGAGCACTGGCTCGAGGTCCGGCCCGAACGACCAGATGACGTGGTCGCGAGAGAGCCGGTGTGCCGTCGCGACCGCCATCAGGCGACCGGTTCCGATCCGTAGACGTTCCCCGCCGGACCGGCGAAGTCGTCCTCGACATAGACGCGCTCCATGTCGCGCAGCTTCTCGGGTGCGCGCTTCCACGCGACGGCGGTCAGCAGGACCCCGGCGACGATCCAGCCGATCCCGATCCAGTTCGCGTACTTAATCGGATAGGTCGGCGGCGTCTTGACGTACTGGAAGTACAGCGGGAAGAAGAACAGCACCGCGCCGCCGACCGGCAGCACCACGTGGAGCAGGGGGTTCAGCCGGTCGCGGGCCCTCGTCAGGTAGTACCAGACACAGCCGAGGCAGATCATGATGTAGACGACGACGACGACGATCACCGCCAGGTTGGCGATCAGCGCGAAGCCGATCAGCGGCCCCCACTTCCAGCCGAGCAGCAGCGACAGGATGAAGGCAAAGGCCGACATCCAGATGATCGCGACGTGGGGTGTCTTGAAGCGGTCGTGCGTCCGGCCGAGCGGCCGCGGTGCGAGCCCGTTACGCGAGAGCGCGTAGAAGACGCGCGTGGCCGCGTTGACCGCCGCGTTCGAGTTCGCCGCGATCGAGTTGACGATCGCGAGGAAGACGACGATCCAGCCTGTCCCCCAGAAGACCTTGCCGAGGTTCCGCCACGGATCGGCCCCCGTCGCCTGCTTGACGAAGCTGTCGAAACCGGCGCCGAAGACCCAGGCGTAGGAGCAGAGGACGTAGAAGGCGCCGATCGCGAGCGCCGAGCCGACCACGGCGAGCGGGATCGTGCGCCGCGGGTTCCGGGCCTCCTCGCCGAGCGGAGCCGCGGCCTCGAAGCCGATGAAGGCGAGGATCGCGAAGACCATTCCCTTGAAGACCCCGCTCCAGCTGCCCACCGCGTGGTGCGGGTTGAAGGGCTGAGCATTGAGATCGCCGCCGTTCGAGACCAGCATCCAGATCGCGAGAGCGGCGAAGACGAGGATCTCGAAGCCGCCGAGGATCACCCCGGCCGTCGTCGACAGGCGGATGTCGCGGAAGGTCAGCAGGAAGACGATGACCGTCATCAGCAGCACCCAGATCCACCATTGACCGCTGTAGTGCCAGCCGGCCTCGCTGCTCATCACCTCGTGCATCGCCCAGCCGAACTCGAGGTAGAGGAACGGCGCGACGAGGGGCTCGAAAAGGATGAAGAGCCAGGCGACGTAGAAACCGGCCCAGGGTCCGAGCGACCGGGCGGCATAGGTGTAGAGGCCGCCCGCCGCCGGAAAGAGCTTGGCGAGCTGCCCGATCGCCGTCGCCGCGCAGAGGCAGGCGATGAGCGCCAGCCCGACCGACAGCGGCAGAGCCTGGCGCGCGTCGGGCACCGAGATGTAGATGGAGTACGCGACCGCGGCCCCCGGCGCCATGTGCGTGATCGACTGGAACAGCACCTGCGAAAGCCCGATCGAATGCTCCCGCAGATGGTCGAACTGCCGCGGAGCGGCGCCTGCCTCCATGCTCGCCTCCTGTCGGTCAGATCACCCTGACGACGGCATCCTGACGC
>JBHEMK010000040.1:0-5683 GCA_046262635.1 Gaiellaceae bacterium
CCCGGACGGTCACCGAGGCCGCGCGACGCTGCACGAGCAGCAGCGACTGAGCGGCGGGACGGTCGTCGAGCAGCGAGTCGCGATACCCGTTCCGGCTCGCAGGCACGTCGAGGAGCTCTTCCAACTCGGCCGACATCGGCCTCTCCTTTCATTTGAGCGGGTGATGCCGGTGACCGTACCGTTGTCAGTTCTGACAATCAAGATGGTAGTTCTGGGCCTGGCCGCTCTGGCCGGCCCTTGGCCAGTAGATAACACGATCTAATCGCTGGGATTAGAAGAAGTCTGGTAGAGTCGGGACGTGCGGACCGTTCCGAATTTCGACGTGCTCGTGATCGGCAGCGGCGCCTCAGGGCTCGCGGCAGCGGTCTCGGCCGAGCATGCGGGGGCCCGCGTGGCCGTGGCGACCAAGGGCTCGCTCCAGTCCTGCAACTCCGCCAAGGCGCAGGGCGGGATTCAGGCGGCGCTCGCAGAGGACGACTCGCCGCAGCTGCATGCACGGGACGTCTGGACGTCGAGCCACGAGACCGCCGACCGCCGCCTCGTGGAGGTGTTGACTTCCGAGGCGCCCTCGGCCATCCACTGGCTCGAGGAGCTCGGCGTCGAGTTCACTCGCGACCACGAGGGAAGCTACCGGCTCGCCCGCTGCGGCGGCGCCTCCCGGAAGCGTCTGCTCCAGGTCGGCGACCGTACCGGGCACGCGCTCACCAAGGCCCTGCGAGAGACGTGGCAGTCGAACGGAGGCACGACGCTCGCCAATGCGCCGCTCGCGAGCCTCGAGCCGGTGGGGAGCGGCTGGCGCGCCCGCGTGGGCGAGCAGGAGGTCGAGGCGCAGACCGTCGTCCTCGCCGCCGGGGGCCGCTGTTTCCGGGAGGCGCAGGACCGGGGCGAGCTCTCGACAAACCATCCCGGCGCCACCGGCGAGGTCACCCAGATCGCGCTCGACCTCGGCGCGGCTGCGCGCGATCTCGACGCGCTTCAGTACCACCCGAACGGCGGTGCGTGGCCGGACAACATGCAGGGCTACTCCATCCCGGAGACGACGCGTGCCTATGGGGCCGTGCTGCTGAACGCCGAACGCGAGGAATTCTGCGACTCCCTCGCGCCGCGCGACGTCGTCAGCCAGGCGATCGTCGACGAGGTTGCGAAGGGGAAGGGCATCGAGACGCCCGACGGCCGCCCTGCGGTCTATCTCGACACGACCCGGATCACGGCCGAGGATGCGGAAGTCTCGCTGCCGTACATGCTCCGTCGCTACCGTGCCGCCGGGATCGACCCGCTGGCCGAACCGGTCCTCACCTACCCGGTCCTGCACTACCAGAATGGCGGTCTCGTGATCTCGGAGGACGCCGAGACGACGCTCGAGGGGCTCTACGCCTGCGGCGAGATCGCCGGAGGCACCCACGGGCGGAACCGGATGATGGGCAACTCACTCCTCGAGTGCTGCGTGTTCGGCCGCCGGGCCGGCAGGGCGGCCGGGAGGAAGGCGAGAGCATGAGCACGATCGAAACGACTGGCCTGCAGCACGCGGTTGAGGATGCCGCCGCGCACCTCTACGTCTGGGCCCTGAAGGACATCCCGCAGGACCTGCGCGATGCCCTGTCGGCGGCGCGCTTGAAAGAGACCTCGGTGCCGGGCAAACGCGTTCTCGAGACGATCCACCGGAACATCCAGATCGCGGACGACCAGAAGAACCTGGTCTGCCAGGACACCGGCATCGCGGTCTACACGTGCCGGGTCGGCGAGAACTTCCCACTCCACCCCGCCCGGATCTACGAGGCGCTTCGCGACGGAACGGCGCGGGCCACCATCGAGCACCCGCTGCGCTCGAACGCCGTGCACACGATCACGCGAGAGAACACCGGGCCGAACATCGGCTACCGGCTGCCGATCGTGCACTGGGAGTTCATCGGCGGCTGGGAGGGCCTCGACGTCAAGTGCGTCCCGAAGGGCTCAGGCTCCGAGAACATGAGCTTCCTCAAGATGTGCGTCCCGGCGGACGGAGTCAAGGGGATCAAGCAGTTCGTTCTCGAGAGCATCGTCGGGGCCGGCGGCAAGCCGTGCCCGCCCGGGATTGTCGGCGTCGGCATCGGCGGTTCGGCCGACTACGCCATGTATCTCGCCAAGGAAGCGATCGCACGCCCGGTCGGCACACGCAATTCCGATCCGATCGTCGCACAGCTCGAGGACGAGCTCTTCGGGCTGCTGAACGAGACCGGGATCGGCCCGATGGGTCTCGGCGGCGACGTCACCGTGCTGCAGTGCCACATCGAGCACGCTGACACCCACATGACGCTCAACCCCGTGGCCGTCAACTACCAGTGCTGGGCCGCACGCCGCGCCTCCGTGCACATCACCGCCGACGGCACCCTCGACTACGACCGAGAGTTCTGAGACGTGCCCCGGATGCTGACCGCCCGCGGTCGGAGGCAGGAGCAGCGCGTGACGCTCCGTCCACCGACGAGGGAGGTCTGATGGCGACCCACGAGGTCACCTTTCCGATCACCGATGCGCGGCAGATCCTCGAGCTCCGAGCGGGCGACGAGGTGACCGTGCAGGGGCACATCATCGGCATCCGCGATCGGACGCAGATTCGGATCTTCGACGAGGGCGTCGAGCCGCCGATGGACCTCCGCGGCGCCTTCCTCCTGCACACTGCGCCGGGCGTACGCAAGCTCGCCGAGGGCAAGTACGAGAAGGTCTGCATCGGCACGACAACCTCGGCGCGGATGGTGCGCTTCACGGAGCCGCTCGGCGCGCAGTACGGCGTCCGCGCCATCTGCGGCAAGGGCGGCTTCCCCGACGAGGCGATCGAGCCGATGCAGCGGCTCGGCATGGTCTACTTCGCGATCGTCGGCGGGGCCGCTGCATTGGAGACGACCCAGATCGAGGAGATCGAGGAGGTCGCCTGGGAAGACCTCATGCCGGAGTGCCTCTGGCGGTTCCGCGTCAAGGACTTCGGCCCGCTGACGGTGGGCATCGACGCACACGGCAGCTCCCTCTACCACGACGTCCAGACCGCGGCCAAGAAGAAGCTGGAGGAGATCTATGCCAGGCTTTAGCGACGGGTTCCTCGGAGTGCCGGCCCGGCCCGGCAAGCCGCGCGCGACCGGGCTCACGCACGTGATGGACAAGGGCCTGAACCTGCGGGACATCGAGGGAATGTTCGACACGGGCGGCGAGTTCGTGGACATCGTCAAGCTCGGCTGGGGGACGAGTTACGTCACGAACAACCTCGAGAAGAAGATCGCTCTCTACCGCCACTTCGAAACGCCTGTGGTCTGCGGCGGCACGCTCTTCGAGGCCGTGTACGGGCGCGACCGGATCGAGGAGTTCAAGGCGTGGCTGACCGAGCACCGGTTCTCGCACGTCGAGATCTCGGACGGCACGCTCGAGATCCCGCGCGAGCGCAAGTTGGAGCTGATCGAAGACTTCGCCCGGGACTTCACGGTCCTCTCGGAGGTCGGCTCAAAGGACTCGGATGTCGTCTTCGCGCCCTACCAGTGGGTCGCGTGGATCAAGGAGGAACTCGAGGCTGGCGCCTGGAGGGTGATCACCGAGGCCCGCGAGGGGGGCACGGCCGGGATCTTCCGCAAGGACGGCGACATGCGCACCGGCTTGATCGACGAGATCGCCCACGAGATCGCCGTCGAGGATCTGATCTTCGAGGCGCCGACGAAGTCCTCGCAGGCCTGGTTCGTCAAGCAGTTCGGCCCGAACGTGAACCTGGGAAACATCCCGCCCGAGGAGGTTATCCCGCTCGAGACGCTGCGGCTCGGCCTCCGCGGGGACACGCTCAAGGAGGTTCTCCTCGGTGCCGAGCCTGCTCAGGCTTCCTGACCTCGAGAGCATGTCAGCCGAGGAGTCGCTCGCCTGGGCCTACGAACAGTTCGGCAACCGCATGTGTCTGACCTGCTCGTGGCAGAAGCAGTCGTCGGTGCTCGTCCACATGGTCTCGGAGCTCGGCCTCGAGATTCCGGTGGTCGAGCTCGACACGGCCCTCTTCTTCCGCGAGACCTACGAAACGCGCGACCGTCTGGTCGAGCGGTACGGCCTCGAGCTGATCCGGCCCGAGCCGATCACGGTCGCCCAGCAGCACGTGCGGGAGGGGCCGAACCTGTGGGAGCGTGACCCGGACCGCTGCTGCCACATCCGCAAGGTCGAGCCGCTCGAGCGGGCGCTCGCGCCGTACGACGGCTGGATCACCGGCATCCGCCGGGAGCAGAGCCTCACCCGCGCGGACGCGCAGCGGGTCGAGTGGAACGAGCACTACGGCGTCTGGAAGATCCAGCCGATCGTCGACTGGGATGCCAAGCGCGTCCAGGCGTACATCCAGGTGAACGAGATCCCCTACAACCCTCTGCACGACGCGGGCTACCCGTCGATCGGGTGCATCCCGTGCACGAGACCGGTCGCCAGGGGCGAGGACGAGCGCGCGGGACGCTGGGCCGATTCGGACAAGATCGAGTGCGGGATCCACGCACGATGAGCGGTGTCGTGATCTGGTTCACGGGGCTCTCGGGCGCCGGGAAGTCGACGATCGCGGCGATCGTCGGCCGCGAGCTCGAGGCGTCCGGCGCCGCGGTCGAGTACCTCGACGGCGACGTCGTCCGCACGCACCTCTCGAAGGGGCTCGGCTTCTCGAAGGAGGATCGCGACACGAACATCGAGCGGATCGGCTGGGTCGCCTCGCGGCTCGCACGCCACGGTGCCAGCGTGCTCGTGTCCGCGATCTCCCCCTATGCGGCCACGCGCGCCAGGGCGCGCGCGCTCGTCGAGGAGTTCGCGCCCTTCGTCGAGGTGTACGTCACGACGTCGCTCGACGAGTGCGCCCGCCGCGACGCGAAGGGCCTCTACGAGAAGGCCTTCAGCGGCGAGATCAAGGGGTTCACGGGTGTGTCCGACCCATACGAGGCGCCGCAGTCGCCGGAGCTGAGGGTCGAGACCGAGGGCCGCGAGCCGGAGGAGTCCGCGCGCTCGGTGCTCGAGTACCTGTCGGCGGTGACCGCATGAGCGCGACCGCGTCGCCGGTGACGCTGTCGCACCTCGACGAGCTCGAGGCGGAGGCGATCCACGTCATGCGCGAGGTCGCCGCAGAGCTCGAGCGCCCCGTCCTGCTCTTCTCCGGCGGCAAGGACTCGATCGTGCTGCTACGCCTGGCCGAAAGGGCCTTCCGTCCCGGCAAGTTCCCGTTTCCGGTCATGCACGTCGACACGGGCCACAACTTCCCCGAGGTGCTCGAACACCGCGACCGGCGTGTCGCCGAGCTCGGCGAGCGGCTGGTCGTCGTCTCGGTGCAGGAATCGATCGACCGCGGCCGCGTCGTCGAGGAGACCGGCCCGCGGGCCTCGCGCAACCGGCTGCAGACGACGACCCTGCTCGACGCGATCGAGGAGCACTCGTTCGACGCCGCGATCGGAGGCGCGCGCCGCGACGAGGAGCGCAGCCGCGCGAAGGAGCGCATCTTCAGCTTCCGTGACGACTTCGGCCAGTGGAATCCGCGCGCGCAGCGGCCCGAGCTTTGGAACCTCTACAACGCGCGCGTCCGGCAAGGCGAGCACGTGCGAGTGTTCCCGATCTCGAACTGGACGGAGCTCGACGTCTGGCAGTACGTCGAGCGCGAGAAGCTGGAGCTGCCGTAGATCTACTTCGCGCACGAGCGCGATGTGTTCCGGCGCGACGGGAT
>JBHEMK010000041.1:0-19746 GCA_046262635.1 Gaiellaceae bacterium
GTTCGCACGAAGGCAAAGAACGCGGCGACGAGCGCGGGGGCAAGCAGCTGGCGTGAGAGCGTGCCGGGAAGTGCCAGCTGCGCGAAGGAACCGCCGCCGCCCGGCGCGAGCGCGTAGAGGGCGAGGGCGGAGGCGAGTACCGCGAGCGCGAGCCAGACCGAGCGGAAGACGGCGAGCCCCGATTCGAAGAGCACGAGAAAGGCGAGCGGCGCGACGACGCTCGGCTCGTGCAGGACGACACCGGTCGGATCGACGCCGCCGAAGCGGGCGACGAGCGCCAGGAACGCGTGCCAGAGCGGGAACGCATAGCCGGGATGGAGACCGCCGTCACGGAACTCGTCGACGGCCCGCAGCGAGAGCGAGCCGAAGTCGTCGAGCTTGCGCACCCGCCCGAGGTGGAAGAGCGCGTCCCCGCGGAGGATCCCGGCTACGTGCCAGAGCAGGATTCCGAAGCCGATCCCGCCGAGGACGACGAGCGCCCGGGCCCGCTGCGCCGGCTCGTCGGCCGGGCGCAGCGAGAAGGGGAGTGCCACGAGCGCGATCCCGGCGAGAACGGCGGCCGCGACCCAGAGCGAACCGCCGAGGAAGACCGTGAGCGAGAGGCCCGCCGCGACGGCGACGAGCGACCAGGCGAGCGTCGAGGCGCCGCTCCGCCGGCCGAGCGCCCGCGCGACGAGCCGCCCCGGCAGCAGCAGGACGAGGGTCGCGGCCCCGAGCCGAAGCCAGAGCCCGAACGAGCTGTCCGCTGGCACCAGCCGCGCCAGCGCAAGCAGCGGCAGCGCAGCGAGAAGCCAGGGAATTCTCCTCATCGAAGCAGCGTCTCGGCCGGGCCGGATGCGAGCCAGGCCGCGGCCTCCCGGTACATCCGGCCGCGCTCGCCGCGGAAGGCGAGCCCTCGCAGCCCGAGCGCGACGGCCAGTAGGAACCGCGCCCGCTCGGCCTCGCGCGGCCCGCGGTGCTTGGCCAGGAACCGCAGGTGTCCCTTCACCTGCTCGCTGAAGAGCCGGCCGCCATGCGACGCACCGCCGACGTGGACGACCTCGGCAGCCGGGTAGAACAGCACCTTCCAGCCCGCCTGGCCGAAGCGGTAGTGCCAGTCGGTCTCCTCGCTGAAGAGGAAGAAGTCCTCGTCGAGGAGGCCGACGGCGTCGATCGCCGCGCGGCGGACGAGCATGCAGGCGCCCATCACGAACTCGGCCTCGTGCATGCTTTCGTGATCGAACCCCCCCGCGTAGAAGGCGTTGAACACCCTCGAGCGGGGCGCGAGCTTGCGCAGGAAGAGGTACTCGGTGGCGAGCCGCCAGAGGGTCGGGAAGCCGCGCACCGACCGCTGCAGCGAGCCGTCGAGGTTGAGCAGCCTTGGCCCGACGACGGCGGCCTCGGGATGCCCGTCTGCGAAGGCCGCCAGCCGCTCGACCGCGGCACCCACAACCCACGCGTCCGCGTTCATGACGAGCACGTAGCCGCCCGAGGTCGCGCGGATGCCGGCGTTCCAGGCGGCGGCGAGTCCGCGGTTTGCGACCTCGAGCAGGCAAGCGTCTGGAAATCGTTCGCGGACGAGGTCGACCGAGCCGTCGGTCGAGCCGACGTCGACGACCACCGTCTCGTAGCCGCTGAGGCTCTCGAGGCAGCGCCCGAGCCACGGCATCGAGTCGAGGCTCACCACCGCGACCGAGACCTCAGCGGGCACGGCGGAGCCCCTCCCGTCCGAGCATCGCGACGCCCGGCAACGAGAGCGCGATCGTGACGAGGAAGAAGAGGAAGCCGGTGTCGAAGGCGAGGCTCTTGTCCACGCCGAGCTGCCCGAGGAAGCTGACGAAGAACGCCTCGCGCACGGCGAGGCCGTTGATCGTGAACGGGACGAGCATGACGAGGAAGAGCAGCGGCCCCATCACGTAGTAGGGCCGCGGCGACAGGTCGACGCCGACCGCCTTCCCGGCGAGCCAGATCGCGAGCACGCGTACCGCCTGCACGACGAGGGTGAGCGCGAACATCCAACCGAGCAGCGCCGCGTGCTCGCGGTAGCCGTGAACCCCCTCGTACCCGGCGCGGAGCGGGCGCTCGAGCCGAAGCCGGCGGAGCAGCGGCACCGTGAACGCGAGCGGCCCGCGGGCACGGCGCGAGAAGAGGACGGCTGCGCCGACCGCAGCGGCGACGACGAAGGCGAGCTCCAGCCAGAGATAGCCGCCGACGTCGTAGCGGCCGACCGCGAGCGCGAAGCCGACGGCCGCCAGCGCCAGCGTGGCCGCACCACCGAGTGCACGCTCGAGCAGCACCGAGCCTGCGATCGGGCCGGCGCTGCCCCGATGCCGCCGGCTCGTTTCGAAGATCCTCATTGCGTCGCCCCCGAGCGAGGTTGGCAGCACCTGGCCCGCGGTGTAGGCGACGAAGTAGGCACGCACGAGCCAGCCGAGCCGATCGTCGATTTCCCGCGCCACGAGGAGCCGCTGCCAGCGCCACGCCATCGGCCCGACCGACCCGGCCATGATCGCGAGCGACGCGGCGAAGTACCGGTAGTCGGCCCGGGCGAGCTCGCGGACGGCGCGGCCGACGTCGATCTGCCAGACGATGTAGGAGACGCACAGCCCGGTGACCACGAGGGTCGCCACGGCCCTCACGGCCTTGCTAGACCAGGGCTTCGACATCCACGACGTCGAGCCGGATCAGCTCGACTGCGCGCCGGGCTGTCGCGAGCGCCTGGCCACGCCCGGCGCCAACGGCGAGGACGGCGCCCGCTCGGTCCGACGGACGTTGCAGCTCCGCGAACACGTGGCCCGGCCGACGGTAGACGCGGATCCCGCGCACGCCTGGCAGTGCGTAGGCCTCTTCGAGGCCGGACACTCGGCGCAGCTCGCCCGGCGGTGCCGGGAGGAAGCGCACACAGGCGGCCCCGACCGGTTCGGCCGGGACGAGCTCCCGTTCCGCCACAGGCTCCCCGAGCGCCGTCCTGACCGTGAGTGCATTCAGGTCGACGCCGAGGGCCGCCCGGCAGAGCTCGGCGTCGTGGTCGCCTCCGAGGCGGGCCGCCGCACGGAGGACGAGCGGGCCCTCCGGTCCCAGCACAACCTGGGTCGAGCTCGGCCCCTCTGCCACACCGAGGGCGGCGACCGCGGCCGCGGCCGCCTCGAGGGCTGCGCCTGCGAGAACGGGATCGGCGCTGTTCGGCCAGGCGAGCGCGAGCGCCACGTCGAGCAGCGGGGAGGAGAGGATGTCCGTGACCGTGAGCGGGTGGAAGCGCCCGCCGAGCGAAAAGGCGTTCACCGCCAGCTCGAGCCCGTCGACGACCTCCTCGACGAGGCAGAGATCGGTCCGCGACTCGGCGAGCGCCTGCGCCGTCGCGGCCGCGAGCGTCTCCGCTCCCGTGACGAGGATGCGCCTTCCCTGCCGATCGGCACCGGTTACCGCACAGGGATAGCCCAGGCGGCGGGCGACAGCCCGGATCTCCTCTGCCGTCCGGCAGAGGACGGAGGCGGTCTGAGGGATTCCGGCTTCTGCGAGCCGCTCGCGCTCGCGCTGCCGCGAGCTCGTCAGAGCGGCGCTGCCCGGCGCGAGCGGATGCGGCACACCGAGCTTTGCGGCGATGCGGGCGGCGATCGCCACCGGCCGGTCGCTGCCCGGCGCCACCACGCCGTCGATGCGCTCCGCGCGGGCCAGCCGGTCAAGCGCGGGCTCGTCCTCGATCGAGACGATCGCGCGGCGGTCGGCGTAGCGGAACCCGGGCGCCGAGGGATCTCGGTCGGCCGCGACGACGGTGACGCCGAGCCTCCGGGCCGCGGCGAGCAGCCCGAGCTGAGCCGGGCCTGCGCCGAGTACGAGGAGCCGTTTCCCCTCCACTGCGGTCATTCTGGCGATCGGCTCGGCCATGGCCGCGCGGTTGGAGTCCGTCGATGAGGCAAAACCAGTGGCCGCGAATGACGATTCACGATCGATGGCCGCGACCGCCTCACATCGGCGCACCTACCTCGTCGGCGCGCTCCTCTCGTACGACGGCGTCTCGGCTGCTTCCGCCTTCGAGGTGAGGGCCTCGCGATGGGCAGTTTTCTAGTCCCCGTGGTGCTGGTGGCACTCGCAACCGGACCGCTCCGGGGCGCCCTCGCGAGTGTGCTGGCAACGGGCCTAGGTGGCGGCGGCCGTCGTGATCTTGCGCTGATCCCGACTCAGGGGCCTTCACAACCGCCAGGCGATCAGGCTCGTGACGTTCGCGGGTGTCGGCACGGTCGTCGGCTGATAGGGGAAGTACGAACCGGGGCTGGTCGAGCCGCTGACCGATAGCGCCTCCCGCGACTTCTTGACCGGGCGCAGGAATGTCCGCGCCTTCGGCGAGTCGCTTGCCTCACGTAGCGGCGGGGCTACGAGCTTCGTGCTGGTGCTCGGGACATGGATCACCTGAGATGGGTCAACGACGCGCACGGGCACGATGACCCAACCGCGCCATCCGCCGCGTGGCCGCGACGCTCGCGCTGCACCTGGCGGCGGGCGACGCGAGCCGCCCGGGTCGGAGGGGACGCGTTCGCGATCCTCGCGGCGGGCTGCGCCGAAGCAGGTCCAGGAGCAGACCGACCTCCGGTCCCGTGCGCTCGACCGCGGGCCTCGACACGAGCTTCCGCTGGGCAACTGCGCCGGACGACGGCACCGTCGCGCTCGCCGGCCGACGACCGCCTCGGCGCGGCGAGGCTCCTGCGCCGCACCCGGCAGTCGGCGGGGCGGGTTTGCGGCGCGGGAGCGCGTCCTCGGCGCAGGCTAGGCCGCCGCCTCGAGTTCCGGGACGAGCCCCTCGGCTGCGCTCGGCTTCCGACGGCGCGGGATCGACAGCGCCGCGAGCGCGCCGGCCCCGACGACCGCGGCGCCGACCCAGACGGCCGGCGTCAGGCCGTGGACGAACGTCGTCCCGGTCCCATAGCCGCCGTAGTGGGAGAAGATCGAAGCCAGCACGGCCACGCCGAAGACCCCGCCGAGCTCGCGGATCGCGTTGTTCGCGCCGGAGGCCTTACCCTCCTCCTCGGGCCGCACCGACGAGAGCACGACGTTGGCGACGGGCGCGAAGAAGAGCGCCATGCCGATCCCGGAGAACATGAACGGGACGAACAGATCCCAGTAGTTCACGGTGGCGGTCGAGACGGCGGCGATCCAGCCGAGCCCCGCCGCCTGCAGCGCGAGCCCGACGCCCATGATCCGATGGCCGCCGATCCGGTCCGAGAGCGCGCCGGCGACGGGCGCGATGAAGATTGGCATCGCCGTCCACGGCAGGATGCGCAGCCCGGCCTGCAGCGGGGAATAGCCCTGCACGGTCTGGAAGAACTGCGAGAGCAGGAAGATCGAGCCGAACATCCCGAAGTACATGAACAGCGAGGCGACGTTCGTCAGGGCGAACGTCCGATTTCTGAAGAAGCGAAGCGGGAGCATCGGCGACTCGGCCCGCAGCTCCCAGAGGACGAAGAGAACGAGCAGGACGATGCCGCCGGCGATCGAGCCGGCGATCTGGGGGCTACCCCAGCCGATCTGGTTGCCGCGCACGAGCCCCCAGACGATCCCGAACAGGCCGGTGCTCGCGAGGCCGAGGCCAGGCAGGTCGAGTGCGCCCTCGGGGCCGCGGGACTCCTGGAGGCGCGTGAACGCGAGCGGGATCATCGCGACCCCGATCGGGACGTTGAGCCAGAAGATCCAGTGCCAGGAAATGCCCTGGACGACCGCGCCGCCGACGAGCGGCCCGAGCGCGACCGCCAGTCCGCCGATCCCGCCCCAGGCCCCGAGCGCGAGACCCCGCTTCTCCTTGGGCACGGCGGCGGAGAGGATCGTCAAGGTGAGCGGCGTCACGATCGCTCCGCCGATGCCCTGGACTGCGCGGGCGATGTCAAGCGCGTTCGCCGTCGAGGCGAGCGCCGCGGCGATCGAGCCGCCGGTGAAGATCAGGAGCCCGATCACGAACAGCCGGCGCCGCCCGAAGCGATCGCCGAGCGCGGCGCCGGTCAGAAGCAGGACGGCGAAGGTCAGCGTGTAGGCGTTGACGGTCCACTCGAGCTGCGAGATCGAGGCGTGCAAATCGCGCCGGATCACGGGAATCGCCGTCGAGACGACGAGGTTGTCGAGCGTGACCATGAAGAGGGCGATCGACGTGATCGCGAAGGTCCAGAGGGTCTTGTGCCTGGCCGTCATCTCGGACTCCTTCCGAAGTGAGTCATCACTTCCTTATCGGTCAAATAAAAAGGGACGCGCGCTAATCGAGCTCTTCCTTGCAGCCCGCGAGGAGCCGCCGGGCCCACGGCTCATCCGAGTCGTGGATGCCCATCGAGGCCGCGACGTTCAGGAGCATGCCACAGGCAAAGAAGCGGCTGACGTCGGCCGCGGGCAGGCCGGTGACCCGCTCGACGTAGGCGTAGAGGTCGCCGTACCCCGCACGGACGACGTCGCGGATGTCGGCGTCGTCGCAGGCGGCATAGGCCTGCATCTGGGCACGAAGGCGTGTGCGGTCGGCAAGCAGGACTTGTGCATAGGCCTCGCCCATCGCGTGCATCGCCTCCGCTCCGCGCTTGCCCTCGGCCGCCCGCTGGAACATCTCGAGCGTCTCCCGCAGGCAGCGGGCGACCGTGGCCTTGTAGAGCTCCTTCTTGGTGCCGAAGAGGCGGAAGAGGTACGGCTGCGAGATCCCTGCGCGCCGGGCGATGTCGTCGGTCGAGGTTCCGTGGAGCCCCCGGTCGGCGAACTCGACCATTGCCGCATCGAGGATCTCGTCACGGCGCTCGGACGCGGTGTGGCGGGCGGTCGTGACTGGGTTCATGGCGAGATAGTAAGTGACTACTTACTCGCTTGTCAAGTTGGCTCGTCATCCGAGCTGGCCGCGAGCCCGACCTCGGCTCCGATCCGGCCAGGCCGCAGGCCCCTGTGCCGCGCCTGCCCGGGGCCCGCCCTCGGCCGCTACGCGGCGTACGGCCGCAGCGTCTCGGCGACGCGGTCGAGCTCGCTGTCGGTCAGCTTTGTGTGCAGCGGGAGCGCGAGCGCGCGTGCGAACGCCGCATCGGCGCCCGCAAACGGGCCCTGGTCGCAGTAGGCACCTAGCCGGTGGAGCGCATACGTGCCGATCTGGCACTGGATTCCCGCCTCACGCAGGCCCGCGAGCGCATCGTCGCGACGGTCGAGCTGGATCACGTAGGCCTGCCAGCCGTGCCGGTCGCCCGCCGCCGCCTGCGGGAGCACGACGTCGAGCCCCGCGAGCCGCTCCGCGTACCCGGCCGCAGCCCGCTCGCGTGCGGCCACGAGCTCCTCGAGCCGCCGCAGCTGGGGGATCCCGAGCGCGCAGAGGACGTCCGGAATCCTGTAGTTGAGCCCCGGCGCGCCTAGATCGCCGTAGTCCGGCGGCAGCCAGCCGTGATGGCGCAGCTGCCGCACGGAATCCGCGATCCCGGCAGTGCTCGTCGTGACTGCGCCTCCCTCCCCGGTGGTCACGATCTTGCGCGGGTGAAACGAGAGGCAGCCGAGGACGCCGAGACCGCCGCAGGGCATGCCTTGCCAGCGGGCGCCGAGCGCACCGGCCGCGTCCTCGAGCAGCAGCACGTCGGGCGAGACCGCGCTCTGCAGCGCCTCCCAGTCGAGCGGCCGCCCGAACAGGTGGACGCCGAGCACGGCCTTCGTCCTGGGCGTCACGGCGTCGTACGCCTTCGCCGGGTCGAGGTTCATCGTCTGCGGCTCCACGTCGACAAGCACGGGCGTCGCGCCGGCGAATACGACGACATTGGCGGTGGCCGGGAACGTGTAGGCCGGAACGATCACCTCGTCGCCGGGTCCGATCCCCAGTGCGAGCACTGCGAGGTGCAGCGCGGCCGTCCCGGACGAGACGGCGACCGCGTCCTCGGCGCCGCAGGCCCGCGCGAGCAGCCGCTCGAATTGATCGACCTTCGGGCCCATCGTCAGCTGGCCCGACTGGAGCACCTCGCCGACGAGGGCGAGTTCCTCGTCGCCGACGTCCGGGCTCGCGAGGCGGACTACGTCAGCGCCGGTGTGCGGCTGCGATACCACGCGATCGTCCTCTCGAGACCCTCGTCGAGCTCGACCTTCGCCTCGAAGCCCAGCAGCTCCCGCGCCTTGTCGACGTTCGGGATCCGCAGCTCGACATCGGTGTAGTGCAGCGGCTGAAAGACGATCTCGCCCGGGCAGCCGGTCAGCCGCTTGATCCGCAGGGCGAGGTCGTAGATCGTCACCGTCGAGCGGGCGTTGCCGATGTTGAAGCTGTGGCCCACCGCCGTCGGCCGCTCGAGTGCGAGCAGCAGTGCCTCGACCATGTCATCGACGTAGCACCAGGCGCGGATCTGCGAGCCGTCGCCGTGGATCGTCAGGTCCCGGCCTGCGAGGCCGGCCTCGATGAACGCCCGGATCGCGCCGCCTCCGATCTGGCCGGGGCCGAAGACGTTGAAGGGGCGCACCGAGACCGCGGGAAGTCCGAACTCGTCCTTGTAGGCGTGCGCCATGTGCTCGCCCGCGAGCTTCGACACCGCGTACGTCCAGCGCGCGTCGCCGACCGAACCCGTGGTCGTGACGTTCGTCTCGGCCACCTTGTACGCATAGGTGCCGAAGACCTCGCTCGTCGAGAACTCGACCAGCCGCTCAACCGAGTCCTGCGTCGCCATCGCCGCCTCGAGCACGTTGTACGTGCCGATCATGTTGACCCGCATCGTCCGCACCGGGCTCTCGAGCACGGTGTCGACACCGGCGATAGCGGCACAATGGACGACGTGCGTCGCGCCGCGCGCGAGCTCGACCATCAGCTCCGCATCGAGGACGTCGCCCAGATGCAGGGTGAAATTCGGGTGCTCCGCGAGGTCGGTGCCGGTGAGCGCATCGCGGTGGAGGTTGTCGACCGCGACGATCTCGTTGTCGTCGACGAGGCGGCGGGCGAGGGTCGTCGCGATGAAGCCGGCGCCGCCGGTGACGAAGATCCTCTTGCCCTCGAGAGCCACCAAGCCAAGCCTAGCTGCCTATCCTGTCGGGGATGCAGCTCCTCGCCGTCGCTCTCGCCGTGCTCCAGATCACCGTCTGGCCGCAGGGAACGGCGGATAACTCCGTGCAGTGGACGCTCCGCTGCGGGCCGGCCGCGGGTTCGCTTCCGCACGCCGGGCGAGCATGCCTCGCGCTCGCGGAGCGAAGCGCAGCGTTCCGACCGACTCCGCCGCGGGTTGCATGCTCCGACATCTACGGCGGGCCGCAGGTCGCCCGCGTGACCGGCCGCTACCGCGGGAGTCGCGTGTTCGCCGTCTTCCACCGCCGCGACGGCTGCGAGATCGCCCGCTGGAACCGGTTGCAAGCGCTCTTCCCGGTCTCGCTGCGCGCGTGAACTCGGCGCTGGCGGCGTGGCTCGCGGCGGTCAGCGGCTCCGACGAAGAGTTCGTCGAGCACGTCTGGCCCCTCGTCCTGCGGCGCGAGCCCGAGCCGGACGCGCGCGGGCGTGCACTGGCGAAGCTGCGAATGGGCACGCTCTCGCGCGCGACGCTCCTGCGCGAGCTCGTCTCGAGCGAGGAGTTCGAACGGGTCGCGCTGCTCGACGACGCGCTGGCCCTCGCGGCCGGGGCGCGCCGCGCGCGCGCGCGGCCGCGCGGGCTGCGGGGGCCCGCGGGGACGGACGAGCGCGTGATCGAGATTCCCTGGTGCCTCGCGCGTTACTGCGGCGAGCGGCGCGTACTCGACGTCGGCTACGCGTTCGCCGAGCCGTCCTATCTCGCGGGCCTGACGGCACTCGGCGCAGCAGAGCTCGTCGGGGCAGACCTGGCCGGGGCGCAGGTGCCGGGACTGCGCAGCGTCGTCGCGGACGCGCGCAGCCTGCCGTTCGACGACAACTCCTTCGAGCTCGAGTTCTGCATCTCGACGCTCGAGCACGTCGGACGCGACAACGAGGTCTACGGGGGCGGCGCGGAGCAGGACGAGCAGGGCGCCGGCCGTGCGCTCCGCGAGCTGCACCGCGCGCTCGTCGCCCGCGGGCGGCTGCTCGTCAGCGTCCCGTGCGGCGAGGAGCAGGATCTCGGCTGGCAGGTGCAGCGTCCGCCCGCCGACTGGCTGGCGGTGTTCGAAGCCGCCGGCTTCCTCGTCTTCGAGGACGAACTCTACGAGCTCGGCCGCGAAGGCTGGCGCGCGACGTCGAGGTTCGAGGCCGCGGGCGTCCGCTATGGCGAACGAGGTCCCGGCGCGTCCGCCGTCCTCTGCGCGGAGCTGCGGCCGAGCGGCCTCGCCGAGCGGGTGCGGCTTGCCGTGCGCGATCTGCGCCACCGTGACGAGCCGCGCCGCTCCACCCGGGGCGACTGAGTAGCATCGCCCTCCGTGGAGGGGAAGACCGTCATGCTCGTCGGAGCAGGCCGTCACCAGCGCGGCGCGATCCTGCGGGCGAAGGCGCTCGGTCTCCGCGTCGTCGCCGTCGACCGTAACCCGGAGGCGGCCGGGCTGGCCGAGGCGGATGTGGCCGAGGTCGTGGACTTCAAGGACGTCGACCGTGTGATCGAGGTTGCGCGGCGTCACCGGATCGACGGCGCGCTGACGATCTCCGCCGACCGTGCCGTGCCGGTGGTCGCCGCGGTCGCCGAGGCGCTGGGGCTGCCGGGGATCGGCACCGGCACCGCCCACGTGATGACGAACAAGATCGCGATGCGGCGCTTGCTTGCGGAGGAGGGCGTCCCCCAGCCCCGCTTCGCCGCCGCGCGGACGCTGCTCGAGGCACGGGGGGCGGCCGATACCGTCGGCTTCCCGGCCGTGCTCAAGCCGGCCGATTCGGGCGGCCAGCGCGGGATCTTCCTGCTCGATTCGATCCACGACCTCGACGCCCACCTGCACGCGGCGCTGGCCGAGTCGGCGGGCGGCGAAGTGATTCTCGAGCGCTACCACGACGGCCTGGAGCTGAACGGCCTCGTGGTCACCCGCGAGGGCAGTGCCTTTCCCCTGACGCTCTCCGACCGGCTGCGACCGCCCGGGATCGGCTTCGGCGTCGGCTGGATCCACGTCTATCCCGCAACGATCTTCGGGGTCACGCTCGAAGAGGCGGAACGCGTCGCGGTGCGCGCGGTGCACGCGCTCGGGCTGCGAAACGGGATCGCCTTCCCGCAGCTGCTCGTCGTCGACGGCGAAGTCCTCGTGATCGAGGTCGCGGCGCGGATCCCGGGTGGCCAGATGGCAGATCTCGCTCGCCACGCCGTCGGCGTCGACCTGGTCGAGGTCGCGCTGCGCCAGGCGCTCGGTCAGCCGGTGCCGGACGAGCTCTGCCGGCCGAGGTTCTCGCAGCCGCTCGCGATCCGCTTCCTGACGGCCGCGCCAGGGCCGCTACCGACGGGACGCGTCCAGAGCGTCGGCCCCCTCGACAAGGTGCTTGCCTTCCCCGGGGTCGTGCAGGCCGACGTCTACCTGCAGGCGGGCGAGACGATCAGGCCGGTGCGGCTCGACGGCGACCGGCGAGGCTACGTGATCGCCGTCGCCGGCACGAATCTCGAGGCGCTCGGACGGGCGGAGGCGGCCGCGCGGCTCGTGGACGTGGTGGTCGAGTGAGACCGATCGAGGTCGGTACGCGCTGCGATGACCGCGGCTCCCGCGGCATGCTCGCGTGTGACGCGATCTGCCGGGAGCGTGACGTTCGATGAGCTGCGCCTTCGATCTGCGGCACTACCGCGAGCTCGTGGCGGCGGCGAGAACCGGTGGCTACCGGTTCGCGACCTTCGACAACCCGCCCCAGCCCGGCGACCTCTACCTCCGCCACGATGTCGACCTCTCGCTCGAGGCAGCGCTCGAGCTGGCCCGGGCGGAGTACGAGCTCGGAGCGCGGGCGACGTACTTCCTGATGACCGAGAGCGTCTTCTACAACCTGCTCTCGCCCAGCGGCGAGCGGGCGGTGCGTGAGCTGCGCGAATGGGGCCACGCCGTCGGGCTGCACGCCGTCTACCCGCGGGCCGAGCTCGACGGCCGCTTCGACCCGGTAATCGCCTGGCACAACCCAGACCGGCAGTACATGTCGAAGCCGCTCGCCGCTGCGGTCAACGTGATGGAGCCGGCGTACTTCGACCCCGAGCACTACCGCTCGGACTCGAACCAGCACTGGCGCAGCGGCTGCCCACACGAAGCGCTCGCGGCCGGCGAGATCGAGTGGCTGCAGCTCCTGACGCATCCGGAGATCTGGGTCTACGAGGGTTCGACGATGCGCGAGTCGATGCTCTCGATGCTCGACGCCAGGCGCGAGCTGGCGCTGCACGAGCTCGCCGAGGATCGGATCGACCTCTCGTGAACGACCTGACCGTGCTCGTCTCGGCGTCGGGTGCACCCGGGACGGCTGCGCTGCTGCGCGGTCTGCGCGCGAACGGCGAGCGGACGGTCCGTCTGGTCGGGACGGACATGTCCGAGCGCGCGGTCGGACGCCGCCTCTGCGACGCCTTCCACCTCGTCCCGGCCGGCTCCGATCCGGGTTTCGCCGACGCCGTGCTCGGGATCTGCGAGCGCGAGCGCGTGGACGCCGTGCTGCCGCAGTCGTCGTTCGACCTGGCCGGCCTCGCCGAGCACCGGGAGCGCTTCCCGCTACCCGTGCTCGTCTCGTCCCCGGCGACGATCCGCCGCGCCAACGACAAGGCCGAGAGCTACGCGCTGCTGCACGAGCTGGGAGTGCCGGTCCCTGCGTTCCGGCGCGTGGACGGCACGGCAGGAGTCGAGGCCGCCGCGCACGAGCTCGGCTACCCGGACAACCCCGTCTGCTTCAAGCCCGTCTTCTCCTCCGGCTCGAGGGGATTCAGGGTCCTCGACCCGACCGTCGACCGCGCGCACCAGCTCCTCTACGAGCGGCCGGGCGCGGTCGCGATGCGGCTCGAGGAGGCGCTCGAGCTGCTGCCGGAAAGCGGCGTCGACCTGCTCGTGATGGAGCTCGCGCGCGGCGGCGAGCGCACGATCGACGGGATCGGTGACGGCAAGCGGGTCGTGCTCGGACATCCGAAGACCCGCGAGGCAATGCGTGCCGGGCTCGCCATGTACTTCGTCACGATCGCCGACGACGAGCTGATGCAGATCGCCGACACGATCGTCCGGGGGCTCGGAATCGAGCACTTCTTCAACATCCAGCTCGTGGGCGACCTCGTGATCGAGATCAACCCGCGCATCTCGACGATCGTCTACCAGGAGGACCTGAATCTCCCGTACCTCGGCGTCAAGCGCGCCCTCGGTGAGATCACCGACGAGGAGCTCGACGCGCTCCGGTCGCGGGTGCGCCCGGGCCGAACTGCGCTGCGCTACTTCGACCAGCTCGAATGGGACGCGGCGGAGGCGTAGAACCGAGGGTGGGAGCCCGAGGAACGGAGATGTTCGACCCGGGCGACGCGAGCGAGCCTGCCCGGCCGGAGCGCTCGGGCGAGGCGCCCACCTGGGCCCTCACCCCAGCGCGGCGCGTCCCGGAGGAGGCGTCCGTCGAGGCGCCCGACGCCGGTCGCGCGCTCGTCGCCGCCGCGATCGCGGCCTCAAGAACCGGTGCCACCCCGGACGGGCCGGCGCGAGAAGCGGCGGGTTCGGACGGGCCGGCACGGGAAGCGGTGTGGTTGCGCGCGAGGCGAGGTGTGCGGGAGCCTGTCCTCGCCCGGTTCGCCCTCCGGGAGCCCGGGCATGGAGGCAGGAGCCCCGAGCTCGAGTATCTCCGGGACGAGCCGGTCGAGCCTGCCCCCGCCCTCGCCGTCCGCCGCCTCGGCGACCTCCGCCCCACTTGACCCCGCGCGTGACGCACTGCCCGGTCAACACGGCCGGGATCCCGTGGACGAACGTCCAGGCGCTCCGGCGGAAGGGCGTTGCCGCCAGGCTCGTCGTCTTCGAGCGGTACGCGCTCCACCCAGAGGCCGACTGGAGCCTCGACCGGCCGCGCGGACTGCTCCGCCAGCAGCTCGCCCAGTGGCGCGCACTCGCGAAGCTCGCGCCGCAGACCGATCTCTTCCACTTCTACTTCGGCCTGACGCTCGTACCGAAGTCGGCCCAGTTCCCGCTGCTTCGGGCACTCGGCAAGAAGTCCGTGCTGCACTGGCTCGGCTCCGACATCCGCGGCAAGCCGGCGGCCGAGCTCGCCTGGGGGCGCCGGGCCGGCGCTCAGATCGTCGGCTCGTACGACGCGGCGCGCTGGGTGCCCGAGGCGGAGGTGATCCCGCCCGGGATCGACCTCGCCGGGATCCGGCCGGCGCCGCCGTCCGACCGGGAGCGGCCCCTCGTCATGCACGCGCCCTCGAGCCGCCGCCGCAAGGGCACAGAGGCCGTGATCGCCGCCTGCGCCGAGCTGGCGGTCGAGCTCGAGATCGTCGAGCGCCTCGACCATCGCGAGGCGTTCGAGCGCTATCGCGCCGCCGATATTGTCGTCGACCAGCTCAACGCGGGCTGGTACGGCGTCTTCGCGATCGAGGCGATGGCGCTCGGCAAGCCCGTCGTCACCTTCCTCCACGAGGAGGCCGTCCGCCGGACCGAGGAGGCATTCGGCGTCGAGGTGCCCGTGATCTCGGCGACCCGGGAGACGCTCGTCGAGCGCCTCCGGCCGCTTGCCGTGGACGCGTCCGCGCGCCGCCGCGCAGGGGCCGCGAGCCGCGCGTACGTCGAGCGCGTCCACGACGCGGATACGGTCGCCGACCGCCTGCTCGACGTCTACGCTCGGCTCTGATGCGCCTCGGCCACGAGCTCAAGCGCCTCGCGCGGCACTCGGTGATCTACGGGATCGGCGGGCTTGTCTCCCGCATCCTCGCCGTCCTCCTGCTGCCGCGCTACACGCACTACCTGCCGACGACGGCGTACGGCCAGGTCGAAACGCTGACGGCCGCCTCCTCGGTGCTCGTGATCGTCCTCGCGATGGGCATCTCGAGCGCCTTCTTCCGCTTCTACTTCGACTCGACCGACGACGTGCGCCGGACCCTCGTCGTCCGCACCTGCTTCTGGTTCACGATGGGGATGGCGACACTCGGGCTCGCCCTCGGGCTCGTGCTCGCCTCGCCGATCGCGGGCGCGCTCAACCTCCACGGCTCCGCCGGCCTCGTGCGCGCCTCGGCGGTCGGGCTCTGGGCGCAGATGAACTTCCAGCAGCTCACGTCGCTCTTCAGGGTCGAGGAGCGCTCCGCGCAATACGTCTACGCGAGCCTTGCAAACGTCCTGATCACCGTCGCGGCGACCGTCACGCTCGTTGTCGTGCTCCACAAGGGTGCGCTGGGCGTCATCGTCGGCAACTTCATCGGGACGCTCGTCGTCTACGTGGCGCTGCTCGGGCACCGGCGCTACCAGCTCGGCCTCGAGTTCGACCGCGCCCTGCTCCGGGCCATGAACAGGTTCGGGCTGCCGCTCGTGCCGTCTGCGCTGGCGCTCTGGGCGATCAACTTCATCGACCGCTTCTTCGTCGGCCAGTACAAGGGCCAGGGCGAGGTCGGCGTCTACTCGGTCGCCGTGCGGATCTCGTCGGCGATCGTCTTCGTCCTGATCGCGTTCCGGGCTGCCTGGCCGGCGTTCGCGTACTCGATCGAGGACGACCGCGAGGCGCGGCGCACCTACGCCTTCGTCCTCACCTATCTCGTGGTGATCACGTCGTGGCTCGCGCTCGCGCTCGGCGGCCTGGCGCCGTGGATCGTCCACCTGCTGACGGCGCCGCACTTCTACCGCGCCGAGAAGGCGGTGGCGCTGCTGGCCTTCGCGGCCGCCGCATACGCCGCCTACACCGTGCTCGCGATCGGCGCCGGCCGCGCGCGCAGGACGCAGCTGAATTGGGTGATCAGCGGCGCGGCGGCCGCGGTCAACATCGGCCTCAACGTCTGGCTGATCCCGCGCTACGGGATGGTCGGCGCGGCGATCGCCACCGTCGCCGCGTACGTGTGCCTCTTCACGGGGATGGTGATCTACGCACAGTCGGTCTATCCCGTCCCCTACCAGTGGCGCAGGGTGCTGACCGCCGCAGCCGCGGCACTCGGACTGACGGTCGCCGCGCGGGCGACCGGCGCACCGCTCCCCGTCTCGATCCTGCTCGTCGCCGTCTACCCCGTGGCGCTGCTGCCGCTCGGCTTCTACCTGCCCGCCGAGCGCCAACGGCTGCGGCGCCTCGTCCTCCGCGCTACCTCGTGACTAGCGAAGCTCGCGGAGCGCGGCGAGGTCGTCCTCGCTCGGCTCCCACGCGCCGGCGGTCACGTTCGCGCGCACCTGTTCCGGCTTCGTCGCCCCCGCGATCACCGAGGCGACCGCGGGCATCGCAGCGAGGCCGCCGATCGCCACCTCGAGCAGGGAGACGCCGCGCTCGTCGCCGAAGCGCTCGAGCGCCTCGACCCGGTCGAACGCGTCGTCGGTGAGCGCGTCGGGGCGCCCGGCGAGCCTCGTTCCGTCGGGCGGCTTCTCGCCACGGCGGTACTTCCCGGTCAGCAACCCGCTCTCGAGCGGGAAGAACGGCAGAAAGCCGATCCCAAGCCGCTCGCAGGCGGGCAGCAGCTCGTCCTCGGGCTCGCGACCCACGAGGCTGTAGCGGTTCTGCGCCGAGACGAACCGGGCCCAGCCGCAGCTCGAGGCGATCCGCTCGGCCTCCTCGACCTGCTCCGGCTCGAAATTCGAGGAGCCGATGTGGGTCACCTTGCCCTCCTCGACGAGCTCGTTCAGCGCGCCGAGCGTCTCCTCGAAGGGCGTGACGCCGTCGGGGCGGTGGTACTGGTAGAGGTCGATCCGATCGGTGCGAAGTCGCCGCAGCGAGCCCTCGACCGCCCAGCGGATGTACTCACGCGAGCCGCGGGGAAGCTCGAGCCCGTCCGGCATCTCCATCCCGAACTTGGTCGCGAGGACGATCCGGTCGCGGCGAGCCCCCAGTGCCTGGCCGAGGAACGCCTCGCTGTCGCCGTCGCCGTAGATGTCCGCCGTGTCGAAGAGCGTGACCCCGGCCTCGAGCGCGGCGTCCACGACAAGGCGCGTGCCCTCGGGGTCGAGTCGGCGCCCGAAGTTATTGCAGCCGAGCCCGACGACGGAGACGTCCGGGCCGTTCTCCCCGAGTCGGCGCGTCCTCACGGCGGCGAGCCTAGCCGGGAGCCGTCCCGGCCCGTCGCAGTCACGGCAACGGACGGGAGTGGACGACGACGAGCGTGTGGGTCGGCCGGGTCAGCGCGACATAGAGCTCGCGCAGCCCCTGCCTCGCCTCGGCGATCAGGGCCGGCTCGACCACTACGACGTGGTCGAACTCGAGGCCCTTGGCCTGCCGCGGGGTCAGCAGCGCGAACCCGTCCTCGAAGACCGAGCCCGACTGGATCGCAGGGCGCAGCGATTCCGGCAGGATCACGGCCAGCAGACCATCCTGCGCGGCGAGCGCAGCCGCCTCGCGCAGTGCCTCGGCCACGAGCTTGTCGGGCTCGACGCGCCGGAGCCTCGGCGGCGCCGCGCCTTGGCGGAACGGAAGCGGCGGGCGGACGTCAGGGGCGATCCGCTCGAGCAGGGGCAGGGCCAGCTCCATGATCTCCCGCGGCACCCGATAGGCGTGGCGAAGCTCCTCGACCGAAGCCCCGCCGCCCTGGGGCAGGTGCGAGAGCACCTCCTCCCAGCTCCGGTAGGGCACTGCGCCCGTCGCCTGCGCGATGTCGCCGAGGATCGTCAGCGAACCGCCCGAGGCGCGGCGCGCAACCATCCGCAGCTGCAGCGGCGAAAGATCCTGAGCCTCGTCGACGATCACGTGGCCGTGGGCCCTCGGCGGCGCCTCGAGCAGCGCGCAGGCCTCGTCGACGAGCGGCACGTCCCCGTCGCTCCAGACGAAACCCCGCCGCGCCCGAACGAGCAGGCGCTGCTCGCGGGCATCCAGGATCCCCTCGGCCGCCTCGGCGAGCCTCGTCCGCGAGGTCAGCAGGTCGCGCACGAGCGCCTGGGCACCGACGGCCGGCCAGACGCGGGCGAGCCAGCGCGTGAGGAACCCCTTCGAGCGCAGGGCCCGCTCGACCTCGGCGAAGTCGCGGACCGCGAGATCGACGTGGATGCGGTTGTAGTCCTCGTAGAAGCGGCGCAGGACGTCCATCCGGAACCGATCGCGCGCCACCGCCGAGAGCCCGTGCTCCTCCCGGGCCTGCTCGATCAGCTCGCGCACCTCGCGCTCACGCACCTTGACGAACTCCCCCTCGAGCCGAGCGTACAGTTCTTCGGGCGCCGGTTCCGACCGCAGCTCGACTGCTCGCGCGACCACCTCGACGAGCCGCAGGTCGGCCTTGAGCCGAGCGGCGTCCGGTGGATCAACGGCCTGCGCGACGACGCCGTCCACGAGCTCGCCGACCGCCCGCTGCTCCACCGCGGTCTCGCCGAGCGCGGGCAACACGTGCGAGACGTACTCCATGAAGATCGGGTTCGGCCCGACGACGAGCATGCCGCTCCGCCCGAAGCGCTCGCGGTTCGTGTACAGGAGGTACGACGCACGGTGGAGTCCCACCGCCGTCTTCCCGGTCCCCGGGCCGCCCTGGACGACAAGCAGCGGCTCCGGCTCGCGGGTGATCAGCCGGTACTGGTCGGACTGGATCGTCGCGACGATGTCGCGCATGTGCCCGACCCGGCTGCGCTCGAGCTCCTCGAGCAGGACGTCGCCGCCGGCGACCGACGCCCCCGAGCCGTCCAGCGTCTCGTCGCTCAACGCGAGGAGCCGCCGCCCCTGCGTGCGAAAGCGGCGGCGGAGCCTCACGCGTTGCGGGTCGACCGGAGTCGCTGTGTAGAACGGCCGCGCTGCGGGCGCCTGCCAGTTGCAGACGATCACGGCCTCTCCCTCGTCGTGCACCCAGCGCCGGCCGACGTAGAGCGGTCTGGCGATGCCGTCGAGGTCAAGCCGCCCGAAGCAGAGGCCGCGCTCGGCGTCCTCGAAGGTCCGGAGCCGCCGCGCGCTCCACGCCTCGAGCGCCAGCGCGGCGACCTCGCCGGCGGCCACGTCGCCGGCGGCTCCGAGCGCCTCGCGCATGCGCTCCAGGTGCTCGTGCGCACGATCCAGGTAGGCCTGCTCGGCCGGAAGATCAGGATGGCTCATACCCGTAGGATCGCAGCGTGAAGCTCGGCCTCAACCTGGGATACGCGCCGCCGGGGACGAACCCCCTCGAGCTCGTCTCGCTCGCGCAGGAGGCGGAGCGGCTCGGCTTCGACTCCGCGTGGGCCGCCGAGGCCTGGGGCACCGACGCAGTCACCGTGCTGAGCTGGGTCGCGGCCCGGACCGAGACGCTGAAGGTCGGCTCGGCGATCATGCAGATCCCGGGCCGCACGCCGGCCAACACGGCGATGACGGCGATGACGCTCGACCTCATGTCGGGCGGCCGCTTCATCCTCGGGCTCGGCACCTCGGGGCCGCAGGTGGTCGAGGGCTGGCACGGCCAGCGGTGGGGGAAGCCGCTCCCGAAGACCAGGGAGTACGTGGAGATCGTCCGCGCGGCGCTCCGGCGCGAGCTCGTCGAGCACCAGGGCGAGCACTACCGGATCCCCTACGACGGACCCGGCGCGACCGGGCTCGGCAAGCCGCTGAAGCTGATGGCGCGTCCGCTGCGCTCCGAGATCCCAATCTGGCTCGCGGCGATCGGCCCGCAGAACGTCGCCCTCGCTGCCGAGATCGCGGACGGCTGGCTGCCGATCTTCTTCGACCCGGACCGCTTCGGCGAGATCTACGCCGAACATCTCGGCGCGGCGAAGCCTGGCTTCGAGATCGCTCCGACCGTCAATGTCCTCGTCGGCGACGACGTCGAGTCGCTGCGAGAGACGCTCAAGCCCTCCTTCGCGCTCTACATCGGCGGGATGGGCGCAAGGGGCCAGAACTTCTACAAC
>JBHEMK010000042.1:0-26464 GCA_046262635.1 Gaiellaceae bacterium
GTAACCCGGCGGTTCTCGACGATGCGGATGCGGCCTTGCTGCTCGACCACGTAGAGCTTCGAGGCCTCGCCCGGAGCCGAGGTGACGTAGACGGGGGAGTCGAGCCCGCGGAGGATCGTGACAAACGTGTAGTTGGCCCTCGCGGGAGCGCTCGGGGCAGCCAGCAGCCCGAGCAGCGCGAGCAGCCCGACCACCCCCTGGCCGAGCCTCATTTCTTCAGCAGGACCTTCCGCAACTCGTCCTCCTTGCCCGGCTCGAGGATCGCCAGTACCTGGTCACCCGGCATCAGGTCAGTCGAGCCGACGGCGATCTCGGCCTGGCCGCTGCGCATCACCGAGATCAGGCGCGCGCCCTCCGGCATCGTCAGCTGCTCGACGCGCTTGCCGGCCGAGGGCGAGTCCTTGTCGATCTGCACTTCGACGATCTCGAGGTTCTCCTTGCGCAGCTCGAGCAGGTGGATCAGATCGTGCTCAGGCACCTCGTGCTGGACGAGCGCCATCACGCTGGAGGTGGCGCAGACCGTCGGCGAGATCCCGAGCAGGTCGAAATGCGCCTGGTTGCGCGGGTCGTTGACCCGGGCGATCACCTTCGGCACGCCGTACTTCTCCTGCGCGAGCTGGCAGATGACCATGTTGTCCTCGTCGTCGCCGGTGAGCGCGACGAGGATGTCCGGGGGCCGCGCGATGCCCGCGCGCTCGAGCACGTAGAGCTCGGTGGCGTCGCCGTGCTGAACCTGGTGTTCGAATTCCGACTCGAGCTGCACGAAGCGGCCGTAGCGCTGCTCGATCAGCGTCACCTCGTGGCCGAGCCGCAGCAGCGTCCGCGCGACATTCGCGCCGATCTTGCCGCCGCCGGCAATCAGCACGTACATCGCTAGACGCCGACCTTCTCGATCCCCGGGATCTCGCAGGAGCGAACGGCCTCTGTGAGGACGTCGATCGCCGTCTTGGTCGGGCAGACCGTGCGCAGGCCGCGCGAGGCGTAGAAGTCGGCGCGCGCCGGGTCGAGCACCCGCACGACGACGCACCTGATGTCGAAGCGCTTCTGGGCGACCTGGCCGATCACGATGTTCGTGTTGTCGCCGCTCGTCGAGACCACGACCGCGACCGCATCCTCGATGCCCGCCTCGCGCAGGAGCTCGGTGTCCATCCCGTGGCCGACGAGGAAGCGGCCGGGCCAGTTCGAGCCGAGCCGGCCGAGGGCCTCCTCGTTCTCGTCGATCACCGTCACCTCCCATCCCTCGCGGTCGAGCAGAAGGGCGATCGCGGATCCGACGCGTCCGCAGCCGATCACAAGGGCGTTCACGAACTGAGCGTAGCGCGCCCGTCCTAGACCGGAGCGGGATCCCCCTCGAGCACACCCTGGGGGAACGCCACGATCAGCACCTCGCAGGGCGCCTTGCGCAGCACGTATTCGACCGTCGGCGAGAAGAAGCGGGAATGGCGCCGCCAGCGTGGCGCCGAGCCCAGCACGATCAGGTCGACGTTCCGGCCGGTCGCCTCGGCGATGATCGCCTCCCCGATCGAGCGGGCACGCACCGTCTCGCCGATCACCCGTACGCCGTTCTCCTCGCCCAGAAGCCGCGCCTCGGCGAGCGACTCCGCCGCCCGCTCCTCCTCGTCGAAGAGGAGTGCGTCGAGCGGCAAGTCGAGCGGGACCCGGATCACGTGCAGCGCCTCGACGTCCGAATCGCGCTCCTGGGCGAGCCTGATCGCGGTCGCCACCATCTCCTCACCGATCTCGCCGAGCTTCATCGGCACGAGGATGCTCGAGAACGTCGCTCCCGGCAGCACCTGCTCGTCGGCCGAGACGACGTGCTCGAGCATCCCGGATCCGCGCCCGAGGCGGACGACGACGTAGAGCACGAGGCCGGCCAGCAGCCACACCGGGCCGCCGTAGCGTGCGCCCACGTGCGTGACCATCGCCGCGACGAACACGGCAGCGGTCGCGACCGCGCCGACGGCCGCCGGCACGGGCACGCCCCGGAACGCGAGCGGCACCCGGAAGGGGCGTTCGAGGCCCGGCTTCGTCCGCCGCAACCGGATCACTGCCAGCTGGGCCGCGGTGAAGGCGAGCAGCACCCCGAAGCTGAAGAGACTCGCGAGGAACGGCACCTGATCACCGCGGCCCGAGGTTCCGACGACGAGGCCGATCGCGACCACGACCGCCGAGGCGATCGCCTGCGGCGAGACGAGCGTCCTCCGGTTCAGCCGGCCGAACTTGCTCGGGAGCTGACCGTGCTCCCCGAGCGAGTACGCGAGCCGGCCGAAACCCGAGATCGACGTCGTCGCGGCAGAGACGAGGATCAGGGCACCCGTCAGCCCGACGTAGATCCGCAGGATCGACTGGAACCACGCCGGCACGTGCCCGTGGAAGGCAGAGACGATCCCGACGAGCGGCGCGTGCAGCCAGGTCGTCCCGAGCTGCGTCGTCCCGTCGTGGGCGGGAAACGCCGACAGGCCGATCAGGGCGATCAGGATGTAGATGACGACGGTGAGGCCGATCGCGCTGAAGAGGCTGAGGGGGAGGTCTCGGCCCGGCCGCCGCGCCTCCTCGGCGAAGTTGGCGACGGTCTCGAGACCGGTGTAGGCGAGCATCGCGAGCGGCAGGGAAAAGACGATCGCGTGCCAGCTCGGGTTGCGGCCCAGCGACGTGCCGAGGGTGAGCGCGTGCGGCGAGAAGACGACGGCGAAGCCGACGATCACGAGCAGCAGCTGCGTGACGAGATCGAGAATCGGCACCACGATGCCGAACGCATAGAGTGCAGGCCGCCGGACGAGCCGCGCGGCGCCGATCGCCGCGATCGCGCAGACGGCGACGACGACGTCCCACGGCCTGTGCGCGATCACGTCGATGTGCAGCGCCGCGGCGAGGTAGTGCGGCATGAAGAGGGCCGAGAGCGCGATCACGATCAGGTAGTCGAGGAAGAGCACCCAGCCGGTCATGAAGCCGGCCAGGTCGTTGAACGCGATCCGGACAAAGGTCGCGGCGCCTCCGGCCTCCCGGATCGCGGCCGTCCCTTCGGCGTACGAAAGCGAGACGACGACGAAGAGCAGGCCCGTGATGGCAAGCACTGCCGGTGTGAACCCGAGCGCGTGCAAGGCGATGATCCCGAGCGCGAAGTAGATCGAGGAGGCGATCTCCCCGTAGGCGAGCGAGGCGAGCGCCGGCGCGTCGAGAACTTGCTGGAGCTGCGGGAGCTTACGCGCCATGACCGGCGCAGATTAGATGGTCGACTCCGTGCCGGCCGGCTGGCTAGCGGCGGACGAGAAGGTAGATGCGGCCGGTGCCGAGAGCGATGAAGAGCGCCCCGATCAGATAGCCGAAGAGCCCTCCCTCAAGCGCCGTGCGGATCAGGATCGCCCAGCCCAGGGCGATGAAGACTCCGGCAAAGACGAAGACGCCCGCGCGATAGGCCCTCATGCCGCCTCCGTGGACGACGCGACCATGACGCGGCTCGGCGCATGCTTGAGCACGAAGTCGACGGTGTTCCCGAAGATCGCGCCGCGGCGTGTCGGCCGCTGCTTGCGGGCGGCCCCCATGACGATGATCTCGCTGCCGCGCCTGGAGGCCTCGTCGGCGATCGCGCGGCCGGCATTGCGGGCGCGCACGAGCCTCGTGATCACATTGACGCCGTAGGACTCGCCGATCGCGCGCGCCTCGTCGAGCCGGCCGTTCGCCTCCTCGACCTGTTCCGGCAAATAGGCGTCGAGCGGCAGGTGGAGGGGTACCTCGACGACCGTCATCGCCACGATTGCCGCTCGGCGCTCCGCCGCCAGCCGGCAGGCGACGTCCATCGCCTCCTCTGAGGCGTAGCCGGCCGAGATCGGCACGAGCACGTTCCGGTACTCGAGCGCGGCGGCGGGGCCGATCACCACCGGAGCCCGGGCGGTCTCGCGCATCGGCACGTGCAACCCGTAGGTTCGATAGAGCCAGTAGAAGGCAAAGCCGAGCGCGAGCCACCCCAGGCCCGCGTACCGCGTCGGTGCGTCCTGCACGACGACGACGAGCCAGGCGATGCCGGTTCCGAGGGCGCCGAGCACGGCGAAGAGCGGCCAGCTCGTCTCGCCGATCCGGAGGTTCGGGCGGGCGCGGAACGCCAGCTCGTAGTCCGGCAGCTTCCGCCGCAGCTGGACGACCGAGACGTGCGCGATCGTGAACGAGAGCATCGCGCCGAAGGCGTACATGCGGCCGATGAAGTCGACGTTCCCGGGCAGCAGGAAGACGATCGAGAGGATCCCGGCGAAGACGACGAGCGAGAGCCACGGGGTCTTGAACCTGGGGTGCAGCCGGCGGAAGGCGCTCGGCAGCTGTCGGTAGCTCGCCATCGAATACGTGATCCGCGAGGCGCCGATCACGCCCGCGTTGGTGGCGATGAAGAGGATCGTCGCCGCCAGGACGCCGACGTAGATCTTCGCCGCGCTCAGAACGGCGCCGTGCAGGCCGAGATTCTCGACGAGCCCGAGCACCGGGTCGTTCTTGAAGCCTCCCTTTTCCGGCGACAGGCCAAGCTTCGTCACGAACGTACCGCCCTGCTTGACGACCGGCAGCGCTGAGAGCGCGACGAGCGGGAGGGTGAAGTAGATCGCAAAGACGGCGCCGGCCACCCAGGCGATCGAGCGAGGGATGCTCCGCAACGGGTCTCGTGCCTCCTCGGCGAGATTCGAGACGGTCTCGATCCCGGTGTACGCGATCATGGCGACTGGGATCGCGAGCGCGAAGCTGCTCCAGCTCGGCGCGGTGCCGAAATGGACGTTCGAGCGGAGCGTATGCGGGCTGAAGATCAGGATGAAGCCGAGCAGCACGAGCAGGAGCTGCGTGGCGAAGTCGATCACGGCGAGCAGCACGTTCAGCTTGGCAGCCTCCTGAATCCCGACGATGTTGAGCCCGACCAGGACGACGATCACGGCGGCGCCGACGATGATGTCCCAGGGGTTCGTCTTCAGCGGCGCCCAGAAGATCGAGAGGTAGTGCGGCACGAAGAACGCCGAGATGGCGACGGTGATGATGTAGTTGAGCATCTGCGCCCAGGCCGCCCCGAAGGAGACCAGCTCGTTGAACGCGTGCCGCGCGAAGCTCGCCGAGCCGCCCGCCTCCGGAAAATGCACGGTGCCCTCGGCGTAGGTGGCGGCGGTGGCCGCGAAGATCAGCCCGCTGACGATGAAGACGAGCGGCGTCAGCCCCAGCGCGATCCCGGCCGTGACGCCGAGCGCGTAGTAGATCGACGAGCCGACGTTCCCGTAGGCGGTCGCGAAGAGCGCCGGCGCGCCGAGAACCCGCTCCAGGCCCTGCTGCTCCCGCCTGCGCCGTGCCATGGGCCGGGACTCTAGCCCTCGGGGAAGGAGACGGTCCCGGGGTCTGGGCGCAGGCCCGAAAGGCGGGGATTTCCGTCGCGCCCGGCGCGCCTCGCCGCCGCGTGAGCCCATTCCTGACCGGACTGCGCCGGCATGTACCCAGAGGCCGGGCTGCCGGAATTCACGCGCCTCGACGGGGCACCGGCCGCCGGCTCACGGGCCGCCGAGAGACCGGTGTTTCTCGCCGGGACCCCGGCGCGGCGAGGAGCCGGCGGAAGCGCGGCGCGCGCGCCGGATCGCTAGCCGTGGATCGAGACGATCAGGGGAATGATCAGAATCGCGACGATGTTGGCGATCTTGATCATCGGGTTGATCGCGGGGCCGGCGGTGTCCTTGTAGGGATCGCCGACCGTGTCGCCCGTCACCGCGGCCGCATGGGCCTCGGAGCCCTTGCCGCCGTAGAGGCCGTCCTCGATCAGCTTCTTCGCGTTGTCCCAGGCGCCGCCGCCGGAGGTCATCGCAACCGCGAGGAAGAGACCCGTGACGATCGTCCCGATCAGGAGACCGCCGAGCATTCTGGCGTTGATGACACCGACGATGATCGGGAAGGCGATCGGCACGAGCGCCGGCAGGAGCATGCTGCGGAGCGCCGACTTCGTGACGATGTCGATCGCGCGTCCGTACTCCGGCCGCTGGGTACCCTCCATGATCCCGGGGTTCTCTCGGAACTGGCGACGGACCTCCTGAACCACCTCTCCGCCGACGCGCCCGACCGCCTGCATGGCCAGCGAGGCAAAGAGGAACGGCATCAGCCCGCCGACGAAGAGCCCGGCGATCACCCAGGCGTTCGAGAGGTCGAACGTCAGCGCGCCGAGGTTGCCGTGGCCCTGGCCCTGCTCGTGGATCCCGTCGGCGTAGGAGCCGAAGAGGACGAGGGCGGCGAGCGCAGCCGACCCGATCGCGTAGCCCTTCGTGACCGCCTTCGTCGTGTTGCCGACGGCGTCGAGCGGGTCGGTGACCGCGCGCACCTCCGGCGGCAGGTCGGCCATCTCGGCGATGCCTCCGGCGTTGTCGGTGACGGGCCCGTAGGCGTCGAGTGCGACGATCAGCCCGGTCATCGAGAGCTGCGCCATCACCGCGACCCCGATCCCGAAGAGGCCCGCGAAGTGGTGCGCCACCAGGATGCCTGTGGCAATCACCACCACCGGCAGCGCCGTCGCCTGCATGCCCATCGCGAGGCCCTCGATGATGTTCGTCGCGTGGCCCGTCTGTGAAGCCCTGGAGATCGCCTTGACCGGATTCCAGCGGGTGCCCGTGTAGAACTCGGTGATTCCGACCAGCAGGGCCGTCACGAGCAGGCCAACGATCGCCGAGATGTAGAGGTCCCCGAAGCTGTATGGGCCGCCGTCGAAGCCCGAGATGATCGGGATGAACCCGAGGGCCGAGAGGATGCTGGCGACGATCACCGCCCGGTAGAGGGCGTTCATGACATTGCCGCCTTCGCGAACGCGGGCGAAGAGCGTGCCGACGATCGACGTCAGGATCGAGAGACCCCCGATCGCCAGCGGGAGCAGGTAGATGTGCGTGCCCGTCCGCGCGGGCGCGCCGGTGATGCCGAGCAGCATCACGGCGACCGCGGTGACGGCGTAGGTCTCGAACAGGTCGGCAGCCATGCCCGCACAGTCGCCGACGTTGTCGCCGACGTTGTCCGCGATCACGGCCGGGTTGCGAGGATCGTCCTCGGGGATACCCGCCTCGATCTTGCCGACGAGGTCCGCGCCCACGTCGGCGGCCTTCGTGTAGATGCCGCCGCCGAGCCGCGCGAAGACCGAGATCAGCGACCCGCCGAAGGCGAGGCCGATCAGATCCGTGATCGCCGAGTGCGGCGTGTGGCCGAGCCAGCCGGTCAGCGCCCAGTAGTAGCCGGCGACGCCGAGCAGGCCGAGGCCCACGACGAGGAGGCCGGTGACCGAGCCGGCGCGGAAGGCGACGTCGAGCGCCGGCGCCAGCCCGCGGCGGGCCGCCTCGGCCGTGCGGACGTTCGAGCGCACCGCGACGTTCATGCCGATGAATCCGGCCGCCGAGGAGAGCAGGGCGCCGATCAGGAAGCCCACCGCAGTGCCCCAGCCGAGCTTGTTGTAGAAGCCGAGCAGCAGGAACGGCACGATCGCGACCACGGCGATCGTCGTGTACTGCCGGCGCAGATACGCGGCGGCGCCCTCCTGCACGGCCCGCGCGATCTCCTGCATGCGGTCGTTGCCGGCCGGGCGGTCGAGGATCCACTTCGTCAACCCAAGGCCGTAGAGCACGGCGGCGCCTGCGCACAGAAGCGCGAAGAGCACCGCGTGATGCCAGAACCACGCCATGACCGCTCCCCCTTGTTACAAAATCAACGCCGGGACTGCCCCGGCGCGCGGAAGTTTGTATCACAAAGAGGGGACACCACGCCTCCTACCGCACGCCGGCGTCCGGCAGGAGCCGGGGCCCGGACGGCGTCCTGACGATCAGCCGGCGCGCGTAGAAGACGAGGTAAACCCGCGGGTCGCGGGTGATCCGGCGCGCGTAGCGGAGGATCGCGTCGACGTAGGTCGACGAGGGGTTGTAGCGGTCGAGCGCCGCGCGGAGGTCGCGCGGGGCACCGGCGGCGCGTAGGAAGCGTGCCGCGGCCGGAATCGCCGCGCGCGGGTCGTGAATGTCACCGCGCCCGTAGGTGCGCCACGCCGCGCTCATGAACTGCATCGGGCCCTGCGCGCCGGCCACGCTCGCCTCGCGCAGGCGGCCGAAGTCGGACTCCACGTAGTTGAGGGCGGCGAGCACCGGCCACGGCACGGCCGACCGGCGCTGCCCCTCCCGGTAGAGGCGGCGCAGGAACGCCGCCTGCAGCGCGGCCCCGACCCGGAAGGCGCTGAGCGGGCGCGGCGGCGTCAGCGCCGCGAGCTCCCGGTGGGCGAGGACGTCGTCGGAGACGTCGTGCGCGAGCGGGCCCCTGAGCTGCGCGACGACCTCGCGGAAGCCTGCCGGATCGGACGCGAGCCGGAGCTCGATCCGCTGCTCGATGAGTGCCGGCCGCGCCACCGGCCGGGGCACGGCGCCCCAGCCGTTCCACCGGGCCGCCGCCTGGAGCACCGACGCGTCCGCTGCGACGAGCAGCGTCGCCGGAACCGGAGTCGCCGCGGTCATGCGCCGCCCGAGGCCGCCTCGGCGTAGGCGAGCTGGAGGTTCGCGACGACGCTCTGGACATCGCGGGCCGGCTCCGCCGGCAGCAGCGGCTGCAGGGCCCTCAGGGCCTCGATCGCGAGCCGCGTCTGCTCGAGGTCGCCCGCACCGAGCTTGCCGAAGCCGAGTGAGGCGAGCAGCGAGCACGTGTGGACGAGGAACTCGTCGACCTTCGCCTTCTGGAACTCCGCGACGAGCTCCTCTGCCGACGGAATCTCAGGTCCTGACACGCTCGCCCGCCTTGATCTGCTCGACGAAGATCTCCTCGATCGTGGCGCCCTCCTCGTGGCGCGCAATCTGCCGCTCCGCCGCGTTCGCAGCGGGGATCGTGATCCACGACGCCGCGCCCAGCTCCTCGGCGACCGGCAGCACCCACTCCGCGAGCTGCTCGAGCCGTCCCCGGGCCGGGATCGCTCCGCGCCGGTCGAGGTCGAGCAGATCCCCGGAGAGGCCGTAGCGGATCGCCCGCCAGAGGTTCTCCTCGAGCAGCCGATTCGGCCAGCTCGGCAGAGGCTCGCCCTCGTCGAGCGCGCGCGCGATCCGGCCCGTGAGTGAATAGCAGAACGCGACGAGCGAGCGGGCCTCGCCCACGTCGGGCTGCCCGTCGCAGATGCGAATCTCGACCGTCGGAAACGCCAGGTGCGGCCGCACGCTCCACCAGAGCTGCGTGTGCTCGTCGATCGAGCGCGTCTCGTAGAGGAAGCGGACGTAGTCCTCGAAACCCCGCCAGTCGCCGTAGGGGTCGGGGATCCCGCAGCGCGGGAACATCCGCGTGAACACCTGTGTACGCGCCGAGTGCAGGTAGGTGTAGACGCCCTCGACGAAGACCGAGCTCGCGGAGAGGGCGAGGAGCTCCGGCAGGAAGTTCCGCAGCGCGTCGCAAACCGCGATCGCCCGGTCGGGGCCGTTGACGCCGACGTGGACGTGCAGCCCGAAGGTGTTGTTCCGCCAGACGACATAGCGGAGCAGCTCGTCGTTCCGCCGGTAGTGCGGCGTGTCGATGATCCGCTGGTCCTGCCACGGGCTCCACGGGTGCGTGCCCGCCGAGGAGAGGCCGATCGCAAGCGGCTCGGCGAGCGCACGCAGCTGCGCGCGCCGCTCGCCGAGACGCGCGGCGGCTTCGGCGAACGTCTTGCAGCGGCCGGTACGGATCTCGACCTCAGAGGCGATCAGCTCGCCGACGAGGTGCTCCTCGAGCTCGGTGCCCAGCGCGGCCCGCTGCAGATCCTCGAAGCGGTCGACGAGCTCGAGCGTGTCCGGATCGAGGACGGCAAACTCCTCCTCGACGGAGACGGAGAGATCCGGGCCCGATTCGAACTGCTCCCGCGCGTAGCGAAGCTGCTCCTCAGGGGTGAGACGCTGCGCGTCGCCCATCGCGCAGAAGCCTATAGCTCCTCATTCCCGCTCCCGGCGGCGACAACGCCGTGCAGAGCGAGCAGACCGACAGCGGGGGCAGGCTGCCCGCATCGGGTCGCCGCAGCCGCTCGTCCGACCGGCCCGCCGGTCAGGTGAGCAACGGCACGGGCGGCACGGCCAGGATCTGACCGCATCTTGTCCGGACGTCCCAGAAGCCTCAGCGGTCGGGTGGACCCGACCCGGCGAGCGGCTCGAGGAGGCGCTCGGCGATCCGGGTCCAGCTCCAGCGCCGCTCGACGGCGCGGCGGGCGGAGAGGCCAAGCCCCCGCCGCGTCTCAGCCGGGAGGTGGAGCAGCTGGGCGAGCTTTCGCCGCAGATCGTCGGCGTTCCCCGGCTCGAACGCGACGAGGTGGGCGAACTCGGGCGGATACTCCTCCTCGATCCCGGCCGCCACCTCCCTGAGCCCGGAGTGGCGCGCGACGAGCGGCGGAGTTCCCGAGGCGGCGGCCTCGGCGGCGACCATGCCGAAGGCCTCCGGGAAGATCGAGGGAACGACGGCCACGTCCGCGAGGGGCAGCAGGTGGATGAGGTGGCGGTGCTCGAGCGGCCCCGTGAAGAGCGTCCCGGGCGGAGCGGCCGCCTCGAGGTCGGCCCGGTAGTCGCCGAAGCCGACGACGACGGCGCTCGCGTCGAGCCCGGCCAGGGCTTCGAGCAGGACCTGGACGCCCTTGTTGCGGATCAGCTTGCCGAAGAAGACGACGGTGGGCCGCTCGACCGCGAAGAACGCGGCCAGCCGCTCCGCGTTGTCGGCGTCCGCATGCCGCTCGTTCGCGTTGCCCGGGTTGGGCGGGTCCCGGCGCGCCTGCTCGAGGAGCGCCACGAGAGCCTCGTCGCGCCGTCGCGGTACCCAGTCGTCCACGTCGACGCCGGGCGGCACCTCGTAGACGCGGTCGACGTGTCCGACGACCTCCTCGAGCACGGCCCGGATGTGTGCGGACCCGACGAAGGTCGCGGCGGCCTGCTCGAGCGCCTCGGCGCCCCACCGTTGCAGCTCGGGCCGCCCGCGCATCGAGTACTCGAGCTCGGAGCCATGGGCCTTGACGGCGAAGGGGGCGCCCGCGGCGGCGCCGACCGGGCCGCCCAGCAAGACGTGGTTTGTGAAGACGGCGTCTGCCGGCAGCCGCTCCCGCAGCGCCGCGGCGTTCAGCTCGACGTAACGGCCCCGCTCCGCGGGCTTGAAGTCCTGGAGCAAGCGGGCCTCGACCCCCTCGTAGCGGTCGAGCACGAAGACGGGCAGGAGGCCGCCGATCTCGGGACGCACGACCTCGGCGCCGCCCAGGTCGTACTGCTCCGGGTGTGCCTCCTGGCAGAGCACAACGACCTCGTGCCCGGCGCGCTTCCACGCGCGCGCGAGCGCGCGCGTATAGACATTCGACCCGGTCCCCCCGAGCAGGTAGCCGTGCCAGAGAAGGATCCGCACCGGGCGGACGCTAGCGGCTGCCGATCACGCGGCCGGGCAGCAGGGGCTCATGGGTACCCGGCCGCAGACCGCTCAGGTCAGGTGGAAATAGAGCGCGTACAGGAGCTCGACCGCCGGATTCGAGGTGTGGACGGCGACGTCCGGCGGCACGTCGAGGAGCGCCTCCGAGTAGTTGAAGACGATCTTGACGCCCGAAGCGATCAGATCGTTCGCGGCGTCCTGTGCGTTGTCAGCAGGGACGGCGAGGACTCCGACGATGATGTTCTTCTCCCGGACGACCTCCGCCAGCCGGGCGTGCTCGGTCACCGGCACGTTGCCGACGGTGCGGCCGAGCTTGGCCGGATCGGTGTCGAAGACGGCTGCAATGTTGATGCCGTGCTCGGCAAAGATCGGCGAGCTCGCGATCGCCTGGCCGAGGCGCCCGGCGCCGATCAGCGCGATGTTGTGCTGTCCCTGCGTCCGCAGGATCTTCCGGATCTCGCCGAGCAGCGAGTCGATGTTGTAGCCGACGCCCCGCTTGCCGAACTTCCCGAACGCCGAGAGGTCGCGCCGGATCTGCGTCGCGTTGATGTTCGTGTAGTCCGAGATCTCCTGGGAGGAAATCCTCTCCTTGCCCATCTTCTTCGCCTGCGTCAGCACCTGGAGGTACCGGGACAGGCGAGCCGCGACTCCGACCGTCAGACGTTCCGCCACGCCGGCTCCTTCGCTCTGGCTTGTAACAGCGGGAACAGTTCTACCAAGAGGCGTCATCGGCTGCTTTGTGCAACTGCTGCCCGGAAGGCCTCGGGCTGCACGTAGTAGGTGAAGCGTCGCCGCCCGTCGATCTCCACGACCGGGATCCACTCGCGGTGCTCGGCCTCGAGCTCGGGCACGCCGGTGATGTCCACCTCGCGCAGGTCGAACTCCAGCTCCCGGCGCAGCCGGGCCAGCACGGCGCGCGCCCGGTCGCACAGGTGACAGTCCTGCGCGTGGTAGAGGACGACCTCCGGGCTAGGGATAGATCCCACGCGTCGTGGTCGCTTCGGCAACGCGCTGCACCGCGAGCCCGTAGGCAGCGAGCCGCATCGGGACGTTTCGGGTTCGGGCGGTCTCCCAGGTCTCCTCGAAGGCGCGGGTGACGATGTCGTTCAGCTTGGCGTTGACCTCGGCCTCTTTCCAGAAGTACTCCTGCAGCCCCTGCACCCACTCGAAGTAGGAGACGACGACGCCGCCCGCATTCGCCAGCACGTCGGGCAGGATCAGGACCCCGTTGCCCTCGAGGATCGCATCGGCCGCAGGGGTCGTGGGCCCGTTCGCACCCTCGCAGACGATCTTGGCGCTGACCTTGTCCGCATTCTCGTCGGTGATCACCTGCTCGAGCGCGCACGGCGCAAGCACATCGCAATCGAGCAGCAGCAGCTCGTCGTTTGTGATCGCCTCGGCGTTCTTCAGGCCCGCAAGCGTGCCCGTCTCGCGCTTGTGCGCAAAGGCGGCGGAGACGTCGATCCCGTTGGCGTTGTGGAGCCCGGTCGTCGAGTCCGAGATCGCAATCACCCTGGCGCCGTCCTCGGCCAGGAACCGGGCGAGGTAGGCGCCGACGTTGCCGAACCCCTGAACAGCCACGCGCAGGCCCTCGAGTGACATCCCGCGGTGCATGAGGGCGTCCCGCACACAGTAGAGGGAGCCGCGGGCGGTCGCCTCCTCCCGTCCGAGGGAGCCCCCGATCGTCAGCGGCTTGCCGGTGACGACCCCGAGCACGGAATGGCCCTTGTTCATCGAATACGTGTCGAAGATCCAGGCCATCACGCTCGCATCCGTCCCGACGTCCGGCGCCGGGATGTCTTTCTCGGGGCCGATCTCGTTGATGATCTCGCTCGTGTAGCGACGGGTCATCCGCTCGACCTCCCGCCGGGAGAGCTCCTTCGGGTTGCAGACGACGCCGCCCTTCGCGCCGCCGAAGGGGATCCCCATCAGCGCGCACTTCCAGGTCATCCACATGGCGAGCGCCTTGACCTCGTCGAGCGTGACGTCCTTGTGGTAGCGGATGCCGCCCTTTGAGGGCCCACGCGCGACGTTGTGCGTGACGCGGTAGCCGGTGAAGACGCGCGTTGAGCCGTCGTCCATGCTGACCGGCACCGAGACCTCGAGCGCCTTCTTGCACCGCGAGAGGACGTTGACGAGGTTGTCGTCGATGTCGAAGGCGGCCGCGACCCTCCGCAGCTGCTCCCGCGCGAGCTCGAACGGGTTCTCGCGCAGGTGGGTCGGGCTCTCGATCGTCGTCAAGAATCGCTCCTTTTCCTTGCAAAACCGCTGGTTTCGACGGCGGCGCGGAGTATACGGCTACCGGACCACGAAGGGCAGGCGTCGGGTGCTCGGCGGACCGCCGTCGGTGGGCCACGCGACGAGTCGGAGGCGGTACCTCCCGGGCCGCAGGACTGCTCCGACCGGGTCCCGGCCGGTCAGGCCGAAGGCGTAGCGGCCGGGGAGAAGATCGCGCAGCCGCGCCAGTAGGCCGAGGTCGCCGTGGGCGGCGTTGAAAAGCTCGACGTCGAGCCGTGACACCGGGCGCACCTCCTGCAGGCCGTTGACGCGGACGAGGGCGCCGGCAGCGAACTGAAGCAGCGCCGGCGAGGCGTCCGAGGGCCTGAATGAGGGCGCCGAGAGACGGAGAGCGGAAAGCAGGCCGACCGAGCGCCGCCCGAACGCGATCGTCCACGGCACACGGATCCGGCCGCCGCCCGCCGTACGGGCCTCGACCACACCTTCCGCAGCCTGCGCGCCGGCCGGCGCGGAGGCGGTCACAGCTCGAACCGTGATCGTCGCCGAGTGGCCTCTCCCCAGCGTCAGCGCGCGCGGCCGCACGGCGAAGTCGAGCGCCGTCGCGCCCTCGCGAGTCTGGCGGACCCCGAGCCGGAGGCGCACGGGGCGCGTCGAGACGTTGCGCAGAACGAAGGTTCGCCTCGTTCTCCAGCCCGTGCCAGTCGAGCGCCCGAGAGCAAGCGTGGCGGGGCGTGCGGCGATCTCGCCGGCCGCGGCGGCGCCGACGTCGACCATCCCGGCCCCCTGGGCGGTCACGCCCTCGCCGTCCAGGGGGCTGGCGGTCCCCACGAGCAGGCTCTTGATCACCTCGGCCTCGAGCCCGGGCCGGGCCTGCGCGAGCAGCGCAGCGGCGCCGGCGGTGGCGGCGGCTGCGGCGCTCGAACCGTTCACGGTGGCAAAGCGCGGTGCCCCCGCGGCCGTCGTGCCGGGGTCCGACGTCGCGAGCGCGACGCCGGGGGCGACGAGATCGGGCTTGACGCTCCCGTCGAAGGCGAGGCCCGTGGAGGAGAAGGCGGCGATCCGGCCCCGGTCGGGGTTCGGAGCGACGCGCGCGCCGCCGATCGAGACGGTCGCGGCTGCGCCGCGGCCGAGCCGCCCGACCAGGGCCTGCGCTACGCCAGCGGTCAGCGCCACGACCGGCACCGGCACCTCCTCTTCCAGTCCGAGCCCACCGGCGGGCAGGCGGGTCCCGTAGAGGAGTACGGCGTCCGCTCCGGCCTGGGCTGCGTGCTCGGCCGCGGGTGCTGGCGAGGAGCCCCCGGCGACGAGAGCCGCACGGCCGGCGACGAGACTCGAGCCGGTGCGCGTGAAGAAGTCCAGCAGCCGCGGCGCGGCGGCAGCTGAACCGAGGCCGCCCTGCGGGGTTGCGATCCCGAGCTCGAGCCGCCCCGGCGGGCGGACGGCACCCGCGAGCGGCAGGATCCCGTCGAACAGTACCCGGAGGCCGCTGCGGACGACGACTGGGACGCTCTCGGTGCTCGAGCGGGTGTCGACGGCGCCGACGGTGAGGGCCGAGGGCGCCCCGCCCGGCCCGGAGATGCTGCCGTAGCCGGGGCCGGCGGCGCCATCGTTGCCTGCGGGAGCGACGACGAGGGTGTCGAGCGCGAGCGCACCTGCGGCGGCGCGCGCCTCGGGCCCGTCGGTGAAGGCCGCATAGGGCTCCGCCAGCGCGATCAGGGCCACTCGCGCGGCATCGTGGGCGTCGCCGTCGTCGTTCGGGTCGACGGCGCGCTCGAGTCCGGCGAGGATCTGATCGCTCCGGGAGTAGACGGCCCACTTCCCGGCCGCGTCCTGCTGCCAGCCGGCGACGCGGATCGGCAGGATCGATGCGCCCGTCGCCACACCTGCGAGGCCGGAGGGGCCGCCGGCGCCGACGAGCAGGCCCGCCATCTCCGTCCCGTGCCGCTCAAGCTGCGCCGGCTCGTCGGGTTTGCTGACAGGGAGTGCACCCGGATCGCCACCGAGGATGTCGATCCCGTCGTCGAGGCGCCCGCGCAGGTACGCCGTCGCCTTGTCCACGCCGGTGTCGAGCAGGGCGACCGTGACGCCGCGCCCGTCGACGCCGGAGAGGCCGATGTCCGGCCTGTGGCCCCCGCCGGGCGCGAAGTCGGCTCCGGCGAGAACGCCAGTGGCGACGGAGGCCGGGTAGGCGGGGCGCACCGGGTACACGCCCGCAACATCCTCGTCCCGTTCGAGGAGCGCCACGGCGGCCGGGTCGAGCGGCGCCGAGAAGCCGTTCAGCGTCCTGGTGTAGCTGTGCTCCGGCCGGATCGCGATTCCCTGCACGGCGAGCCGGGAGATCAGGAGTCGTTGCGAGGCGAGGGCAGCGGCCGACCAGGCCCGTTCCTGCCGATCGGTCGCCCGGCCGCCGGCCCGGGCGACGCGGTCGGCGAGCGACGGCGACTTCAGCACGACGATCACGCGCTGGCCGACCGCGACGCGCGCCCGCGAGCCGACCAGTCCACGCCAGCTCGACGCGGACGAGCCGGTGGTCGGCGTGGCTCCACCCGCGCTCTTTCCGCTGACGGCAACGAGCACCACCGTGACGGCGAGCGCCAGCAGCGTCAGCGAGACCGCTTGGCCTTCAGAAGGCCGACGCGTAGGCATCGAGCGCAAGGTAGCGAGGATAGGGGACGGCCTCGGCGAAGCGGGCGGCCGAGGCGATCATCGCGGCGTTGTCAGTCGTGTAGGCAAGCGGCGCGAGCTTCGCCTCCGCCAGCGAGCCCCGCAGCTCCGAGTTCGCCGCGACGCCGCCGACGACCGCGATCCGCGTCGCCCCGGTGCGCTTCGCGGCCTCCCGCGTCCGCTCGACAAGAGCGCGGACGATTGCGTGCTGATAGCTCGCCGCCAGATCGGCTCGCCGTTGCTCGAGCTCCCCCTCGGCCAGGCCTCGGACGGCGTAGAGGAGCGAGGTCTTGAGCCCGGAGAAGGAGAAATCGAGGCCCGGAACGCGGGCGACCGGAAACGCGTACGCAGTCGGGTCGCCCTGGCGGGCCAGCCGGTCGATGGCCGCGCCGCCCGGATAGCCGAGGCCGAGCAGCCGTGCGCCCTTGTCGAAGGCTTCCCCGGCGGCGTCGTCGAGCGTCGTTCCGAGCAGAGTCTGGTGGCCGTGCCCGCGGACGTCGAGGAGGAGCGTGTGGCCGCCGCTTGCGAGCAGGCAGAGGAAGGGAGGGTCGACCGGAGCCGGCTCGAGGTAGAGCGAGGCGACGTGGCCGTCCAGGTGGTCGACCGGGACGAGCGGGAGCGCACGCGCCCAGGCGATCGCCTTGGCCGCCGCCAGCCCGACGAGCAGGGCGCCGATCAGCCCCGGCCCCTGCGTCACCGCCACCCGGTCGACGGCCGTGAGGTCGACGCTCGCTTCGCGGAGCGCCTGCCGTACGACCGGAGAGACGAGCTCGAGGTGGCGGCGCGAGGCCAGCTCCGGGACGACGCCGCCGAAGCACGTGTGCAGCTCGTCCTGCGACGCCACGACGCTAGCCCGAACCTGTCCGTCGTCGGTGACAAGCGCGGCCGCGGTCTCGTCGCAGGAGGTCTCAAGCCCCAGGATCATGTGGCCATCCTTCGTGCAGCCGCTACTCACGGGCGGAGCGCGAGACCGGGTCCTTCCACATGATCAGGGCATCCTCCCGGTTGTCTGTGTAGTAGCCGCGGCGGATCCCTCGTGCCCTGAACTCGAGCCGCTCGTAAAGGCGGATCGCGATCGCGTTCGAGACGCGCACCTCGAGCGTGTACCCGCGCCGCGCGTCGTCGACCGTGAGCTCGAACAACCGCTCGAGCAGGTTGGACGCGATGCCACGGCCGCGATGATCGGGGTGGACTGCGACGTTCATCACGTGCCAGGCGTCCACGTAGCGGGACACGATCAGGTAGCCGACCAGCGTGCCCTCCTCCCCGTCGAGGTCCAAGGCCCCGAGGCAGATCGAGGTCGGCTTCGCCAGCTCGCCCGCGAACATCGAGCGCGACCACGGCGTCGGGTACGACAGCCGTTCGATCTCCTCGATCGCCTGCAGGTCGCCGAGCCGGAGCTGCCGGAGCTCGATCGTCGTCATCCGGCGCTTCTCTGGGCGTCGGGGACACGCAGGTAGAGCGGCTCGAGCTCCTCGACCGGCCGGGGCTCGCCCGCAAGCGCCGCGTGGAAGCGGGCCCGGGGCAAGTGGCGCTCGTCGGCCTGCGGCGGGATGGCAAAACCTCGGTCCTCGAGGACGTCGCGGTAGCGAACGGCTCCGTCGCCGATGCAGACCGTTCCGCGGGGCAGCTCCAGCTCGTGAGGCCCGAGCACGTGCGGCTGCCCGTCGCGGAGGACAAAGATCTCCCTGCGCTTCGCGTCGATCACCGGCACGGCCCCGGGAGCACCCGCCGCCAGCGCGTCGAGCGTGGACACTCCGGCTGCGGGGAGGTCGAGCGCCAGCCCGAGCCCCCGTGCGGTGGCGAGTCCGATCCGGATGCCGGTGAAGCTCCCGGGGCCGATCCCGACCGCGAGGACATCGAGGTCACGCGCAGAGGCACCGCCCCGGCGCAGGAGCGCGTCCACATCCTCGAGCAGGCTCACGGCACGCGAAAGCCGCTCGCCGAGCACCTCGCCGTCGTCCAGCAGCGCGCTCGTCGCGATGTCGGTGGCAGTGTCAAAAGCGAGTGTCAGCACCGTCGATCGTGACCAGCCTGTGGCCTGCCTCAGCATGCATCAAACGGACGGTCGCACGCGCCGCGGGCAGCACGCCCTCGCCTGCCTCGGGCCACTCGACGAAGGCGATCGCCCCATCGAAGTAGGGCTCGAGATCACCCCACTCCGCGGCCGAGACGCCCTGGAAGCGGTAGAGGTCGAGGTGCGAGATTTCGACCTGCGCCCCACGGTAGCGGTGGCCGATCGTGAACGTCGGGCTCGTCACGGGCCCCGAGACGCCGAGAGCCCGGCAGGCGCCTCGAACGAAGGTCGTCTTGCCGGAGCCGAGCTCGCCGGAGACGGTCACGACGTCTCCGGGGCGCAGCCGGGCGGCAAGCCGACCCGCAAGCGCCTCGGTCTCCCCGGCCGAGGCCGTCTCCCTCTCCATCAACGGAACTCTAAGCTGGCCTCGAGCTCAGAAGAGCCCGAGCTGGACCGCGCGCGGCGGAACCGACGCGAGCGCACGCTCCGGCTCCGGCTCTGGCTCCGGCTCCGGCGCGAGCTCCCGCCCGAGCAGCTCGGGCAGCCGGGCGAAATCCATCTCCAGCACCTTCAGCATCGCCGGCGTGTAGAGCGCAGCGGCCGGATGGTAGAGCGGGTAGAGCAGCACCTGGCGGCCGCCGAGCGTCGCCTGCTGCTCCTGGCCGTGGACGCGCGTGATCCCCGTCGGGCGGCCCGAGAGCAGCTTGGTGGCGAAGTTCCCGAGCGTCCCGATCACGACCGGCGCGATCAGCTCGATCTGGCGGAAGAGGTGCGCCTCGCAGGCCTCGATCTCGTCCGGCTGCGGGTCGCGGTTCCCCGGAGGGCGGCACTTCAGGACATTGGCGACGTAGACGTCGCAGCGCTGGAGGCCGATGCCGGCGAGCAGCTTCTCGAGCAGTTTCCCGGCCTGGCCGACGAACGGGAGGCCCTGCTTGTCCTCATGGAAGCCCGGCGCCTCGCCGACGAACATCAGGTCGGCGGCCGGGCTCCCGGCCCCGAAGACCACCTGCGTGCGGCCTTCGGCGAGCCGGCAGCGGGTGCACCCGGAGACCTCGTCGGCATACGCGAGCAGCGCGGACATGGCTCGGGAGTCTAGGACGCTCGCCGGACGGTCAGTGGCCGCAGCCGCAGCTACCGCCGCAGCACCCGCCGCCCCCACCGCCGAAGCTCGGCTGTGTCGCGGCCCCGTGGGCCGCGAAGACGGAGAACTGCTTCTTGACCTCGGCTGCGCTGCAGTCCGGGCACTTCACCTGCTGCTCCCCCCGGACGAGTTCCTCGAAGTGCGACTCGCATCGCATGCAGACGTACTCGTAGATCGGCATGAGCAAGAGGCTACCACCGGAGCGGCCGGATCAGCAGGGTGCGGCGCTCAAGCCGCCGGCGCTCGCGCCCGAAGGCGATCCCGTGCTCCCGCCTTCTGCGCGACGCGCCTCCCGCTTGAGCCCGCCGCGTCTCCGGTGCGGTCGCCGTCGACCCGTTGCGGGCGGACCGTCACCCGGAGCATCTCCGTGAGCAGGGCCGCCGCCGATACACTGGAGGGCAGCCCGGTATCCCCGAGGGAACTGGAGCGCCCGAGGTGTTCAAATCCGTCAGTGTCATCGGCTCCGGCCGGGTCGGCTCTGCCGTCGCCGCGAGGCTGCTCGAGCGCGGCCTCGATCTCGGCGCGAACGAGCCGGGGCTCGTCCTCCTCTGCGTGCCCGACGGCGCCGTCGCCGACGTGGCGGCCGCGATCGAGCCGGGCCCGTGGCTCGCGCACGTCAGCGGCGCGACCCCGCTACCGGCGCTCCACCCGCACGAGCGGCGCTTCAGCGTCCACCCGCTCCAGACCTTCACGATGACACGCGGCCCCGAGCAGCTCGACGGTGCCTGGGCCGCGGTCACCGGAGAGACCGAGGACGCGCGCGCGCGCGGCACCTGGCTCGCGGAGACGCTTGGACTGCGTCCCTTCGGCCTCGCCGACGAGGCGCGGCCGCTCTACCACGCAGGCGCGGCGGTCGCCGCGAACTACCTCGTGACGATCCAGCGCGCGGCGTCGCTGCTGCTCGTGGCCGCCGGCGTGCCGCCGGAGGCGCTCGAGCCCTTGATGCGACGCACGATCGAGAACGGCTTCGAGCTGACCGGGCCGATCGCCCGCGGCGACTGGGCGACCGTCGAGCGCCACCGTCAGGCGATCCGCGCCGCCCGGCCCGAGCTCGAGCATCTCTACGACACTCTGGCCAGTGCAACGGTGGCGCTCGCGCTGTGAGGGTCGCGCGCTCCGTCACGGAGATCCGGGCGGCGCTCGAGCCGCTTCGGGGCGGCTCCACCCTCGGGCTCGTGCCGACGATGGGCGCCTTCCACGAGGGCCATCTCTCGCTCTTTCACGCCGCCCGGGCCGAGTGCGACGCGGTCGTCGCCAGCCTCTTCGTGAATCCGACGCAGTTCGGCGAGGAGGCCGATCTCGAGGCCTATCCGCGCGATGAGGCCCGCGACCTCGCGGAGGCGGAGGCAGCCGGGATCGACTTCCTGTTCGCGCCGCCGCCGGTCGAGATTTACCCACCGGGGTTCCAGACCTGGGTGGAGGTCGCCGAGGTCTCGCGCGGGCTCGAGGGCGACGCACGGCCGGGGCACTTTCGGGGCGTGGCCACGGTCTGCCTGAAGCTCTTCCACATCGTCCACCCCCAGCACGTGTACTTCGGGCAGAAGGACGCCCAGCAGGCGGCGCTGATCCGGACGCTCGTGCGCGACCTGGAGCTCGAGCTCATCGTGCGCGTCCTGCCGACGGTGCGCGACGCCGACGGGCTCGCACTCTCGTCGCGGAACGCGCGGCTGACCCCCGAGGAGCGCGAGCGGGCGCTCGTCCTCCCACGCGCGCTCCAAAGCGCGGCATCGTCCGACGATCCGGTCGCAACGGCACGGTCGCTCCTGAACGGCCTCCAGCCCGACTACGTCGCGGAGCTCGAACTCGGCGGCTCGACGGTTCTCGCCGCAGCGGCCCGGGTCGGCTCGGTTCGCCTGATCGACAACGTCCTCCTGAAGGGAGATCTGTGATGACCGACGACCGCCCACGCTACGCCTCGCGGACCGCGGGCAAACTGGCGCTGCCGGAGCTGTCTGCCATGAAGCGGCGCGCCGAAAAGATCGTGATGGTCACCGCCTACGACGCACCGAGCGCCCGCCTTGCAGATGCGGCCGGCGTCGACCTGATCCTGATCGGCGACTCGTCCGGGATGGTCATGCACGGGCGCGACTCGACGGTGCCGGTGACGCTGAACGAAATCGTCTTCATGACGCAGTGGGTCTCACGGGGGGCGAAGCGGCCGATCGTGATCGCGGACCTGCCGTTCGGCTCGTACGAGACCTCCGATGAGGAGGCGGTCCGCAATGCAATCCGCCTGGTCAAGGACGGCGGCGCCGACGTCGTCAAGCTCGAGGGGGCCGGGACCTCGACCTCACGCGCCCGGGCAATCGTCGAGGCGGGCATCGGCGTGATGGGGCACGTTGGCCTGACGCCACAGTCGGCGACCGTCCTCGGCGGCTTCAAGGCCCAGGGGCGAAGTGCAGAGCGGGCGCGCGTCCTCCGCGACGAGGCGCTCGCGCTCGAGGCGGCCGGCTGCTTCGCCGTCGTGCTCGAGGCCGTCCCCGCCCCCGTGTCGGAGGCGGTCACGAAGGCGCTGGCGGTCCCGACGATCGGGATCGGCGCAGGGCCCGCCTGCGACGGGCAGGTGCTCGTGTGGCACGACATGCTCGGCTACTACGAGGGGAACGCGCCGCGCTTCGTCAAGCGGTACGCCGAGCTCGGGGCGGAGATCACGGGGGCGATCAGCCGCTTCGCCGACGAGGTTCGGTCGGGCGCGTTCCCCGGGCAGCAGCACATCTACGCCATGCCCGACGAGGAGCTGGCGCAGCTCGAGGCCGTGCTAGAGGACGCTCGCCAGCACCAGTAGCGCCGGAAAGACCGCCGTCATCGCCACGGTCGCGGCGGCACGACCCCACGTCCAGCCGTGGACGGCGCGCACGCCGATCACGAGCAGTGCGACCGCCCAGCTGATGAAGGCGAGGTTGACGGCGCCGAAGAGAGCGTCGCCGCGCCCGTAGTCGCTGCCACCCGTGCGGAAGAGGTCGCTGCCGTAGACGATGATGCGGACCGGCCAGAGCGTCAGCAGCGAGAGGGCGAGCGGAGCCGCCGCGAAGCCGAGCACGTGGCGGGCCCGCCGGTAGCTGCCGAGGCTGCCGAGCCCGTGGGACGCCGCGTAGAGGCAGCCTCCCAAGATCCAGTACAGCGTGACGGCGTAGAAGGCCCCGCCGATGAATGCCCAAACCGCGACAACCGGACCGTCGTAGGCCGGGTCGTTGAGGAGGTGTCGCGCCACCGGCGTCGAGAGAACCCCTGCGATCCCGGCCAGGCCGGCGATCGCAGCGACCGGCTCCTGGCGCGCGCGGGCGGCGATCTCGGAGTCATCGCGGATCGCCGCGAAGACCGAGCGGGGCGAGAGCAGCACCGCCGGGACGCGGAGCCACCAGCCGCGGCGGAGCTCGTCCTCGGTCCGGGCAGCCTGGGCGACGGGCGCGCTCACCGCCCGCAGCCTATCCACGCGAGCCGCGTCCAGGGCCAGGACCTGACCTCTCTGAAGGCTTGGCGGGCCAGGGGTCAATCCTCGCCTCGGCCCGGTAGGCTCGGCGCCCGTGAGCCGACTCGGCGACCGTCTCCGGCTCTTCCTGCTGAGCTTCCTGCTGCTCTACGTCGAGCTCGTGCTGATCCGCTGGACCGCCGCAAACGTCCTCTACCTCTCGTACTTCACAAACTTCGTGCTGCTCGGCAGCTTCCTGGGAATCGGGCTTGGCTTCCTGCGCCCGCGCCCACGCCTGTTCGACGCCGCCCCGCTCGCAATCGGCGCGCTGCTCTGCTTTGTCTACTTCTTTCCGACCAAGATCTCGCACGCGGGCGGGAGGCTGATCCTGTTCGGCGCCCACACAGGCGGCGTCCCGATCTGGCTCGCGCTGCCGGCCGTCTTCGTCGTCACGACGCTCGCACTGATGCTCATCGCCGGCGCCGCGGCAACGGTGTTCGCGCGACTGCCGCCGCTGACGGCGTACCGGTTCGACATCCTCGGCAGCCTCGCGGGGACTACGACCTTCGCGCTGATGTCGCTACTCGGTGCGCCGCCCCTTGCCTGGGGGGCGCTGACCGCGCTCCTCTTCCTGCTCCTCTACGGCCGCTCCGGACGCGTGCTGCAACTGGCCGGCGTCGCCGCCATCGTCGTGCCGCTCGGGCTCGCATCCTTCCGCTCTGACCTCATCTGGTCGCCCTATTACGCGATCAAGCTGACCCAGGGAGACCGTCCCGGCGACACACGCGTCTCCGTCAACGGCATTCCGCACCAGCAGATCGCACCGCTTGCCGACAAGCTCGTGCGCGGCAGCTACTACTTGATCCCGTACCGGCGCATCAGAAAATCGCCACGGCGGGTGCTCGTGATCGGCGCCGGTGACGGCACCGACGTCTCGCTCGCGCTGAAGCACCACGCCCGCCGCGTCGATGCCGTCGAGATCGACCCGCGGTTGCTCGACCTCGGCAGGCGGCGCAACATCGACCGGCCCTACGCGGATCCACGCGTTCACACCCACGTCACCGACGGCCGCGCCTACCTCGAGCGGACGCACAGCCGCTACGACTTGATCGTGTTCGCGCTGCCGGACTCGCTGACGCTCGTCGCGAACCAGTCGTCACTGCGGCTCGAGAGCTACCTCTTCACGCTCGAGGGCTTCCGCGCGGCCCGCCGCCGCCTCGCCCCGCACGGCGTTTTCGCGATGTACAACTTCTACCGGCAGCAGTGGCTCGTCGATCGGTTCGCAGAGACGCTCGAGCAGGCCTTCGGCCGGCGGCCGTGTCTCGACGAGCAGTTTGGGCAGGGAGCCGTGCTCGGGCCGGTCGCCGACCTCGTCGTCGCACGCGTCCCGGCCGTGCTGCGCTGCCGGCGGGTCTGGCGGCCCGGCCCATCGATGCCGGAGCCTGCGACCGACGACCACCCGTTCCCGTATCTGCGTACGGCCGGCTTGCCGGGGTTCTACGTGCTGACGCTCGGTCTCGTCCTTGTGGCGGCGGTCGTCGGCGTCCGCGCCTCGGGTACGAGGCTGCGGGAGATGCGGCCCTACTACGACCTCTTCTTCATGGGCTCGGCCTTCCTGCTCCTGGAAACGAAGAGCGTCGTCCAGTTCGCTCTCCTGTTCGGAACGACGTGGATCGTCAACGCCCTCGTCTTCGCGGGCGTGCTCGCCGCCGTGCTCGTTGCGATCGAGGTGGCCTCGCGCTTCCCAGCACGACGGCTGTTGCCGCTCTACCTGGCCCTGCTGGCGGCGCTGGCCGTGGCGTGGATCGTGCCCCAAGAGGACCTGCTCTCGCTGGGCTTCTGGCCGCGCCTGGCGGCCGCGACGGCACTGGCGTTCACGCCCGTGTTCCTCGCCAATCTGATCTTCGCCGAGCGCTTCAGCGAGACCGCCGCGTCGACGACCGCCTTCGGCGCGAACCTGCTCGGAGCGATGGTAGGCGGCGTGCTCGAATATGCGTCGCTCCTGACCGGCTACCGCATGTTGCTGGTGCTGGTCGGCGGGCTCTATGCGTGCGCACTCGTGAGCGAGCGATCCGGGGCCGCAGGGGCTGCTACGCAGCCGCGGCTGCGGCGGCCGGCAACAGCTCGCGCAGGAAGGCCCCGGTGAAGCTCCCCTCGACCTGCGCCACGTCCTCCGGCGTGCCGACGGCAACAACGTGGCCGCCCGCGTCCCCCCCTTCGGGGCCGAGGTCGACCACCCAGTCAGCCTGCTTGATGACGTCGAGATTGTGCTCGATCACGATCATCGTGTTGCCTGCGTCGACGAGCCGCTGCAGCACCTCGAGCAATTTCTCGATGTCGGCGAAATGGAGGCCGGTCGTCGGCTCGTCGAGGATGTAAAGCGTCCGCCCCGTCGCCACCTTGCAGAGCTCGGCGGCCAGTTTGACCCGCTGCGCCTCGCCGCCGGAGAGCGTCGTCGCCGGCTGGCCGAGCTTGACGTAATCGAGCCCCACGTCGTGAAGCGTTTGCAGCCGCCGCCGAAGCTTCGGAATCTTCGCGAAGAAGGCCAGCGCCTCCTCGACGGACATCTGTAGGACATCTGCGATCGACTTCCCCTTGAACCGCACCTCGAGCGTCTCGCGGTTGTAGCGGGCGCCCTTGCACGTCTCGCACGGCACGTAGACGTCGGGAAGGAAATGCATCTCGATCTTGATCTGACCGTCGCCCTTACAGGTCTCACAGCGGCCGCCCTTGACGTTGAACGAGAAGCGGCCGGGCTTGTAGCCGCGCACCTTCGCCTCGGGCGTCAGCGAGTACAGCTCGCGGATGTGCGTGAAGAGATCGGTGTAGGTCGCCGGGTTCGACCGCGGCGTGCGGCCGATCGGCCTCTGGTCGATCTCGATCACCTTGTCGAAGGCCTCGATCCCCTCGACGTCGTCGTGCTGCCCCGGCTTGATCCGCTGCCGGTTGAGCCGATTCGCCAGCGCCTTGTAGACCGTCTCGTTCACGAGCGTCGACTTTCCCGAGCCGGAGACGCCGGTGACGCAGACGAACTTCCCGAGCGGAAACTCGACATCGATCCCTTTCAGGTTGTGCTGCGCGGCCCCCCGCACGGTGAAGGAGCCGCGGTCCTCGTCGCGCCGCTCGGGAATCGCGATCCGGCGCTCGTGCGAGAGGAACTGCCCCGTGATCGACCTGCGGTTTCGCTCCACCTTTGCGGCGGGCCCTTCGGCGACGACCTCCCCGCCGTGTTCGCCTGCGCCGGGACCCATGTCGATCAGCCAGTCGGCCTCGCGCATCATCTGCTCGTCGTGCTCGACGACGACCACCGTGTTCCCGAGGTCCCGCAGGCGCTCGAGCGTCCGGATCAGCCTGTCGTTGTCGCGCTGGTGCAGACCGATCGAAGGCTCGTCGAGGATGTAGAGGACGCCGACGAGCTGCGAGCCGATCTGGGTCGCCAGCCGCAGCCTCTGCGCCTCCCCGCCCGAGAGCGTCCCGGCTGCACGGTCGAGATCGAGGTAGCCGACGCCCACGTCGTGGAGGAATGTCAGGCGCTCCCGGATCTCCTTGACGATCCGCTCGCCGATCAGTAGCTCGATCTCGGTGAGGCCCAGCTCGCCGAGGAACGCGAGCGCGCGCTGCACCGACA
>JBHEMK010000043.1:0-8033 GCA_046262635.1 Gaiellaceae bacterium
TTGTCGTCCGATGCACCCGAAGCGAGCGAGCCGGTCACCTCGCGCTTCCCGCTCCCGCTGCACCAAATCGGCATCCCCGCGATGGGACTCGTGCTGCTCGACTACTGCTCCGTCGAGGAGCTCGCCGCTCGCTGCCGCGAGGTCGGGCGGTACGAGTTCCTGTTCGTCGCGGCGCCGCTGTCGCTCCCCGGTGGCACCGGCTCGCCGGTCAACCCGCTCGCGGTGCTCTAACCCTCAGAGGGTAAAACGGGTGCCGACGCAGCTCGGGATGAAGGCGTCCGGGAACGTCGCCGCGAGCCGCTGGATCGCACGCCAGCCCGTGCAGTGCGTCGCAACGATCACCTCGGGCTCGAGCTCGGCGAATGCCGCGCACACGGCCGGGATGAGCGGCTCGAAGATCGGGCCGCTGAGGTGGAAGCCGCCGACCGCCGCATAGATCTTGTCGATTCCCGTCAGCTTCCGCGCGTAGCGCAGCGTGTTGACGATGCCCGAGTGACCGCAGCCCGTGAGGACGACGAGTCCCTTGTGGCGGACGTTCAGTAAGAGCGCCTGGTCGTCGAGGACGAGTGGATCGGGCTCCCACGACCCATGGTGGAACGCCTCCTGCAGAGGGAAGCCGCGCTCGAACTCAGTCGCCCGGTCGACCTCGCCCGTGACGAGGAGACAGCCGTCGAGCAGAAACGAAGGCTGGCGCTGCTCGACGATCTCGAACCCGGCGCCCTCGAGCGCCGAGCGGCTCGTCGAAGGCAGCTCCCACGGGTCGCGCCCCGGTAGAACCAGGCGCCTCCGGTTCCAGAACTCAGGATGGATGACGACCGGGAGGTTCGAGCGTCCGACGGCCCGGACGAATCCGTCCAGGCCCGTCGTGTGGTCGAAGTGGCCGTGGCTGAGGACGATCGCCTCGATGTCGGTCGGGTCCAGCTGGAGAAAGCGCATGTTGTGGACGAGACCGTCCGGGCTGACGCCCGCGTCGAAGAGGACGCGACGCTGCCGGCCATCGACGGTGAGGGTGACGAGCGCCGAGAATCCGTGCTCGCCGCGAAGCTGCTCGACGACCTCGCGCCCCTCCAGCGTGCTCGCCGGGCGACGAGGTGCAGCCGGCGACGTGAACGGAAAGCGCTTCGCCGGACCCTCGTCCGGCATGAAGACATCGGTGAGGTTGTCGACCAGAATCGCGATCTCGACCTGGTCGACCGGCTGAAGCGCTATCGAGTCCAAGTTCTTCAAGAGAGAAGTCCGTTCTTGACGATGGACGCCGTGCGATCATACGATCTACGTCATGGAGTCGCCGCGCGAGGTCGCCGAGTCGTACTGGGCAGCAGAATGTCGCCGTGACCTACAGGCCGTGCTCGACCACTACCACGAGGACGCGGTCGTCTACGGGCCCACCGGCGAGGGTTTGCGCGGCCACGAGGCAATCGCGAGCTTCTACGCCGACGAGATCCGCGACTACCCCGGGCTCGAGGTGAGGATCGTCCACGAGATCGCGAACGGTGACGAGGCGGCGCTCGAATGGGAGGCCGTGCTCGTCGACCACGACGACGTGCGGCACCCGTTCCGCGGCGTCAACATCGTCCGGGTACGGGACGGGAAGTTCGCCGAGGTGCACGCGTACTTCGATCCGACGGCGGTTGAGCAAACAGGCTAAGAAGGCCTGGGGCGGCGGCTGGCACGGGCGCTGGATCTGGGACCGCGAGCCGGAGGAAGCCTATTGGTGGCGCACGACGGGGGCCGACGAACATCTCGTCTTCCTCAGGCGTTCCTTCGAGCTCGCTGAGGTACCGACAAGCGTTCCGGCGCGCGCCACGTGCGACTCGCGCTACGTCCTCTCGGTCAATGGCATCCAACTCGGCCGCGGGCCGATCCGCAGCGAGCCCGAGTTCCTCGGCTGGGACGAGTACGACCTCGCGCCCCATCTGACAGAGGGCCGCAACGTCGTCGTCGCCCTCTGTCGCTACTACGGCCGGCCCGGCCCCTGGTGGCTGCCGGCGTCCCCGCTCGGCACGCTCGGCCGCGGATCGTTCTGCTTCGAGACCGAGCCCTCCTCGGGCGTCGACATCGCGACCGATCCGAGCTGGCGCGCCGCTCCCGCACCGTGGATCCCGGCGGCCGGCGGCACCATGCACGGCCTTCCCCCGGAGGTCGTCGACGGCCGCCGCTCGCCGCACGACATCCACGATCCCGCCGCCGACGAGAGCCAGTGGCCGAAGGCGGTCGTGCTCGCCGGTCGCGGCCACGGCACCGTGCTCGACCGACCGCCCGCTGCGCCGTATTCCATGCCACTGAGGCGGCCGATCCCGCAGCTCGAGTCGATCGTGCACGCGCCACGGCCGCTGCTCCGCGGTGAGCCACTGCGCGCGGAGCTCCTCGACAGTCCCGTGGCTACGTGGGCCGGCGCCGCGCTCGACGGCGAGGGGAAGCGGCTGATCTCCGTCTGGGACGTCGGGCAGCTCTGCCTCGGGCACATCACCCTGACGGTCGCCGCCCCCGCGGGCTCGGTCGTCGACGTCGTCGCCGGCGAGGACGTGCGCGGTGACGGCCTGCCCGAGACGAGGCCGCGCGAATGGAGCGCGCGGTACCTCGCCGCCGGTGGGCCCGCAGAGACCACGTTTTTCGACCCGGTCGGGTTCCGCTTCGTCGCGGCGCACTACCCACCCGGCGCGGAGGTCTCGGTCAGCGTCGAGGAAACCCGGTATCCGCGACCGGCCGGCGCGACGTTCGAGTGCGACGATGGTCACCTCACGGGGCTCTGGACCGCTGGCGCGCGCACCGTCGACGTCTGCTCGACCGACGCCTTCCTCGACTGTCCGGGCCGCGAACAGCGGGCCTGGATCGCCGACGCATACGTGCAGATCCTCGTCTCGCTCGTCACTAATCCGGACCGGCGGCTCGTTCGTCACCACATCGACCTGACCTCGCGGAGCAGGTTCGCGAGCGGCCTGCTCGCGGGCGCCGCTGCCTGCGACTTCGCACGCATCGGCTTCACGATGCCCGAGTACTCGCTGCACTGGATCCGCTCGCTGGCCGCATACTGGCGCTACGCGAGGGACGAGACATTCGTGCGCGGGCTCTTGCCGGTCGCCGAAGGAATCATCGGACGCTACGAGGCGCAACGGGCCGAAAGCGGCCTCCTCGAGGACTTCCCGGGCTGGGTCTTCCTCGACTGGGCCCAGAACGATCGGGACTTCGTGACCGGTGCACACGACGCGCTGTACGCGGCCGCCTTAGCGGACTACGCGGAGCTGCCGGGCGCTCACGGCGTCGGCGATCTCCTCTCGCGCACCGCCGACGCGTTCGAGGCGCTCTGGGATGCCGAGCGCCACATCTACGTCGACGCACTCGGCCGCGACCGTCGAAGTCGCCGGATGAGCCAGCACACGAACGCCGCTGCCCTGGTTGCGGGAATCGTGCCGGCTGACCGAGTAGAGACGCTGATCGAGCGGATCACGCGCCCGGACGGCCGGCTCGTCGTGACGGCGAATCCGGCGGTGTTCCGTGCCGGGCCCGACGCGCACGATCGCATCCCCGTCTTCCAGTACCAGGCGCCCGAGAACTTCGACGAGGAGCGTGACGTCGTCGCCGCACAACCGTGGTTCTGCCGCTTCCTGCACGAGGCGCTCTTCAGGTACGGGCGCCGCGACCTGATCTTGGAGAGCCTGCGCCGCTGGGAGCTCGACCCGGAGCGGGGAACGCTGCAGGAGTTCTGGGACGCCGCGCCCGGGGCTTCGAGCCGCTGCCACGGCTGGTCGGCGAGCCCGACGTACGACCTGACGACGTACGTGCTCGGCGTGCGCCCGGCAGGGCCGGGCTACGCCGGCGGTGCGATCGTCGACCCCTACCTCGGGCCCCTCGCGCGCGCGGCCGGGCGGGTGCCGACTCCACGGGGCTGGCTCGCGGTCTCTGTCGACGGGTCCGAGGTGACCGTCGACGCACCCGACGGCCTGGAGGTCAAGGTCCTGCAGTGACCGCCGCTGCGGGGCCGAAGGTCGAGCTGGTCCCTCGACTCGCGCGCCGCGGTCGGCGAGGGACCTGTGTGAGACGCGCTGCGGGGAAAGCTGCTCTGGATCGACATCCCCGCGGGCGTCGTGCACCGCTTCGACCCGGCGACCGGGCTCCACGAGGAGCTCGAGGTCGGGCAGCCGGTCGTGCCGTCGCGCTGCGCGGGCGCGGCGGGCTCGCACTGGCGCTGCGCGACGGCTTCGGGCTCGTCGACGAAGGCGGCGACGTGGTGGACGTCGTCCGGGAGGTCGAGGCGGACGATCCTGCTGCACGGATGAAGACGGCGCGGGCCAACGCGCGGGCAGATGCTGGGCGGGAATGGCGTTGGCGATGACGCCGGGAACCGGATTGCTCTAGCGGCTCGATCCGGACCTGCACGTCGAGACGGTGCTCAGCGGCTTGACGATCTCGAACGGGATCGGCTGATCTCCCGGCGACGAGGTGATGTACCTCGTCGACAGCAGCACGCAGAGCGTCGACGCCTTCGACTTCGACGCGGCCGCCGGCACGATCGCGAACCGCCGGCGCCTGATCGACGTGCCCGCCGGGGCCGGGCTGCCGGACGGTCTCGCAGTTGACGAGGACGGCCGGCTCTGGATTGCGCTCTGGGGTGGATGGGCGTGCGGTGCTACCTCCCGAACGGAAAGCTCGACGGCGTGGTGGAGCTTCCGGCCGAGCTGGTGACGAGCTGTGCGTTCGGCGGCGGGAGCCTCCAGCTCTCGTGACGACCGCTCGCGCGGGAACTCCACCGGCGTCGAGCACCAGCCGTACGCCGGCGGGGTCTTCCGGGTCCGGCCCGGCTGCCGCGGAAGAAGCGCGCCTCGATTTGGCGCCTGAGCAGAAGAACCGTATTCTGCTCTAGCGATGCCGCTGACCCCCCATTCCGAATCCGGCCCCTCGTCCCGGGGCGGGCAGTACGCGATCGAGGCGCCGGCGGAGTGGAACGGGACGCTGCTCCTGTTCACGCGAGGCCTGCCGATGAGCCGCGACGACAGGCCGTTCGACGCTCGCGATCCCCTGGTCGCGAACCTGCTCGCCGACGGGTATGCCGTGGCCGGCGTCGGTGGGCCGATGTTCTGGCCGCTCGAGCAGACCTTTGCGAACGCGACCGCGCTGCTCGACCGCTTCGAGGCCGAGGTCGGCAAGCCGGAGCGCACGATCGCGTGGGGCTTCTCGATCGGGGGAATCATGACGGCCGGCCTGGTGGAGCTCTTCCCGGAACGACTGTCGGGAGCACTACCGCTCTGCGGCAACCTCGCCGGCGCGGTGGGAATCCACAACCGGGAGCTCGACATGGCCTTCGTCGTGCAGGCGCTGCTCGGCCCGGACTCGGGACTCGAGATCGCCCGGATCTCCGACCCGGCCGGGAACCTGCGCGTCGCGTCGGGGCTGCTCGAGGACGCGCAGCGCTCGCCTCAGGGCCGCGCGCGGCTCGGACTCGCTGCGGCGGTCGGAGGTATTCCCGGTTGGTACGACCCCCACTCCGCCGAGCCCGCGGCCGACGACTACGCAGAGCGGCTGCGCAACCAGGTGCGCTGGTTCGAGGAGCCCGGCTTCCTGGTGTTCTTCATGATGCGCGCGGACGTCGAGCGGCAGGCCGGCGGCAACCCTTCGTGGAACGACGGCGTCGATTACGGCGATCTCCTGAGCCGGTCGGCCGGCAGGGCCGAGGTCGAGGCGCTCTACGGGACCGCCGGGCTCGACCTCGCCGCCGATCTCGGCGCGCTCGCAGCCGCTCCGCGGGTTGCCGCCGACCCCGAGGCCGTCGCCTATCTCGAGCGCCACATCGTCTTCTCCGGCGACCTCGGCGGCGTGCCGGTCCTCACGCTGCACACCACCGGCGACGGGCTCGTCCAGCCGGACAACGAGGACGCCTACCGCGACGTTGTCGAATCGGCGGGCCAGCAGGAGCTGCTGCGCCAGCTCTACCTCCACCGTGGCGGACACTGCACGCACTCGATCGCCGAGTTCCTCGTCAGCCTCCGTGCGCTCGAAACGCGTATCGAGACCGGCGAGTGGCCCACGCTCGAGCCGGAGACCCTCAACGCGGCTGCGGCCGCGCTCGGCGAGGAGCTGAACGTTCTCTCGCGCGGCGGCGGTGCCGCGGCACCCGCGTTCGTCGACTTCGAGCCGGGAGCGTTCTCGCGGCCCCACGACGCCCGGTCTCAGGCGAGCAACTCCGCCTCGATGGGCACCTCTTCGTCCGCGTCCACTTTGTAGACACGCGCACACGCGCGCGAGGCGACGACGCGGCGCAGCTTCGTCCCTTCGAACCACAGCGCCGCGCAGTCGTCCGCGGCATACCCCGGCGGGAATCCGTTGCGGGCGAGCTCCCTGAAGACCGGCCTGCGCCGCGCCTCGGTGTCGTAGTGCGGGCAGAAGCTCCCGGGCAGGAGCGCGAGCCCGTCGCGCAGCGGCCCGAGCCGAGGGCCGAACGAATCGGTCACCGACGCCTCGAACCAGCTGTTCGCGCCAGCACTCACGCCTGCGAGCACTGAGCCCCGCCCCCACGCCTCGCGCAGCGCCCTGTCGACTCCGTGCACGCGCCAGACCGCGAGCATGTTCGCGGTGTTGCCGCCACCGACGTAGATCACGTCCTGCCGCCTGAGCTGGCGGGACGGATCGGTCGGCGCACCGAAGAGCCGCAGGTGGCTCGGCTCGCAGTCGCGTCGCCCGAACGCGTCGAAGAACGCGTCGAGCCAACTCGGACTGTCGCCGCTCGCCGTCCCGAGGAAGCAAATCCGCGGCCTCGGCGCGCGCGCGAGCGAGAGCACGAAGTCGTCCAGGGGCGAAACGTCCTCGAACATGAAGCCGCCCCCGCCGAGGGCGACGATGTGACCCGCGGGCATGTCGGGAGTATGCGGGCGAGCGCACGGCGGCCCTCCGGTCGCAGCCTGCTCGTCGCCGTCGGGAAATCCGCGTAGGCCTCTGCGGAATCGCGCCCTTTCGAACAGAATGCCACGTGTCGGTGCCGGAAATCACCGGTCGCGCACCGTCCATCGTCGCTGCGCGGACCTTCGGGACTCGACGTATCCGGCAGAAGAGCGTGCTGGCGTGGCGATCGCAGGCACTTGCGTCAGTCGAGCCAGAGGAGGTTCGCATATCAGTCGTCAGCGTCTGCCGGCGGCCGGACGAGGGCCAGGACGCGGGCCTCGATCACGCCAACTGGGATCACGAGCCGTTTCCGCGGGCGCCTCGAGACGCCGGCCGCCGGCGCGGCGCTCCCGACCTCGTAATCCCCATGGAGCCGGGCGGCGCGGCTGGCGGGCTCCGTACACTTTTGTCCAGCAGCATGAGCGATCCCGAACCCATCTTCGGAGGCCCGATCCTCGGCACGGAGCGGGCCGGCAACCTGATCGCGCACGAGATCCGCCTCGCGATCCTCGAGGGGCGCCTGGCTCCCGGGGACGTCCTGCGCGAGGAGCAGCTCGCGCGCGAGCTCGGGACGAGTAGGACGCCCGTCCGCGAGGCGCTGATCGAGCTTCGGAACCAGGGCCTCGTCGAATCGCGGGCGACCTGCCGCGCGGTCGTCCGCGCCTACGACGCGGCCGACCTTCACGACATCTACGGCCTTCGTGCGGCGCTCGAGGGCCATGCTGCGCGGCTCGCCGCAGAGCGGGCGACATCGGCGACGATCCGCGAGCTGGAGGCGAGCACCGACCGCTTCCACGAGCTCGCGAACCGGGCCGGGAGGACGAACTGTCCGAGCTCGTCTCGGAGAACCTCGTCTTCCACGGCGTGATCGCCACTGCGACAGGCGTGCCGCGGCTCCAGAAGATGATCGACCAGGTGATGGTGGCCCCGAAGCGCTACCGGGCCTACGCGGCGTACGTCCCGGAGCACCGGCGCACGGTCGAGGAGCACCACCGGGCGATCGCGGCCGCCGTTGCGGCCGCGGACGCGGACGCGGCCCCACGGCTGATGGCCACGCACGTCCGCTGGACGGGCGACATCGCCGTAGAGGCCCAGCAGCGACGATAAGCGGTTGCCTGCGAACAGCAGGCGATGGCTCGACGTCAACCGCCGCGTTCCCC
>JBHEMK010000044.1:0-17297 GCA_046262635.1 Gaiellaceae bacterium
TGGTCGGGGCGGGCAGACGCCGTGGCCACCAGGCCGAGGGTCAGCGCAAGCGCACACGCCCCCATCAGCCAAAGACGACGTCGGTGCATCGTTCCCTCCGTTTCGATGTGCGCCACGGTGTCACGGTGCGCAATTCCACCCCACGCCCCCGGACGGGAGCGTGGTCGTACGCCCCTGTGAGACGCGCGTGGAGTATAAGAGTTAGCAGTTCCATCATTCAGATGCCCGAGGCTGTCGATCACTTCAGGGTGCTAACTGTTGTTCCTCCCAGTCGTCTGACTCAGCGATGACGGGTCATTCCCCCCGGTGTGACCGCGCTCGCCTCTGGGCCTCGCTTGCCGCCGACGGCGAGATCTCGGAGCTCGAGGACGCCTTCCTGGCTGCCCACGTCGCCGCCTGCCCGGCCTGCGCAACGTACGCCGCCGGTCTCGGCGGGCTGGTCGAGGCGGTTCGCGCGGCGCCGCCGGTCGAGCCCGCGCGCCTGCTCTTCCGGCGCGAGGCCTTCAGGTATTCGCATCGACGTGCACTGCAGGTGGTGGCGACGGCGGCCGCGGTCGTGGCCGCCCTCGGCCTCGGGCATCTGACGGCGTCGTTCACCTCTCCCGGGGGGTCGAGCAGGCCGTCGCGCGCCGCCATCGCCGCGACGCAGGAACCGTATTTCGAGCGCTCCCTGCTTGCGCTGCTCGGCCGCTCCTCGCAGCGGCCGCGCCACGGCAGCATGCTGCCGGTCTAGGCTGCGCGGAAGCCGGCTGCTCGGACATCCAGCCGCAACGAGCGGCCTCGCCGCCGGGGCCGAGGCGCCGCCCGCCACGGGGAACCCGAGGACGAGCAGCGCGGCGGCCCCGTCCCGGGAGCGACTCGACCGACCGCCGCGGGTCGACACTCCTCGTGCGTCGTCTGCTCCTTCTCTCGCGTCGGATCCCTCGCGCCGCTTGGGCAGCGCCTCCTCCCCCGGTAGAAGAGGGTCTCGGAGAGCCGACGCGGCACTCCGGAGCGGCCGGGGTTTCAGGGTTTGCTGACGACCATGCTGTAGGTACCTGCGCCGATGATCCGCGTGACCTTCAGCCGGTACGTCCGGGTACCGCAGACCGTCGCACGCACCACGACGGACCCGCCGGCCGAGGTGGTTGCACGCCCGGCCGCGGCACCGGCCAGGGTCAGCACCACCAGCGAGTAGCGGGCCTTCGGCGGGGCATGCAGGGTGACGCGAAACGTTCCGTCGAGCGACGTCCCGACGGTCAGTGTCCGGCTCGGCTTCGCCCTGGTGAGCGAGCCCCCGAAACGTGCCGGTGCGCTCGGCGCCCAGGGCTCGAGGATGTCCTGCTCGAGCAAGGCGAGCGCCTGGTCGTCCGGGTAGAGCAGCCGGTCGACGACCTGCCAAGGAGCCTCGTCAACGCCTGCCATGCGCTCGTTCAGGACGCGGTAGCTTTCGGCGAAGGCCTCCCCCGGGTTCCGCCGGTAGTTCACGCCCTCGTCGCCCGGAAAGAGCTGGGAGGTGTTCGCCCGCGGGCAGACCGCCTCGTAGGTCGCCCAGCGCTTCGTGCCCCAGTCGACGGCCGCCCAGGGGGCGTCATCGCGCGAGGCGGCGACGTGGTGGCCGTACTCGTGCGTGACGACGGCCTCGGTGGAGGTACCGTCCGGAAGATCCTCTCCTGGGGCGACGAGCAGCGATTCGCCGTAGCAGGCCGACGCGTTCGGCCCGCAGAGCTGCTGCACCTCGGGCAGCGGCGCGAGATACATCGTCAGGTTGGAGATCTCGGCGCCGTGGACGAGGCTGGCGAGAAAGTCGGCCCAGCGCTGAAGCTCCGCCGGGTCCTGCGGGTAGCTCGCCGACGCGTAGAGGATCACCCGATCGCCCGTCGAGGCGGTCTGCACCCCACCCCAGGCGCCGACCGGCAAGCTGGCCCGGGCGCTCCTCGACGATGCGGGGAGCGTCCGGTCTGAGACGGCCCGCGGCATCCGGCCGATCTCGAGCCGGGCGGGCTGCTCGAGATGCGGCGTCGCGGCCGGGGCGGAGGAAGCTCCGACGAGGCAGGCCGCCGGGACGGCAACCAGCGCAAGAGCGAGCCGCGACGGCACCGACCGAGCGTCGCACCGCCACCTAAGAGAAGGATGAGAACGGGCTAAGGAGTCCGTAAGAGGCGGGCCGAATGCGCGTCCCGCCTCCCTCCGGTCGCTCCCGCGTCCACGCGGGCGAGCTCGACCAGCGCGGCAACGAGCGCGGTCATCTCCTCGAGCTGCTCGACGACGTCGCGCAGGAGCTGATCGCGCTCGGCTGCGGGCAGCTCTGGCCCGCGCAAGAGGACCTCGATGTTCGTCCGCAGGGTCGTCAGCGGCGTGCGCAGCTCGTGCGACGCATCGGAGACAAGCTGATGCTGGGCCCGCACCGACTCCTCGAGCGCGGCGAGCATCGTGTTGAAGCTCACGGCGAGCCGGCTCAGCTCGCCGCGGCCGCGTGTATCGATCCGGCTTCCGAGGTCGCGCGTCTTCGTCACGTGCTCGCTGGCTGCGGTCAGCCGCCGGACCGGGGCGAGCGCCGTACGCGCCACCGCGAGCCCGAACGCGGCGGCCGGGCCGATCCCGCAGAACCCGACGAGGATCAGGAACGTGCGGGCGCGGCGGAGCGCATGGTCGGTCTCGGCCAGGGGCAGCCCGATTTGCAGCGCCCAGGCGGCGGCGATCGGGACGGTCAGGATGCGCATGTGTCTGCCCGAAACGGAGGCGTCGGCGAAGCTCGATCCTGACCGTCCCGCAGCGACGGCGCGGGCGGCCGCGGTGACCGGAATCGCCGCCGCCTCGTGCGGCGGCCGGATCGTGCGGCCGTCCCGGCCGACGAGCTGTAGATAGCCCGGAGCATCACCGAGCTCAGGGTTCGGGATGTCGCTGAAGAACGTGCCGCCGATCGACCCAGGCGAGATCGCAGCGGCCCGGCTGCGCAAGGCGTCGTCGGCCCGCCCGCGGAGCTCGCCGCGCACGACCACGTACGTGATCGCGGAGGCGAGCGCGACGGCGACCGCGACTGCGCCGGCAGAGACGAGCGTCAACCGGGCCCGGAAGCTCATCGACGCCGTCTGAGCGAAGCAGAGCGTTCAGGCTGAACAGGCATCAGCCCGCGCGGCCTCGCGCTGCGGACGCGGGGACGAGCCGGAGCTGTGAGCGGGCCGGAGCCGTCGGGTGCGTCCCCGGCCCGCTTGCGAAGGAGGGAGGTTCGCGCACTCGAGCGGGAGGGTCGGCAGTGATCCCGTCTCGAATGCCACGTTCCACAACCTCACATGAGGGCCTAAGAGCCGACTGAGAGCCGCCTAAGAAGTCCCTAAGAAGGGCGGGCCTGTGAGTCGGCTCGCAGAGCAGGCTGCTCCAATGAGAAGGTGAGCCGCCGTGCCACCTTCCTCCTCGCGCTGCTCGCCGCCGCCGTGCTCGGCGCAGGAATCGGCGCGACCACGGTCGCGCTCGTCGACTTGCACCGGACGACGACGGTCGTACACGTAGCCGCGACCGTAAAGACGAAGTCGACGGCGAGTCGCACCGCCGCGCGGAGCGTCGACGAGGTCAGCCGCAGCGCGTCTCCGGGTGTGGTCGAGATCACCGTTGACTCGCCGGGCGGCTCGTCTCAGCCCTTCCCGTTCGGCAACCCGCGCGGCGGCCAGCGGGCGCAGGGCTCCGGCTTCGTCTACGACGACCAAGGCGACATCGTCACGAACGAGCACGTCGTCGATGGCGCCAACTCGATCAGCGTCCGCTTCCCCGGGGGGCGGACGTTCGCTGCGACGCTCGTCGGCAAGGACTCCTCGACCGACCTCGCCGTGATCAGGGTCGCCGCGCCCGGATCTCTGCTCGACCCGCTGGGCCTGACCGACTCGGCCGCCGTCCAGGTCGGCGACGGCGTCGTCGCGATCGGCAGCCCGTTCGGGCTCGAGGGAACCGTCACGACCGGGATCGTCAGTGCGCTCCACCGGCAGATGCAGGCGCCGAACGGTTTCACGATCGACGACGCGATCCAAACCGATGCGGCGATCAACCATGGCAACTCGGGCGGTCCCTTGCTCGACCTGCGCGGGCGTGTGATCGGGGTCAACTCGCAGATCGAGAGCGACTCGGGCGGGAACGACGGTGTCGGCTTCGCCGTCCCATCGAACATGGTCAGGTCGGTCGTGTCGCAGCTGCTCTCGTCCGGCACCATCCGCCACGCGTACCTCGGCGTCTCCGTCCAGACGATCCCGGCGGCCGCTGCGGCCGGGCTGCACTCCCCAACCGGAGTCGCATTCATTCGGGTGCGGCCGCACACCGCGGCTGCGAAGGCCGGGTTGAAGGGGGCGACCGGCCTGCGGACGGTTGCCGGCGCGCCCTATCCGACCGGAGGCGACGTGGTCACGAAGATCGACGGCGCGAGGGTCGAAACGGCCGCCGAGCTGCGCGCGCAGATCGATGCGCACAAGCCCGGCGACACGGTCGAACTGACAGTTGTCCGGGCCGCCAGGATGCGCACCGTCACGGTCACGCTCGGCGCCCGGCCCTAGCTCCGGGCTAGCGCGTCAGCGTGGCGGCGGGCCTGCAGGAGGTCGGCTGTCGAGTAGGCGGACGAGCAGGCCCGAGAGCTCGCGAATCTTCAGCGCGATCTCGAACGCGGTGGCTAGTTGACACCGCGGGCGACGCCGGTCGCCCCTTTGCGGCCCGGCGCCGTCGAGTCCCACCAGGTCGCCGAAGCTCCCGCGCGCGGCGATGACGATGTAGTGCACGTCGCGGAAGAGCACGGTCAGCTCCTGCACCCGCTTCGCCGCTCGAGCAGCCGCTCCAGTGCGACCGGCTGCTCCGGAGCTCCTGCTCAAGCAACGAGGACACGGACAATCTCGAGCCGGTCGTCGAGGACGACCAGGTCGGCCGGTCCGCCCGGCTCGAGCACGCCGACGTCGGCTCGGCGCGCGACCCTTGCGGGCACGGAGGTCGCAGCCGAAATCGCGTCGAGCAGCGGAACGCCGAGGGCGTGCAGGTTGCGCACGGCGGCGACCATGGTCAGGCTGCTGCCCGCGAGGACGCCGTCGCGGCGCACGACGCCGTCGAGCATCTCCACCTCGACCGAGCCGAGCCGGTAGCGTCCGTCGCCGAGCCCCGCGCCCTCCATGGCGTCGGTGACGAGAGCAACCCGACCCGCGGCCGCGCGCCAGACGAGCAGTGCAGTCTCGGACGCGAGGTGGCTGCCGTCGACGATCATCTGGACGGTGACGTCGGGGCGTGCGAGGGCCGCCCCGGCGAGGCCGCCGTCACGCGAGCGGATCGGTCGCATCGCGTTGAAGACGTGGGTGACCGTCGAGACACCGAGGTCGAAGGCCGCGCGAGCCTGCTCTGCGCTGGCGTCGGAGTGGCCGAGCGAGACGACGACACCACGCCCGAGCAGGAGCCGCGCCAGTTCGAGCGCACCGGCGAGTTCGGGCGCGAGCGTCACGTGGCGGACTGGCCCGGCCGCGAGCAGCCGCTCGAGCAGCGCGGGGTCGGGATCGCGGCGGTGCTCGACGGGGTGCATGCCGAGCCGGAGGGGCGAGAGGAACGGACCCTCGAGGTGGGCTCCGAGAATACGCGGCCCGCACGCCGCGCCAGCGAGCTCGGCGAGGGCGGCGCACAACGCCTCCTCGGGTGCGCAGATGAACGTCGGCTGGAACGCAGTCACGCCGGACTCGAGCAGCGACTCGCCCGCCCGGCCGTACCCGGCCGCGTCGGCAGTGAGGAAGTCGACTCCGCCGAAACCGTTGACGTGCAAGTCGACGAACCCCGGAACGGCTAATCCCTTGCGCGACGGCCCATGCAGGGCGCAGGCAACGACCGCCCCGTCGACCACCTCAACGTCGCCTCGCACGAGCTCGCCACCAATCACCGCCGCCTCGACCCCGAGCCTCATCCGTCCCTCCCGCTCCCGACCGCGACGCGAACTGAGCCACCGGCGCGATCGAGCCTGTTGCGGGCCTCCTCGGGTGCGATGCCGGCCAGCTGCGAGACGAGCGCGACCTTCGCGTCGCCGCCGGCCGCTGCGAGAGCCGACTCGATCTGCTCACCCCCGGCCCCGGAGGCGAGGGCGAGGCTTCGCCGGACGCGCGCGCGCAGCTTCGCCTTGTCCTGCACCACGCCGATCATCAGCCCGCCGTACGTGCGGCCGAGCCGGACCATCGTGACGGTCGAGATCGTGTTCAGGACGAGCTTCTGCGCCGTGCCCGCCTTCAGCCGAGTCGAACCTGCGCTCACCTCGGGGCCGACGACGACCGTAACGTCGTGGTCGACGCGCCGGCCGACTTCGGGGCCGCGGGCGCGGACGACGCCGACGCGAAGCGCCCCGGCCTCTGCGGCCGCCTCGAGCGCGCCGAGAACGTACGGGGTCGAGTCGCCGGCACTGACCGCGACAACCGCACCGTCGCGGCCGACGGCGAGCTCGCGGATGTGGATGACCCCGGCCTCCCGGTCGACGGCGGCAAGCCGTCCGGAGGTTTCCGCGCCGGCGTAGACCAGACGGCCACCACGCGCCAGCCGCGACCACCCGATCACCCCTTGACCGCCCCCGCGGTCAGCCCGAAGGCGGTCTTGCGGTGGACCGCGACGAAGACCAAGACGACCGGCCCGCGGAGCGTGGTGAAGCCGGCCGGCCAGACCGTCAGCGCCTGCCTGTCGGGGGTCGAGAGCAAGACGTAGGTGATGATGTACCCGTTCCAGGCCTGGATGAAAGCGAAGATCGAGGTCGCCATCGGGCCGGGCGCGACGAGCGGCGGCAGGATCCGGACGGACGCGCCGAAGCGGGGGCAGCGGTTCACCAGCGCCGCCGCCTCCAGCTCCTTCGGGCATGCCCAGCACGAACAAGCGCAGCGTCCAGACACCGAGGCGCAACACGAAGGTCAAATACATGACGATCAGACCCGTCAGCTTGTTGACCTGGCCGACGCGCTGAGCAAGATGTACAGCGGGATGGTAACGAATCATTCCCGTTCTCAAAAAGGGCAACAACGGCTACGATCACGGCCGTGGGTGAGCTCGAGTCGTGGACGAGTGATGCGGTCGCGCGCCTGCAGGCGCAGGGCTACCGCAACGGGGCAGCCCGCCGCGCCGTCGTCGAGCTGCTGGGCAGGCAGAACTGCTGTCTCACCGCCCAGGAGATCTTCGACGAGCTGCGCGGCGGCGGCCGGCCGGTCGGACTGGCCAGCGTCTACCGCGTTGTCGACGAGCTCACCGATCAAGGTCTCCTCCAGCGCATCGATCTCGGGGCGGGGACGGCGAGATACGAGCCACTGCTCCCCACCGGGGAGCACCACCATCACCTCGTCTGCGACGACTGCGGCAAGGTCGAGGCATTCGAGGACGACGAGCTCGAGCTCGCGCTGACGAACCTCGAGCGGCGGAGCGGCTACTCGGTTGCCGGGCACGAGGTGGTTCTGCGCGGCGCCTGCGCAGACTGCCGCACCGCCTGATCGCTCCTACGAGCTGTGCACTCCCATCGTGATGGCGCCGAGATAGCCGGCCCCGGCCGCGTGCAGTGCGAGCATCGACTTCTTCCCGCCGTTGACGTAGATCGAGTCGTTCGCGTTGCGGGTGTCGCGGGCAGGGCGTTTGCTGTACGGCGGCTTTCTGTAGACGGCGTCGGTCAGGGTATCCGCGAAGAAGAGCTGTCCGGTGTGGACGACCCTGCCGCCGAGGTGCACCTTGACGTGGACGTGAACCGCCCGGCCCGTGTACCAGCCGGGGTGGACGGTCTGGAAGACGGCGATGCCGCGGCCGTCGCTCTTCTGGATCCCCCGCATGAAGGTCTTGCCGACGGCGTTCTGGACGCCGGAATAGGTGCCGCCGGCGTCGCAGTGCCCAATGTCGACCGCGGCGCCCTTGATCGGCTTGCAGGTCGACGCGTTCACGACCCCGAGCCGGAGCCTGAGCGGCGTGCCGGGTCTTCCCTCGGTGATGTTGCGGCGGACCTGCTCGTTCGCGATGTAGAAGGGGCCTTCGGTGAGCTCCGGCGTCAGCACGCAGGTCACCGCGCCGGAGGCAACGGCGGCCGGTCCGCTTCCGGCTCCTTCCGACCGGTCGGCGGTGATCCCGCCCGCGCTGGCCGCAGCGACCAGGAAGCCACCGAGCTTGAGCAGCGAGCCTCGTCGAGTGGTCCGGTCCGGCTCGATGTGGGTGTCCTCGTTCACGGAAGTCAATCTATCGCCGCATCTTGTGAGGCTCCTGTGAGCGCGCTGCGTGTCGCCTCTGAGGTGGCGTCGTGCATTCGATCCGGGTCGGCTGGTCATCTGAGATGGACGGCACCGCACACGGTGCCTTCGAGTCGGCCGACGCGCATCCAGCAGCGATTCGCGGCGAGGGTCGCGGCCGAGCGTGCCAGGGTGAGCGCAGTATCGAGGAGACTTCCGAGGCCGGCGACGGTGGCGACCTGCCGAAGCACCCGCCGTCGCTGTCAAGGGCCCAGCGACCTGCACGACGGCGTCGCACCGAGCCTGCCCGAGTGGGCGTCGTGGAACATCCGGCGGCTGTTCCACGCGTACGAGTCGCATATCGTCAGGGCGTGACCGAGGAGCTGAGCCCGACGCTCAGGGCCGTGAGCGACGCCGTGCTGTCGGTCGCCGCCGAACGGTCGGTCGAGGAGGTCTTGCAGCGGCTCGTGAACAGCGCCCGCGAACTCGCGAAGGCGCGCTACGCGGCGCTCGGTGTCCCGGACGGGGAGGGCGGCTTCAGCCAATTCCTGACGGCGGGGATGAGCGACGAGCTCATCGGCGCGATGGGCCCGCTGCCGCGCATGCACGGGATGCTCGGCGCCATGCTTGAGACGGCCGAGTCGTTCCGGACGACGGATCTCCACGGCGACGCGCGCTTCCGCGGCTGGTGGCCGCGGCCGCATCCGGACATGCGCACCTTCCTCGGAGTCCCGATCGTCGCTCGGGAAGGCGTCATCGGGGCTTTCTACCTGACGGAGAAGACCGGGGATTCCGCGTTCACCGGCGAGGACGAGCAGCTGATCGAACTGCTCGCCGCGCACGCCTCGATCGCGATCACGAACGCGCGGCTCTACGAGCGCAGCCACGAGCTCTCGATCCTCTCGGAGCGCAACCGGCTCGCGCTCGACCTCCACGACGCTGTCAGCCAGAAGCTCTTCAGCCTCGTCCTCACCGCCGAGGCCGCCGGCACGCTGATCGAGCGTGACCCGGTGGCGGCCGGCCGGCAGGTGAACAAGCTCAAGGCGCTCGCCCAGCAGGCGCTCGACGAGCTGCGCTCGTTGATCTTCGAGCTGCGGCCGCCCGACCTCGAGCGGGACGGGCTCTACGGCGCTCTGCGCAAGCACGTCGACGTCCTGCGGCGGCTCGAGCCGGCCCAAATCGCGCTCGAACTCGGGGATGACAGCCCGGCCGATCCGGCCCGCGATCGGGAGATCCTGCGAATCGCGCAGGAGGCACTGCAGAATGCGCTGCGCCACGCCCAAGCCGAGCACGTGACGCTGCGGCTTCGCACCGACGACGGCCGTCTGCTGCTCGAGGTGGAGGACGACGGCACGGGCTTCGACCCGAGCTCGCCGGGCCTGCGGTCGACGCGGCTCGGACTCACGTCGATGGAGGAGCGGGCCCAGCGGCTGGACGGCAGCCTCGAGATCGACTCGGCGCCCGGCGCGGGAACGACGGTACGCCTGCAGGCAGATCGTGGCTGACCCGATCCGCATGCTGATCGTCGACGACCACGCAGTCGTCCGCGAGGGGCTGCGCACCTTCCTCGAGCTGCAGGACGGGCTCGAGATCGTCGGCGAAGCCAGCGGCGGCGAGGAGGCGATCGCCGAGACGGAGCGGCTGCGGCCGGACGTCGTCCTGATGGACCTCGCGATGCCCGGGCTCGATGGCATCGAAGCGATGCGCGCGCTGCGCGTTCGCGTGCCCTCAGCACGGGTGATCATCCTCACGAGCTTCCTGGAGGACGACCGGCTCCTCCCGGCCCTCCGCGCCGGCGCGGCGGGCTACCTGCTCAAGAATGTGCAGCCGCAGGAGCTGACCCGGGCGATCCGAGCCGCCGTCGCCGGCGAGACGCTGATCGACCCTGCGGTCGCGGCCCGGCTCGTCGACGTGCTCGCGGGCGACCGGAGCGCGGAGCAGCCGGAGCTGACCCCCCGCGAGCGGGAAGTGCTGGGCCTGGTCGGCCGCGGCTTCGCCAACAAGCGGATCGCACTCGAGCTCGGAATCGCCGAGAAGACGGTCAAGACCCATGTCGGCCACGTGCTCGCGAAGCTCGGCGTCTCCGACCGGACGCAGGCGGCGCTCTATGCCGCGCGGCTCGAGGGGAGGTCCTAGGACCAATTGCCCCTGGCGGTTCAGACCGTGAGTGCCCTAGCTTGAAGACATGCCCGTCGGCATCGTCACCGGAGCGTCACGTGGTCTTGGCCTCGCCCTCGCCAGTGCCCTCGTCGACCGCGGCTGGCACCTCGCGGTCGACGCTCGCGGCGCTGAAGCGCTGCACGAGGCCTGGGGCCGAGCGTCGAGCGTGATCGCGATCGCCGGCGATCTCGCCGACCCGGCCCACCGCCGCGCGCTGCTCGAGGCGGCCCGCGGTCCTCTCGACCTGATCGTCAACAACGCGAGCGTCCTCGGCCCCAGCCCGCAGCCCGCGCTCCGCGCGTACCCGCTCAAGGAGCTGCGTCGCGTCTACGAGGTCAACGTGGTCGCGCCGGTCGCGCTCGTGCAGCTCGCTCTGCCCCGGCTCGCCGCCAGCGCACGCATTCTCAACGTGACCTCCGACGCGGCGGTCGAGGCCTACGAGGGGTGGGGCGGCTACGGCTCGGCGAAGGCCGCGCTCGACCAAATCAGTGCCGTCCTTGCCGTCGAGCACCCCGAGCTCCGCGTCTACGCGGTCGACCCTGGGGACATGCGGACCCAAATGCAGCAGGAGGCCTTCCCCGGCGAGGACATCACCGACCGGCCGCCGCCCGAGGAGAGCGTGCCGGGCCTGCTCACCCTGATCGAGGGCGACCTCCCGAGCGGCCGCTACCGCGCCCGTGAACTCGCACGAGTCACGGCGTGAGCGCCGCCGCATTCGAGCTCCCGGCCCGCCTCGAGGCGCACGAGCCGCCGGAGGCCCGCGGCCTCCGCCGCGACGAGGTCCGCCTGATGGTCGCGAGCAGAAGCGACGGCCGGATTGTGCACACGCGCTTCAGCGAGCTGCCGTCCTTCCTGGCCCCGGGCGACCTCGTTGTCGTGAACACCTCGGCGACGCTGCCCGCGGCGGTGCCGGCCGGGCGGGAGGACGGGACGATGCTCGAGCTCCGCCTCTCGACACCGGTGCCGCAGCGGTCGACCGATTTCAGGGTCGTCGAGCTTCGCTCGGCCGGCGGCTCGCCTTTCCCCGGTACGTTCGCCGGCGAGCGGCTCGCGCTCCCGGCCGGCGGCAGCGCCGAGCTCCTGGCGCGCTACGCCGACGGCCGCAGGCTCTGGCTCGCGCAGCTCGAGCTGCCCGAGGCGGTCGGCCCCTATCTCCACCGGTACGGGCAGCCGATCCGCTACGGCTACGTCCACCGGCCGTGGCCGCTCGAGGCCTACCAGAACGCCTATGCGGGGGAGGCGGGCAGCTCCGAGATGGCGAGCGCCGGGCGGCCGTTCACGCCGGAGCTCGTCACCAGGCTCGTCGCTGAAGGCGTCCTCGTCGCGCCGATCACCCTGCATACCGGGGTTTCGTCGCCGGAGCAGCACGAGCTCCCCTCTCCGGAGCACTATCGCGTCCCTGCCAAGACCGCCCGGCTCGTCAACGCCGTCCACGGTTGGGGCGGCCGGGTGCTGGCGGTCGGAACGACGGTCGTGCGGGCACTCGAATCGGCCGCAGAGCCCGACGGCACCGTCGGCGGCGGGGCGGGCTGGACGAACCTCGTCGTGACGCCGCAGCGCGGCCTCTGGACCGTCGACGGTGTGGTGAGCGGCTGGCACGAGCCTCAGGCGTCTCACCTCGGGCTGCTGCGGGCGGCGGCCGGAGACGAGCTCCTCGACCGCTGCTACCGCGCCGCTCTGGCCGAGGGCTACCTCTGGCACGAGTTCGGCGACAGCCATCTCGTCCTGCCCTGACGTGAGCTCACTGGCGCCCGAGGCGGGCGCGGACGAAGGCCGCGCCGTCTCGCGCAAGCTGCTCCTCGCTCTCGAACATCCGCCGCCAGATCTTCGTGGCCCCCGCGAGCTCGGGCAGCCGATCGCCGAACGCCTCGATCACGACCCAGCGGTCGTAGCCGATCTCGTCGAGCGCGGCCAAGGTCGTGTCCCAGTCGACCTGGCCGGTGCCGGGCGTCGAGCGGTCGTTCTCCGAGAGATGGACGTGGACGAGAACGTCAGCGCAGTCGCGGAGGGCCGCGCGCGGATCCTTCTCCTCGATGTGCGCGTGAAAGGTGTCGTACATCATGCGGACGCCCGGATGGCCCACCTCGCGGACGAGCCCGGCGAGGTCGGCGGCGCTGTTTGTCAGGTACATCTCGAACCGGTTCAGATACTCGAGGACGATCGTCACACCGTGCTCCTCCGCGTACGGAGCGACCTCCCTCAGGTAGGCGACGGCGCGCGAGGTCTCCTCGGAGGTCGGGGGCGCGCCGGAGAAGATGCCGAGTGGCGCGCCGAGGGGGCCGCAGACGAGTGGAGCGCCGAGGGCCGCGGCGGAGTCGACGTTCGCCTTCGTGGCCGCAACCGCCTCCGCGCGCACCCGCGGGTCGGCTGCGATCGGATTGTCGGCGACGCCGCGAGCCGACACCGCAAGCCGCTCCAGGCCGAGGGCCTCGAGCCGCCCGCCGAGCTCCGCGTACTTGTCCACCTCGCGATCGAAGACGGGGATCTCGACGCCGTCGTAGCCCGCGTCCCTCAGGAGCTCGAATGTCGCCGCGTACTCGCCGCCGGTGACATCCGTCGACCAGAGCAGCATGTTCATCCCGAGCTTCATCCGGCTCCTCCGCGGCGCCGGGCCGCATCGACGTACGTCTCCGGAAATCTGCCCACCGCGGTCCAGCCGCCGTCCACGTAGAAGAGCTGCCCGGTCACGTACGCCGACTCGTCCGAGGCGAGGAAGACGGCCGGGCCGACCATGTCCTCCGGCTCGGCCACGCGGCCGAGCGGGATCAGCGGCGACCACGTTTCGACATAGCGCGGGTCGTCGGCGAGGTTGCGTTCGACGTTCGTGGCGCCCGGGGCGAACGCGTTGACGCGGATCCCGTCCGGCGCGAGCTCGACGGCGAGCTGGATCGTGAGGGCGTTGATCCCGCCCTTGCTCGCACCGTATGCCGAGAGGTTGCGCAGCCCTCGGGCCGCGACGACGGAGGAAACGTTGACGATCGAGCCGCCGCCACTCGCGCGCATGAGGCTCGCTGCCTCGACCGAGCAGTAGAACGTCCCCTTGAGATTCGTGTCGAGTACGTGATCCCACGTCTCCTCATCGGGGTCGTCGATGTTGATCCAACCGGTGACCCCGGCGCAGTTGACGAGCACCTCGAGCCGGTCGAGTCGCTCGAACATCCTCCGGATCTCCGAGGGCCGCGAGACGTCGTAGGCAAGGGAGAGGCCGCCGGCGGCGGAAGCCTCGTCCAGGTCATTGACGTGGACGAGGGCGCCCTCGGCGGCGAAGCCCAGCGCAAGCGCGCGCCCGATGCCGCGGCCGGCGCCGGTGACGAGTGCGACCTTGCCCTCGAGCCGGCCGCTCAATCGGTCACCGCCCCGCGCGACGCCGACGAGACCGTGCGGGCGTACTTCGCAAGCACGCCGCGGGCGACCCGCGGACTGGGCGGGCGCCACTCGACGAGACGCGCCGCGAGCTCGGCATCCGTCAGCTCAACATCGAGCCTGCGCGCGTCGACATCGATTGCGATCACGTCACCGTCGCGAACGACCGCGATCGGCCCGCCTCGCGCCGCCTCCGGCGCCACGTGACCGACCATCAGTCCTCGGGTCGCACCGCTGAAGCGCCCGTCGGTGACGAGCACGACTGAATCGCCGAGGCACCGGCCGACGATCGCGGATGTGATCGAGAGCATCTCGGGCATCCCGGGCCCGCCGGCCGGGCCTTCTTGGCGGACGACGACAACCTCGCCCGGTTGCACGAGGCCGTCGTAGACGGCCGCCTTGCAGGCAGTCTCGGACTCGAAGACCCTGGCAGGCCCGCGGTGCACCCGCCGTTCAGAGCCCGCCAACTTCACGACTGCGCCCTCCGGAGCGAGGGTGCCACGAAGCACGCGCAGCGCGCCGCCCGGCTTGAACGGCCGCTCCGCGGGCGCGATCACCTCTCCGTCGGGCTCGAGAGCCGCGGCCGCGTGCTCGGCGAGCGTGCGTCCGTCGACGGTTGGTGCGTCGGCGTGCAGGTGGCCGAGGAGCTGCTTGATCACGGCGGCCGTGCCGCCGGCGCGGTGGAGATCTCCGGCGACGAAGCGCCCGCCGGGGGTCAGGCTCGTGACAACCGGTGTCGAGGTCGAGAGGCGGTCGAAGTCCTCGAGTGCAAGCTCGACCCCGGCCTCGCCGGCGAACGCGAGCAGGTGGAGGACGCCGTTCGTCGAGCCCCCCGTGCCCACGACGCCAACGATCGCGTTTTCGAGGGCCGCGCGGGTGACGAGAGCCGAAGGCCGCACCTCCCGCGCGATCACGTCGAGGGCGAGCCGCCCCGCGGCCTCTCCCGCCTCGGCCTTGGCCGGATCGGTCGCGGGAATGCCGCCGAGCCCGATCGGTCCGAGCCCGAGGAAGTCGACCGCGGTCGCCATCGTGTTCGCTGAGAAATGTCCCGCGCAGGTGCCGTACCCCGGGCAGGCGTCGCGCTCGAGCGCATTGAGCTCCTCGTCGGAGATCCGTTCTGCCTCGTGCGCGCCGACCGCTTCCCACACGTCCTGGATCGTCACCTGCGCCCCGCGGTGGACGCCCGGGGCCATGGCGCCCGAGTAGAGCACGAGGCCGGGTACGTCGAGCCGGAGCATCGCCATCACCGCGCCGGGCACCGTCTTGTCGCAGCCGACGAGGCAGACGAGGCCGTCGAAGGGCTGGCTGCGGCCGACGAGCTCGATCGAGTCCGCGATCACCTCGCGGCTGACGAGCGAGGCACGCATTCCCGGCATGCCCTGGGCGAGGTTGTCGGAGACGGCGATCGTGTTGAACTCGAGCGGCGTCCCGCCCGCGACGCGCACACCCGTGGCCACATGGCGAGCAAGCTCACGCTGGCCGAGGTTGCACGGCATCGTCCCCGTCCACGTCGTCGCGATCCCGACGAGCGGGCGGCTCCAGTCTCCCTCGTCGAGGCCCATCGCGCGCAGATGAGCCCGCGCACCGGCCCGGCGTGGGCTCGTGACGAGATCCTCGTTCGCGAGCCGGGGCTTCACCCCGTCGATCCTAAACGGCCCGGAAGCCGCCGCGATCGCCCAGCTCGAATTCGAGATCGGATCCGGGACCGGTGGCGGATGAAGATCCTGATCAGGCACTGCCGCGCTCGGTGGGCGGCTGCCGCCGTGCACGCCGATCGTCCACGAGCGCGACCGGTCAGCCGGCCGCCGAGCTCGGGCCACACACCGACGCCGAACGGCGTGGGGCGTCGCGACCTTCCAGCTCGGCCGCTTCTTTGACTGCGGCGCACGCGACAACAACGTCGTCCACTCCGGCCGACCCGGTGCCCCCCGGGCCTAAGCTCACCGCCGCGGCCCCGGCGAGCAGCCCAGCGTCGTCGGCCGGTCACGGGGGCGCCGGAACCGGGGCACCCGGCAAGCGCTGAAGCGGAAAACTGAACGCCGGGCGCGTCCCCAATCCCCGCGGGGGCGCCGCCTCTCTACGATGGGCACATGCCGGTCGACATTCTGACCGAGGTCGAGATCGACCGGCCACGCGGCGAGGTCGCAGCGTACGCGTCCAACCCAGACAACACGACGACCTGGTACGAGAACATCGAGGTTGTCGAGTGGAAATCGCCCAAGCCGGCCGCGGTCGGATCGCGTTCGTTGCCCGCTTCCTTGGACGCCGCCTTGCATACACCTACGAGGTCAAGGCGATGGTTCCCGGCGAGCGGTTCGTGATGAACACGGCCGAAGGGCCATTCCCGATAGAGACGACGTATACCTGGGAGGACACCCCGGACCGCGGCACGAGGATGACCCTCCGGAACCGGGGGGAGCCATCCGGCTTCTCCAGGCTGGCCGCACCGGTGCTGGCCGGCGCAATGCGCCGTGCCAACCGCAATGATCTCCTGCGGCTCAAGGCCGTACTGGAGGCGCCCACCGGCTCCTGACGGGCACTGCCTGGATGAGGTTCGAACCCCTGAGTGGCATCCGCGTCGTCGACCTCACCTCGTCGCTCGCCGGACCGACCTGCACCGAGATCCTCGGCGCACTCGGTGCCGACGTCGTCAAGGTCGAGCACCCGCAGCGAGGGGACGAGGCCCGTGCCTGGGGCCGGCCGTTCTTTGACGGCGGCAGCGTGCTGTTCTTCGCCGCCAACGCCTCGAAGCGCTCGCTCGCGCTCGATGTCAAGAACGGGCAGGGCAGGGAGGCGCTGCTGCGGCTCGTCGACCGTGCCGATGTCTTCGTCCAGTCGATGCGGCCGGGGACGGCGGAGCGCCTCGGTCTCGGTGGCGCGGCGCTCCGCGCCCGGAACGGCCGGCTCGTCTACTGCTCGGTCGGCGCGTTCGGTCGCCGGGGCCCGCTCGCGGGCAAGCCTGGCTACGACCCGTTGATGCAGGCCTTCGCGGGGATCGTCAGCATCACGGGCGAGGCCGATCGATCAGGGGTGCGCGTCGGCGCATCGCTCGTCGACCTCGGCACCGGCACCTGGGGGGCGCTTGGCGTCGTCGCGGCGCTCCACGAGCGCGCGGCGACGGGCCGCGGTCGCGAGGTCGACGTGGCGCTCTTCGAGACTGCCCTCTCGCTCGTCGGCTACCAGCTCACCGACACGCTGCACACGGGGGTTGCGCCGGGCCGCTTCGGCACCGCCTTTCCCCTGATCGCCCCGTACGAGGTGTTCAGGACGCAGGACGGCGAGCTGATGATCGCCGCGGCAAACGACCGGCTGTTCGCGCAGCTCTGCCGGGGGATCGGCCTCCCCGAGCTGATCGACGACCCACGCTTCCGTACCAACCCCGACCGGCTCGTCAACCGAGACCAGCTGCTTCCCCTTGTCCGTGAGCGGCTCGCACAGCAGGCATCCACGCACTGGCTGGCCGTGCTCGAGGGTATTCCCGTCGCCCCGGTGCAGGATCTCAGCGAGGTCGCCGCCCACGAGCAGACTCGCGCGACCGGGATGGTGCAGGAGCTCGACGAGATCGAGACGGTGGCCCTGCCGCTGCAGGTCGACGGCGAGCGCGTGCTCCACGAC
>JBHEMK010000045.1:0-17691 GCA_046262635.1 Gaiellaceae bacterium
CGTCGAGGTCGAGGCGGCGGCCGTCGGAGCCGCCGTCTAGATGGCGGCGCACGCCGAGCCGCTCGGGCACGGGCACGAGGAGCACCACGGCCCGCCCACGGCGAACGCCAGCTCGCGGGTCGCGCCGAGCGTACTCGGGATGTTCCTCTTCATCGGGACGGAGATCATGCTCTTCGGCTCGTTCTTCACCGCCTACTTCTTCGTGCGCGTGGCCAACGCGACGCCGTGGCCGACCCCGCCGTTCCACCTGCCCGTGTTCGTCGCGGGCGTCAACACGTTGATCCTCGTCACCTCGAGCGCCACGATCCACTGGGCCACGCAATCGATCAAGCGCGGCAACCACAACGGGCTCAAGGCGGGGATGCTGTTGACGTTTCTGCTGGGCCTCATCTTCCTGGTCACGCAGGCCCGCGAGTACTCGCGGATTGGCTTCAACACGGGTGACGGCGCCTTCGCGACGATCTTCTTCTGCCTCACCGGCCTGCACGGCGCCCACGTGTTCGTCGGCCTGACGCTGCTCCTCTTCACAACCGTACGAGCCTTCCGCGGTCACTTCAGCCCCGAGCACCATCACGGCGTCGAGATCCCCGGGATCTACTGGCACTTCGTCGACGTGATGTGGATCGTCGTCTACACCACCGTCTACATCCTCTAGGATGCCGAACCCTCTACGCAGCGAAGCCGAGGCGTACCGGTTCCTCATGGTCACCATCGGCTACTTCGCCGCGATCGTGGTCGCCAGCCTGGTCGGAAACCGCTGGTGGGGTCTGGGCGTTTTCGCGGTGCTGACGGTGGCCGCTGCCTGGTTTCTTCTCCGCCGAGACGACGGCACCCGTTCCGCGCAGGTTCAATCGACGCGGGAGTCCGCTCCAGGCGAGCGGCGCATCCTCGTCGTCGCCAACGAAACGGTGGGGGGCTCGACGCTGCGCGAGTGCATCCTCTCGAAGAGCGAGGGTCACCACGGCGAGGTGCTGATCGTCACGCCCGCGCTCAACTCGCCGCTCAGGCACTGGGTCTCCGACGAGGATGACGCCCGCGCGGCCGCACAGGGGCGGCTCGAGGCGAGTCTCGCCCGTCTAACCGAGCAGGGCGTCCCTGCCCGTGGCGAGGTCGGCGACGCCGAGCCGCTGCAGGCGATCGAGGACGCCCTGCGCACCTTCGGCGCCGACGAGGTGATCATCTCGACGCATCCGGAGGGCCGCTCCCACTGGCTGGAGCAGGGTCTGATCGCGCAGGCGCGCGACCGGTTCGCCGTGCCGATCACCCACGTCGTGGTCGACCTTGCCGACGAGACGGAGGACGTTCGCTAAGCGGAACGCTGCACGTCGCGGGCGCACCGGCGCTTGCCGTGAGCGATCTGCTCACCTCTCAGTGCGTCAGAGCGGCGGTGCGGTCACTTGCCGGCATTGCTCGCGACGAACTTCGCCACGGCGTCGATCTGCTTGTCGCTGAGCTTGCCCTTGAAGGCCGGCATCACGCCGCCGCCGCGAATCACCTGCCTCTTCACGCGCGCGAGCGGCGGCTTCAGCTGGTCGAGATTCGGACCGATCGTGCCGGTCGCCCCTGCCGCCGCCAGCGTGTGGCAGCTAGCGCAGTTGCCCTTGAAGATCGCCTTGCCGTTGGTGCTGCCCGCTGCGGGCGCCTTCGGCTCCGCGCCGTTCACGCCCGCGGTCGACGCGACGTAGGCCGCGACGTCGGCGAGTGCTGCGGATCGATCCTTGACACAGCCCGCCGGCCGGTCGCTCTTGCCGCCCTTGCACACCGGAAAGAGCGTCGCGGGCGGGGGCATCGGCAGGTTCGGCAGGCGCATCTGGTCGAGCACGACGTTCAGGATCGCGCTCTGGCTGAACCCCTGGTTCCGGTCGCCGGCGAAAGCGCCGTCCAGGTCGGGTCCGACGGTGGCGGTGCTTCCCGCCGCCGCAAGCGCGTGACAGCCCGCGCACTTCGCCGTGAAGAGCTTGGCGCCGTTCTGCACATCGCCGGTCGCGTGGTCGATCCCACCCGTGCCGCACCCTGCGACCGCAAGAGCCGCGCCGCAGGCGAGGAGAACGGCTGTGAGCTTCGGCACGCTACGCGGGAGGCTGGCTGCCCGTCTTCCCGACCGCGCCGACGGCCTCGTCCCGCGTCGGATAGATCGTGAAGACGCGGTCGAGGCCGGTGATCTCGAAGATCTTGGTGATGTTGCGATCCTTGCAGACGAGCGAGAGCTGGCCGTCGTTCGAACGCAGCCGCTTGACGCCGCCGACAAGCACGCCAAGCGTCGTCGAGTCGATGAAGGTCGTGTCCGTGAAGTCAACCACGACCTCCTTGCCTCCCTGGCCGATCACGTCCAGCAGCTGCTGCTTGAACTCCGGCGCCGTGTAGAGGTCGACCTCGCCCGCGAGGGAGATCACGTACCCATCGTCGCCCAACTGCTCGGTCTTGATGTCGAAGTTCATCCGTCCCCCCGGGGGTAGATCGTTGGCCGAACCGGGCGGGAGTCTACCCCGAGCGAGTCGGCTGGAGCGTCTTGATCTTTTGCCTGATCTGCGCGGCCTGGTCGGGCAGGAGCTTGGCCGCCCTTTTCAACGCTGCGATCTCGACCGGCGTGTTGCGCGCGGCCTCCGAGACGGTGGCCAGGTCGAGCTGGACGCTGGCATCGTCCGGGCGCAGCTTGGCCAGCTTCTGGTAGGTCCCCACCGCTGCGGTGTAGGCGGCTACGGCCTGCGAGCCGACCGCGTTCGACTCGCTCGAGACCTGGGTCTGGACGGCCTGCAAGACCGGGTCTTGGCCGAGGGCCTTCCCGAGGGCTGACGTCACCGGCGGCCCGAACGTCTGGCTGGCGTACGCCTCTTGCTGGCGAACCTGGGCCAGCGACGCGTCCTGGGCAAGCGCATCAGCCTTCGTCCGCTGCAGCGACCCGAGCTCGGCGAGGGCCTTGCCGTCCTTCGGGGCAAGCGAGACGTAGGTCGTCAAAGCGTTGACCGCGTCGTCGGTGTGATTCGACTTTTGCTCGAAGGCCGTCGCGAGCTCGCGCCAGGCCTGTGCACTCCGCGGAGATTTGGCGACCTTCTTCTGCGCGGAGGAAATCGAGGGACCGCTCGAGCCTCCCTTGAAGAGGTTATTGAACAGGTCGCCGAGGCTGCCGTTCCCGGAGCCGCCGACACCCGAGCCGACTCCGAAGAAGATGAAGCCACCTGCGAAGACGATTGCCAGGAGGACGAAGATCCATTTCGCCTGGCGCCGGATCCGGGAGAAGAAGAGCGTCTGCTCGTACTGACTCAGGTTCCGGCGGCCGCCCCGGCGCTTGCGGGTGCGGCGAGCATCCGGCTGCGGGCGCTTTCCGCGTTTCGTCGCAGCTCGTGCCATTCGAATCCTCCTCTCTCGTACCGGGCCTCGCCGTCGACGAGGGTGGTGATCACTCTTTCCCGGGTGCCGCCGAAGACGACTGCAGCTGCCGGATTCTCCCACGGATGGTAGGGCGAGCCCTCCAATGAGACGACCGTCAGGTCGGCTCGTTTGCCCGGAGCGAGCGATCCGACCTCCGCGTCGAGACCCAGTGCCCGGGCTGAGCCCAGCGTAGCGAGGTCGAGGGCGCGCTCGGCCGTCAGCGCGTCGGCCCGCCGCTCGCGCGCTCGAGCACAGAGGACGGCGGCGCGCAGCTCCTCGAAGATGTCGAAGGACGGCGTCGAGGCCGGGCTGTCGGTGCCGAGCCCGAGCCGAACGCCCGCAGCATGCATCGCAACCAACGGGGCGATCCCGCAGCCGAGGAAGCCGTTCGAGCGGGGGCAATGGGCGACGCCGGTGCCGGTCCGGGCGAGCAGGTCGATCTCGCCGCCGTCGAGGTCGACGCAGTGCGCGGCAAGCAGCTGGGGGCCGAGCAGGCCGGCAGAGTCGAGCAGCCGCGTCCCGCTCGTCCCGGGCGGTGCGACGAGCAGGCGTGCGATGCTCGCCATCGGCCCGCGGCCGTACAGGAGCCACTCGTTCTCGGCGCGGCTCTCGGAGATGTGGGTCGCCACCGGCAGGCCGAGGCGGCCGCAGGCCTCGTAGACCTCGAGGCTGGTGCTGTAGGGAGCATGCGGGGAGACGCCGAGGCCGACCCGGTCGGAGAGGTATCCGGAGAGCTCATCCCGGAGCGCGGCGAAGCGCTCCATGGCCGCCCGCGGGTCGTCGCCGAAGACCTCGAGGTAGACGATCGCGCGCAGGCCGAGCTCCGCGGCCGCGCGAGCGGCCGCGCCGGTGAAGCTCGCATCGCCGATCGTCGTCACCCCGGCCGCCAGGCACTCGGCAGCGCCCAGCCGCGCAATCGCCACCGCGTCGCCGGAAGCGAGCCTGCCCTTCCGCTCGATGTGAAGCCCGAGCCAGGGGTCGAAGTCGAGCCCGTCGCCGAAGCCGGCATAGACGGCGTACTCGAGGTGCGTGTGGGCGTTGACGAAGCCCGGCAGGATCGCTGCGCCGTCGAAGCGTCGGCCGGTACCGAGCTCCTCGGCGGCCCCAACCGCGACGATGCGCCCGCCCTGAAGCATGACCGCTCCTCCCCGGATCGGCGGCCCCTCGATCGGGAGCACCCAGTCGGCCGAGAGGACATCCGTCATTGGTCGTCAGGGGCGCCGCAACCACTGCGTGGCGCGGTTTCCCCATCCCCCTTCCGATCCGACCGCGCTGTTTTCCCGCAGACGGCTTCCTGAGGATCTTCTTGGCATGGGTTACGCCGCCTGGCCTGACGCAGCTTCAATGCGCACCGTGTGGCGATCGTAGATCACGGACTCGGCGGGCCGGCGACGCTAGGCGCCGGCGTCGCCCGACCACCGAGGTCAAATGGTGCCCCGCTCGTCGACGACCGCCGGTCGAGGTCAGTCGGAGACGGCCGCGGTGGTCACCGATGCGCGCCGCTCGATCAGGACGGAGAGCCAGATCGAGCCTTCGAAGAGCACCATCAGCGGGATCATCTCGAGGGTGGTCGTGACCGGGTCGACGCCCGGGAGCGCGACGGCCAGGATGGCCATCGAGGCGTAGCCGATCCGGCGGTTCCGCCGCAGCATCGCCGACGAGAGCACGCCGAGACGCACCAGCGCAAGGATGAAGATCGGCACCTCGAAGACGACCACGACGGCGATCAGCACGAGCGACGCGAAGGCGATGTAGTCCTTCGCCCGGATCTGGATGTTGTAGAGGGTGGAGTCGTAGTTCGTCAGGAAATGCAAGGCCGCAGGCAAGGCGACGAAGTAGCCGAAGCCGAGACCGAGCGCGGCCAGCGCCGTCGCGAACGCGACGAGGCCGGCGACGACCCGCTGGGCGTGGAGCTCGAAGGCGGGCGCGAGGAACCCCCAGACTTGCCAGAGCACGACCGGCAGCGCCAGGATCAGCCCCGCGTAGAGACTCACCCACATGCCGGTGAGGAACGGCTCCGCGACGCCGAACGTCACGAGGTGCCGCCGGTTCGCCGGCAGCGCGTCCTCGAGCCAGTGGACAAGGTGCGAGTGGAACGCGTATGCGACGCCGAAGCCGACGGCGACCGCCAGGAGCGCGACGACGATGCGCGTGCGCAGCTCGCCAAGGTGCTCGACGAGCGTCGCCTCCTCGCCGTAGCTCAGGCGGCGGGGCAGCGCTCTCATGGCGTCCTAGACGGAGTCGTGCTCGCGGGTCGAGGCGCCGACGGATGCCGGGGGGTCGGGCGCGCGCGGAAGCGAGCCCAGCTCGTCGTCGTCCTTGCTGTTGCCGCTGATCGAGTCCTTGAACTCCCGCATCCCCTTGCCGAGCGAGCGGCCCATCTCCGGCAGCCGCTTCGGGCCGAAGATCAGGAGCAGCACGACCAGCAGCACGATCAACTCCGGCAAACCAATCCAACCAGGCATGACAGCGATGGTAGCGGTTTTCGGCAGTGTTGTGGGCAGCATCCGCACGGAGGTGCGTCCGCTAGACTGCGTGTTACGAACTGGGGCTGAAAGCCCGGAAAATTCGAGGATTGGAACCGCACGAATGCCGCTGCTCGAACTGAGGAACCTCCACGTCGCGCTCGAAGACGGCACCGAGATCGTCAAGGGTGTGGACCTCGCGGTCGACACCGGCGAGGTGCACGCTGTGATGGGACCGAACGGCTCCGGCAAGTCGACGCTTTCCTACGCGATCATGGGCCACCCGGCCTACGAGATCACCGGCGGGCAGATCCTGCTCGACGGCGAGGACGTGACCGACGCGCCGGCGGATGAGCGCGCACAGAGGGGGCTCTTCCTCGCCTTCCAGTATCCGCACGCAATCCCGGGCGTGACCGTGACGAACTTCCTGCGCACGGCGATCAACTCGGTGCGCAAGGCACGGAACAGCGGTAAGGATGACCCGGTCTCGGTCAAGGAGTTCCGGACGGAGCTGCTCGACCAGATGGACCGGCTCAAGGTGAGCCGCGAGCTCGCCTCGCGCTACCTGAACGACGGGTTCTCCGGCGGCGAGAAGAAGCGCGTGGAGATCCTGCAGATGGCGATGCTGAAACCGCGGATGGCGGTGCTCGACGAGACCGACTCGGGCCTCGACATCGACGCGCTCAAGATCGTCGCAGGCGGGGTGAAGGAGCTCGTCGGCCCGGAGATGGGGGCGCTCGTGATCACGCACTACCAGCGTATCCTCGACTACATTACGCCCGACCATGTGCATGTCTTCGTCGACGGTCGGATTGTGGAGAGCGGCGGGCCCGAGCTCGCGCACAGACTCGAGGCCGAGGGGTACGAGGCACTGACGCCTGCAGCAGTCGGAGGTGAGTCGTGATGGCACAGTCTGAGACCGAAGTCGTCCAGGGGATCGGTTCCGACTACAAAATCAAGTACGGCTTCCGCGCCGACGAGAACTACTTCTTCAAGTCCGGCCGCGGCCTGTCGCACGAGCTCGTCGACGCGATTTCGAGCCACAAGAGCGAGCCCGACTGGATGCGGAAGTTCCGGCACAAGAGCCTGGACTACTTCGTCGCCCGGCCGCTGCCGACCTGGGGTGGCAACGTCGCCGAGATCGACTTCGAGAACATCTTCTACTACATCAAGCCAACCGAGAACCAGGCGAACGCCTGGGAGGACCTGCCCTCCGAGATCAAGGACACCTGGGACAAGCTCGGGATCCCCGAGGCTGAGAAGAAGTACCTCGCCGGTGTCGGCGCGCAATACGAGTCCGAGGTCGTCTACCACAAGCTCCAGGAGGATCTCGAGCAGCAGGGCGTGCTGTTCCTGGACATGGACTCGGGCCTGCGCGAGCACGAGGACATCGTCAAGCAGTACATGGGGACGATCATTCCGCAGAACGACAACAAGTTCGCCGCGCTGAATTCGGCCGTCTGGTCGGGTGGCTCGTTCATCTACGTGCCGCCCGGCGTGAAGATCGAGCTGCCGCTGCAGGCCTACTTCCGGATCAACGCCGAGAACATGGGTCAGTTCGAGCGGACCCTGATCATCGTCGACGAGGGCGCGTACGTGCACTACGTCGAGGGTTGCACGGCGCCGATCTACTCGACCGACTCGCTGCACTCCGCCGTCGTCGAGATCGTCGTCAAGAAGGGCGGTCGCTGCCGCTACACGACGATCCAGAACTGGTCGAACAATGTCTACAACCTCGTGACGAAGCGCGCCGTCGCCTACGAGGACGCGACGATGGAGTGGGTCGACGGGAATCTGGGCTCGAAGCTCACGATGAAGTACCCGGCGATCTGGCTGATGGGCGACCGCGCCCACGGTGAGGTGCTCTCGATCGCCTTCGCCGGGCAGGGCCAGCACCAGGACGCCGGCGGCAAGTGCGTCCATGTCGCGCCGAACACGACCTCCGTGATCACGTCCAAGTCGATCTCGAAGAACGGCGGCCGCGCGGGCTACCGCGGTCTGCTCGAGGTCGCGAAGGGCGCCAAGCGATCGAAGTCCAAGGTGGTCTGCGACGCGCTGATCCTCGATGAGGACTCGCGCTCCGACACCTACCCGTACATCAAGATCGACGAGGACGAGGTCGACATCGGCCACGAGGCGACGGTGTCGAAGATCGGCGAGGAGCAGCTCTTCTACCTGATGAGCCGTGGCCTCTCCGAGTCGGAGGCGAGCGCGATGATCGTGTCCGGCTTCGTCGAGCCGATCACGAAGGAGCTTCCGCTGGAGTATGCGGTCGAGATGAACCGCCTGATCCAGATTCAGATGGAAGGGTCGGTTGGCTAGGGCCGAGGCGCTCGAGGCTTACCGGAGCCTTGCGGTTCCGGACACGACCGAGGAGCACTGGCGCTTTACCGATCTGTCGGGTTTCGACCCGGACTCGTTTGGCCAGCTCACCGTTCCCGGCAACGGGTCGCGGCCCGAAGGGATGCTCGACCTCGACGTCTCCGGCTACGCAACGGTGACGACGGGCGGCATCGAGATCGAGCGGGCACCTGCAGGCATCCGGTTCGAGCCCCTGGCGGAGGATTACGAGCGGCTCTCTTCGCTCGTCGGCTGGAACGAGAAGTTCGCCGCGCACAACGCGGCGATGTGGAAGCACGGGCTGCTCGTCGTTGTCCCGAAGGGAGTGGTCCTCGACAAGCCCTTGTACGTCCGGGTCGACGCGACCGGACAGACCTTCTGGCGCCTGCTTGTCGTTGCCGAGGAGGGGTCGCGCTTCACGCTGATCGAGGAATACGCATCTCCGGCCGACGACAGGGAGGCGTACTCGAACGCAGTCGTCGAGCTCTTCGTCGAGCAGGCGGCAAAGCTGGAGTACGTGTCGCTGCAGAACCTGTCGCGGGAGACCTGGCACTTCGCGTCCCACCACGCCACCGTCGGCCGCGACGCCGAGCTCGACTGGGTGGCAGGCGGCTTCGGCACAAAGCGGGGCAAGGTGCGGATCCAAAACGACCTCGCCGGAGAAGGCGCGACCTCGCGCGTCACCGGTGCCTACTTCGCCGACGGCACGCAGCACCTCGACTACGACACCTTCCAGGAACACCTGGCCCCGAACACGACCTCAGACTTCGCCTTCAAGGGAGCGCTGCACGGGCACGCGACCGCAGTCTGGCGCGGAATGATCCGCGTCGAGCCGGGCGCCCAGAAGACGAACGCCTACCAGGAGTGCCGCAACCTGATGCTGTCGCCGACGACGCACGCGGTGCCGATCCCGGGGCTTGAAATCCTCGCGAACGACGTCCGTTGCACCCACGGTGCCACCGTCGGGCGGGTCGACCGGGATCAGCTCTTTTACCTGATGGCCCGTGGACTCTCGCGCCCCGAGGCCGAACGGCTGATCGTGCGGGGCTTCTTCCAGGACGTGCTCGACCGGATCGAGCTCGAGCCGGTGCGCGACACCGTCGCTGCAGCGCTCGAAGCCCGCATTCCGCAGGCCTGAAGCCGGCCCGGGTGGCGGGTGCGCGAGGGGTGCGTACCGCTCTTGCGTCCGGACTCGGGCAGCTCGGCAGGCTCGAGGCGCGCGCGGACCCGTGCCTTGACTCCGGTGCCTCTTTGATCCGCGGCGGGCGGCGCCACCCGCCGCACGGGTCGTTTGCTCAAGGCCCGCCGCGAAGACACGGCGGAGCCTGCCAACAGACTGATGACCGGGGCCGAGGCTCGACGACCCGCTTCGTCGGCGTGCGCTCGTGCCGCTAGCGGCAGCGGCGTTCGCCGCTTGCCGCCGCCAGTCGCCCGAATCGGATCCGTTGAGCCATTCCAGCCTCGAGCAGGTGCGGCGATTCCCCCGCCTTTCGCCAGCGCTATCTCGCACGAATCTCGCACGAACCTCACCGGCTAGGGCGAGTCGCGTCGTCGACCGTCTCCGCGGCGGTTCGGCTCCAGGAGCGGCATCTCCCGGGGGCACTGCGAGCTCTGAGGCCAGAACGCCTCCGGCAAGCGGAAGCCCTAGAGAGGTCCCGGAGGGGCTGAGCGCCCGACCTCGTCAGCTCAGAGAGGCTCCACGCCCGATAGCCCGGCCGGGCGGCGCGACGAGTGGCTGTTCTCCGCAGCCGGCGAGGCGAGCTTCCGCCTTGAGGCGCTGGGGCTTCCGCGCCTCCGCACAGATCGCGTCCCGCGTGCTCCCGTCGACGTCGGGGTCCTCCCCGTACCCGACGCCAATGAGTGAGCCGAGCGGCAACGGAATGTGGAGTACGTGCCTGCCGCGCTCGTAGACGCGGCCGAGTTGAATCTCGTCGTCGTAGTACGTGCCCGGACCGAGTCGAACGGGTAATAGCCGCTGCCCCGGTCGCCGATGAGCTCGAGCACGTCCCCGTCCCGCTCGACGACGCGAAGATGGGATCGTGGTCTGCGAGAACCCGCTCGCGGGGCGCAGCTCAATCAGCTCGGGGCGGCGGCAAGGCGATCCGGCGCACGCCCGCGGCCGTGGTCGGCCCGTACTCGCCCGCCCGCGTCCACTGCCTGCGGACGTGTAGCACGCCCTCGTGGCGGGCGAAGTCTTCCCACCGCAGGCCGAGGACCTCGCCGAGGCGGAGGCCGAACTGCGCGGTCAGACACAGGAGAGGCCCGTAGTCGAACTGGGCAACGCTCCCGCGGGCCCGCCGCTCGGAGGCGGCGAGTAGCGCCTCGACCTCTTCGTCCGCCTACTCGTCCGGTGCCTGCCGCTCCCCGCGATGCGGGGCTCGTCCCTCGTCGGCGCGTCGAAGGGGTTGGCGAGAGCTGGATTCCAGGCCATCGCACCCGCGCGAGCGCGAGCGTGCCCTCGGGCGAGGTAGTCCGCGATCGACGAGCGGCCGGACCGGCCAGGCGGGGTCGATTGCGTGCAGGCCCTCGCGCTCGAGCTTGCGGATAAGCGTGGCGATCGCGTCGGCGTCCACGTGCTCGACGGGCCACGTGCCGAAGCGCGGGAGGATCACGAGGTCGAGGGCCGCGTCAGCGAGCGCGGCCTCCGCTTCGCGTTCGGCTCCGGCTACCGGGACGGCGTGGTCGCCGAAAATCACGAGCCGGCCGGGATCTGTGTTTGGTTTAGCCTGAGCTGCGTCGGGGATACATCGCCTGTTAATGGATGGCTCTGCGGCACAGGATCGCTCCGAACGGCGCGGCTTCCTCAAGCTTGCCGCCGCCGGCGCAGCTGTCGGTGGCACTGCCTTGTTCGGCGCCGAGAGCGGCCGGGCTGCGAGCGGCCCGTCGGCAGCGCAGGATCGTGAGATTTTTGCCTTCGCGCTGTCGCTGGAATACCTGAAGGCAGCCTTTTACGATGAGGCGATCGCCCACAACCGGCTCCGCGGCGAGTTGCGGCGGTTCGCGAACGTCGCGGGGGCGCACGAGCGTGAGCATGTGCGGGTGCTGAAGCGAGCACTCGGTCGCCACGCACGACCGCAGCCGAGCTTTCGGTTCGGAGCCGCGACACGCGACCCGGATACCTTCGCTGCGCGGGCGATCGCGCTCGAGGAGCTTGCAGTCGCAGCCTACAACGGCCAGGCCGCGAACCTGACGAAGTCGGGTGTCGCGGCAGCGCTGCGGATCGTTTCGGTCGAAGGACGCCATGCAGCGTGGATCCGCGCCATCGCAGGCCGGCCGCCGGCACCGCGGGCAGCCGATCCCGGCGAGGGTGCGGCCGCGGTGGGGGCGACGCTGAAGAGGATTCACCTCCGGTGAATCGTGTGGCGGAAGAGGAGCTCGAGCTTGCGCGGACGCTGGCCGCGATCGATGTCGACGGGGCCTTGCGCGAGACCGCCGCGAGTGCCTTCCCGACGAGTCGCGGAGACTTCCTCCGCTCCGCGCTGGCCGGGGGGGCCGCCGCGATTGGAGCACTGGGGGTCGCCGGTCGCGCGGGCGCGGCTGCAAGCCGCAGCCGGGGCGACATCGCGATCCTCAGATTCGACCTGGTGCTGGAGTACCTGCAGGCCGCGCTGTACACCGAGGCGGAGCGGATCGGCGCGCTGAGCGAGAAGACCCTTGGGTGGGCGAGGGTCGTCGGAGCGCACGAACGCGCCCACGCGCAGGCGATCAAGGCGCTGCTTGGGAGACAGGCGGTCAGCCAGCCGTCGTTCGACTTCTATGGCGTAACGGCGCGCGAGCGGCCGTTCATCAAGACCGCCGTCGCCTTCGAGGAGCTGACCGCGGCAATTCTGAAATGGCAAGCGGAGCGGCTCGATTCGCGGGAGGTCCTGGCGGCGGTGGCGACGCTGCACTCGGTAGAGACACGTCATGCTGCATGGATCCGGCACATCGTCGGGCTTCAGCCTGCGGCCTCGGCCTTCGACGAGCCTGCGGCGCAGTCGCGAATGGCACGTCTGATCGCGTCCACGCACTTCGTCACCTCACGCCCGCGAACGACCGGCAAGAGCAGGCCCCGCTTCACCGGATGACCGCGTCCGCGACCCGCGCCGGGCTCGCGTCGGCAGTCGTGGGCGCCGCTGCGATCCTTGCGCTCGCGGCGTACCCGCCGGGAGAGCACGAACGGGCGGGCCGCGAGGGTGGCAGGGCGTCGGCAGCAAGCGTCTCGCCCGCCGTCGTACGCCTTCCGGCCTCGCCGCGGCCGGCGTTCAGGCCAGGCAAGCCCGTGCTGCTACCCCATTCGGCGATCGGGGCGCGCTGGGCACCGGTCCGAGTATCGGTCGTGGCCCGCCGCTCGCCTCGCGCAAGCGCAACGCCCATTGCAACTCTCCGCACGCTGACACCGGAGGGAACGTCGAACCTCGTCGTCGCGAGCGGGGAAGCGGAAACGGGCGGCAGACTCTGGACGCGGGTGCAGCTGCCGGTGCTGCCGAACGGGAGCGTCGGCTGGGTGCCCCGCTCCGCTCTCGGTGGATACGTCTTCGTGCACACCCGTTTGGTGATCGACCGCCAGCGCCTGGTCGCGACGCTCTTCCGTGACGGCAAGGTCGTCTTCCGGGCACCGGTTGGGGTCGGCCGCGATCAGTGGCCGACCCCAACCGGCCGCTTCTACATCCGCGACAAGCTGACGATGTTCCGCAGCCCCTTCTACGGCCCGGTTGCGTTCGGCACGAGCGCCCGCTCGTCGGTTCTGACGGACTGGCCGGGGGGCGGCTTCGTCGGCATCCACGGAACCGACCAGCCCGAACTGATCCCGGGTCGCATCTCGCACGGTTGCGTGCGCCTCCGCAACGCGGACCTCCTGCGCCTGAACCGGCTGCTGCCCGTCGGTACACCGCTCACGATTCGATGAGCGTGTCCCGCCGGAACCTGCGGCTGGTCTGCGCCGCCTGTATCGCAGCATCGACCGCCACAACGTTCGCGGTTCCGGTGGCGGCACACCGCGACGCCCCTTTGTGGCCGCTCGCCAAGGCGATGACGCGGATCGGAGGGGCGAAGGTGAAGATCGGCCAGTGGAGCGGCCGCGTGCAGCCGGCGTCGACGCTGTGCAGCGGCGAGGGGCGCGGCGTGCGTTGGTCGCGGACACCGCACTGGAGGCACTTCACCTGCACCTGGACCGTCTTCGACAGCCACGGCGGCGTCGACCGCGACGTGACGTTTCGGGTGCACACGATCACCCGCACGCGTTTCCTGATCTCGAGCGCCCGCTTCGGCGCCGATTGAAGCCGACCGAGACCACCAGCAGCGCCCCGTCGGCTGCTCCTCGGCTCGGGGCAGAAGTTCGCTCAGGCCTTGACGGGCAACACAACGGCTTAGTCGAAGCCGGGACCTCCTCGAGCGTCGCTGAACGACTGCCTGATGATCGGGCGCCGCGCTCCGCGCGGCCGAAGGGACGGAGGTGGACAGCGGCCGAGCGCAGCTCTTTATGCACGATGAGGAGTTCGCGCACCGACCTCCCCTCATCTACGAGCGGCGTCAGACAAGGCGCTCGGGTTCGATCGCCCGGTTTCCGATGAGTTCCGCGCGGTCGGGCGGTCTATCTCCTTAAGGTGCATCGCAGGTGTGGTCGTAGTACGTGAGAATGTGCGGCGAGATCGCAAGGAGGCAGATATGAGCGGAGTGCGGCTCCTCGTGGGCACGCGGAAGGGCGCGTTCATCCTGACGTCGAAGGGGTCCCGCGGCGAATGGAACGTCAACGGCCCGCTGTTCGCAGGGTGGGAGATCTACCATGTCAACGCGTCACCCGCCGATCCCGACCGGCTGTACGCGTCGCAATCCACAGGATGGTTCGGACAGATTCTCCAGCGCTCGGACGACGGCGGAGAGACATGGCACGCTGTCGGGAACGAGTTCCTCTACGACGGGGTTCCCGGCACCCACCAGTGGTACGACGGCACGCAGCATCCGTGGGAGTTCGCCCGGGTCTGGCATCTCGAACCGTCGCCGGCCGATCCGGACATCGTCTTCGCCGGCGTTGAGGACGCTGCCCTCTTCCGCTCGGTCGACGGCGGACACACCTGGCGGGAGCTGTCGGCGCTCCGCGGTCACCCCACGGGCGAGCAGTGGCAGCCAGGTGCTGGCGGGTTGTGCTTACACACGATCCTGATTGATCCGCGCGACCCGGAGCGAATGGTGGTGGCGATCTCCGCGGCGGGTGCGTTCCGCACGGACGACGGCGGCGAGACGTGGCGCCCTATCAACCGCGGCCTTCGCTCGCAGGAGCTGCCTGACGAGGACCGGGAAGTCGGACATTGTGTCCACCGGATCGCCATGCACCCGTCCCGTCCCGACGTGCTCTTCATGCAGAAGCACTGGGACGTGATGCGGAGTGAGAACGGGGGGGAGTCATGGGAGGAGGTGAGCGGCAACCTTCCGTCTGACTTCGGCTTCCCGATCGCAGTCAGCGCGCACGAGCCCGAGACGATCTACGTCGTGCCCATCAAGAGCGACTCCGAGCACGTCCCGCCTGAGGGGAAGCTCCGCGTCTACCGCAGCCGCACCGGCGGAAACGAGTGGGAGCCGCTCACGCAAGGCCTGCCGCAGAGCCACTGCTACGTGAACGTGCTCCGCGACGCGATGGCCGTGGACGGTCTCGACCCCGGCGGCGTCTACTTCGGCACCACCGGCGGCCAGGTCTATGCGTCGTCAGACGCGGGCGATAGCTGGACGGCGATCGTGCGCGATCTTCCCGCAGTGCTCTCGGTCGAGGCGCAGACACTGCCGTGATTCGCGTCGCGCTCCCCCAGCACCTCCGCACGCTGGCCGGCGTCGACGGGGACGTCTGCCTCGATGCCCAGGAGCGGCCCACGCAGCGCACCGTCCTCGACGCACTCGAGTCGAAGTACCCCGTCCTATGTGGGACGATCCGGCGTCAGGAAACGCAGGAGCGGCGCGCGTTCATCCGCTTCTTCGCCTGTGGCCGCGACATCTCGCTCGATCCTGCGGACGACCCGCTCCCCGACGAGGTGGCGTCGGGAGCCGACGTTTTCCGCGTGGTGGGTGCGATGGCCGGCGGGTAGGCGCGCGCAAGCCGTGCGGACGCGAGCCGTCGGAGCGATTCGAACGATCTCCCCGACGGGCGGATCCTCACGATCGCTGCGTGGAGCCCTCGAGTCTACGGCACGCGACCTACGGGTTTGACGAAAGGAGAGGCAGTGACGGAGGAAGCGCAGCTCCATGAGACGCCCGCCGGGCTGGAGCCCACCGGCGAGGGCTGGTTCGTCGTGAACGTCCGCGATACGGCGTGGATGACACATGACGCGTTCGGCGCGGGCTGCGTGTTCGAGAGCCGCCAGAACGCGCAGTTCGCGGAACTCGGAATCAACATCGGCGTGCTGCAGCCCGGGCAGCCCGCGTGTCTCTACCACGAGGAGGGTGCGCAGGAGGATTTCCTCATTCTCGCCGGCGAGTGCCTGCTGCTCGTGAACGGCGAGGAGCGGCCGCTGCGCGCGTGGGACTTCGTCCACTCGCCGGCCGGCACGGAGCACGTGATCGTGGGCGCTGGCGACGGGGTCTCGATCGTGCTCGCTGTGGGCGCGCGGCACGAGCCCGAGTGGCTGCGCTACCCGGTCTCCGAGCCCGCTGCGACGTACGGCGCGAGCGCCGACGAGGACACGACGGAGCCGCGGGAGGCGTATGCCAGGTTCGACCGCCCGCAGCCGGGCCGTCCCGGCTACTGGGACGAGTTGCCGTGGGCGTAAAGAAACACTCAAGGCCCGGGGGCTGAACGCCTGTCTGATCCTCGCTGCCGCGCGAGGCGAGTGCTCGACGGAGGGCTGACGGAGCCGCGGCTCCCGCCATCCTGAATTCGGCCAGGCCGCCAGCTGGTTGTGAACCAGGAACGTCGTCTCGCTGCGGCGGAGCCGAGAGCCTCCTTCGATGCCTTCGGCCATCCGCGGCATCAGCACACCCTCGCGGAAGCGCTCCCAGCTCTCCTGGGAATCATGAACCGCAATGATCGTCCAACCATCTGCCGATGGGCCGGCCGCATGGAAGACCTGACCCTCTGGAAGGCTGCCGTCGCTCGGATGAACTGCTGCGATCGACGCCTCGTACTGCTCCTTCGTGCCGCTTGCGAACCGATGCACAACGCCGTATGTCACTTCGGCCGGGCCGACGGTCCCTAGCCCTGTCCTGTCGTCGTCGCGTACATCCCCGCGGCGAAGTCCCGAGAGGGTGGCCGGGCAGCCGCCGCGGCCCGAACCTCGCACGCCATAGCACCTGCACGATCCGCAAAGAACCTCGAATCAGAAAGGCCCGGTTTCCAGGACCTCATGCGAGTGGGCGCACCCGGGATCGAGCCCAGGGTCTCCCGTGCCGCTATCGGAGGATCCCGGTGTGTCCGAGCGAGTACCGCCCGGGCAGCGGCCAGACGCAGAGACCGTGCGGGCCCCGCCCGACCGGGATCCGCGCCAGCAGTTTCCCGTCGACCGTGCTGATCGCGTAGACCTCGGAGCTGTAACGGCCGGTCAGCCAGAGCACCTTGCCGTCGGCCGAGACGTTGCCCATGTCGGGGCTTCCGCCGCCCGGTAGGCGCCACGTCCGGATCACCCTTTCGGTGCGGAAGCTGATCAGCGAGATCGACCCCTCCATGCGGTTCGTGACATAGAGCACCTTCCCATCCCGGCTCACGTAGAGTCCGTGAGCGCCGCGACCGGTCGGGATGAAGCCCACCACGCGCAGCCGGCCGCCGTCGAGCTTCCAGACCCCGTTCGTGTTCATGTCCGCGACGTAGAAGACCCTGCCGTCCGGCGAGAGCTTGACGTCCTGCGGCGCAGCGCCCGAGCGAAGCTGCAGCGTCCCCAGCACCCGCTCACGGCGCACGTCCACCTTGACGATCTGTCCGGAGAACTCGCAGCTCGCGAGCAGGTACGAGCCGTCGGCGGAAAAGTCGATGTGGTCGACGCCCGCACATGGAACGGGCAAGGAGTGGTGGAGCCGGAATGAGTGCGCGTCGCGGAAGTCGAGCCGGTGTAGCCGCTCGGCGACGACGATCGCGTAGCGGCCGTCCGGAGTGAAGTACATGTTGTACGGATCGTCGACGGGGATGGGCGTCCCCGGCGTGCCCGTGGTCGGGTCGATCGGCGTCAGGCTGTTGCCCAGGTCGTTCGTGACGTAGAGCGTCTTCAGGTCGTAGGCCGGAACGACATGCTGCGGCAGGGCACCGACGTCGAAGTGCCGGACGACTTTGAACGTCTGCGGATCGATCTCGTCGACGGAGTTGCTGTCGGAATTGGGGACGTAGACGCGGTCGATCGCGCCCCGGACGGCCGGGCTCAGGTTCGCCGGCGTGTCGGCCGCATAGACGTTGCGGGGATCCAGCAGCCGTGGGACGCCCCGCACGAGCGGCTTGGCGGCAGCCACACGCCGGCCCGAGACGAGCCGGAGCTCCGAGAGCGTCGCAACGGTGCCGCCCGGACCGCGCCCTCCCGCCAGGACGATCCGACCGGGAAGACTGACGGCGGCGAGGTCGCTCGTCGGC
>JBHEMK010000046.1:0-20031 GCA_046262635.1 Gaiellaceae bacterium
TCTGCCCGCAGTGCGGGCGGCCGAAGCGGCCGCATTACGTCTGCCCCACGTGCAGGACCTACCGCGGACGCGACGTCGAGCCGCTCCGCGTCGACGCTCCGTAGCTTGAGTGTCCGGGTTGCCGTCGACGTCATGGGCGGCGACCTCGGTCCCGACGAGATCGTTGCCGGTGCCCTGGAGGCGCGAGCCCCCGAGCACGAGCTGATCCTGTTCGGCTCCGCTGGAATCGACGCGCACGGACTCGAACTCGTCCCGACGACGCAGGTGATCTCGATGGAGGAGAAGCCGGCCGAGGCCGTGCGCTCGAAACCAGACAGTTCGCTGGTCGCCGCCTGCCGCGCCGTCGGAGAGGGGAAGGCCGACGTCGTCGTCTCGGCCGGGAACACGGGGGCGATGCTCGCCGCCTGCCTGCTCGAACTCCGCCGCCTGCCGGGCGTCTACCGGCCGGCGATCGCGGTGCCGATCCCCGCCCGTAGCGGCCCCTCGGTCCTGCTGGATGCGGGTGCGAATGCCGACGCGCGGCCGGAGCACCTGCTCCAGTTCGCCTACATGGGCTCGGTCTTCGCCGAGGAAATCCTCGAGATCCCGAGTCCTGAGGTGCGCCTGCTCTCGATCGGCGAGGAGGCCGAGAAGGGAAATCAGCTGGCGCTCGAGGCGCACGGGCTGCTCGTCGGGAGCGACCTCAACTTCGCCGGCAACGCGGAGGGGCGGGACCTGCTCGCAGGCGCCGCCGACGTCGTCGTCACCGACGGCTTCACCGGCAACGTCGCGCTGAAGCTGCTCGAGGGCACGATCACGAACCTGCTGGACGACTTCCGCTCGGAGATCAGGGCCACGGCGGCCGGCAAACTCGGAGGCCTCTTGATCAGGCCGGCAGCGCGTCGGCTCCGGACGCGGCTCGACCCGGACACCTACGGCGGCGCCTACCTGCTGGGCCTGCGCGGGCTCGCGGTGATCGCTCACGGGAACTCGTCGCGGCGCGCGATCGCGAACGCGATCCGGCTCGCGGCACGCGGCGTCGAGCACGATGTCGTCGGGCGCCTCGGCGCACGCTTGCCAGAGCGGGCGGCGAAGGCTGTATGATCGCCGCGTTTTCGCCCCGACCCCGAATGAGGTGACATGGCAGCGTCCCGCGAGGAAGTCTTCGAGCGAGTCAAGGAAGTCCTGACGGAGCAACTCGGCATCGACGAAGGCGAGATCACGGAGGAGGCTTCCTTCCAGGAGGATCTCGACGCCGACTCGCTGGATCTCGTCGAGCTCATCATGGAGCTGGAAGACCAGTTCGGGATCAAGATCTCGGACGAGGACGCCCAGAAAATCACGACCGTCGGACAGGCCGTCGACTACGTCTCGTCCCACCAGTAGCCGGCCGCCCTCCGGGCGGGCGGACGAGCTTCGGCAGCTCATCGACGCGCTTCCCGCCGAGGCGGCGGAGCCGGTGTTCACGCACAGCTCGTGGGCAGTCGACCGGGCCGAGTCGTACGAGCGGCTCGAATTCCTCGGTGACAGCGTCCTCGAGCTGTCGATCGCCCATGAGCTCTACGAGCGCTATCCCGACTTCACCGAGGGGCGGCTCGCGAAGATCCGCTCGCACGTCGTCTCGCGGGCGAGCTGTGCCGTCGTCGCTCGGGAGCTCGGCCTCGACGGGCGGCTCGGGGAGAGCGCGCTCGACACGGTGCCCGAGGAGCTGCAGCGGCTGACCCGCAACCGCAATGTCCTCGCGGCGTTGCTCGAGGCGGCGCTGGCCGCGCTGTTCCTCGAGCATGGCTTCGAGCGGATCGAGCGGGCGATCGTCGGAGCGTTCTCCGGCCGCGTCGAGTATGCGCTCACGACTCACGTCGACCACAAGACCGAGCTGCAGGAGGCGCTCGCGCGCCAAGGACGTCAGGTGAACTACTCGGTGCTCGAGGTCGAGGGGCCGCCGCACGACCGGCGCTTCACGTGCGCCGCGGTGATCGACGGCGATCACCTCGGCGTCGGCAGCGGCAGCTCGAAGAAGGCAGCCGAACAGGATGCCGCGAAAGAGGCGCTCGCGAAGATCCACGAGGAGATCGTCTCGCCCGAGTAGGAAGATCCTGCAACGCGCGTGCGTCGGATCGGTGCCGACCTGGGACTGGATGGCACCGGAGCGCCGAGTCGAGCGGGCCGTTCGACCTGGCGTCACAGAGAAGCTCGCGATCACGGGCCTCAGCAACGCCGGCGTCCGGATCGGCGACGTGCCCTCGGCCTCTCCTCCTCCGGCGAGGTGGCCGGTTCGAGCGGGGAGTTCGTCGGGGCGCTCGACCGGCTGCCCGGCGGCGTCGGCGAGAACGGGCGTGAGGCCGCTTGGGCGTTGCGCGCTGTTCGTCGCTCGCGGGTGTCTGACGGCGAACGTCGTCCGCCATCCGCGGCCCACGTTACCGTTTCGTCCGCGTGCATCTTCGTGCGATCAAGCTGCGTGGCTTCAAGTCGTTCCCTGCCCCCGTCGAGGTCCGGCTCGAGCCGGGCGTCGGAGTCATCGTCGGCCCGAACGGCTCCGGCAAGTCCAACGTGTCCGATGCGATCGTCTGGGCGGCCGGCTCGCTGGCGCCGAGCGAGCTGCGTGCGGAGAAGCCCGACGACGTCCTCTTCGCGGGCTCGACCGGCCGGACGCCCGCCGACTCCTGCGAAGTTGAGCTCTTGTTCGACAACAGCGACGGTGCGGGGCCGCTGGACTATGCGGAGCTCTCGATCACGCGGCGGCTCCATCGGGGCGGGGAGGGCCAATACCTCGTTAATCGCGTGCCGGTGAGGAGGCTCGACCTCGTCGAGATTCTCGCCGACCTGGGGCTCGGCCAGGGGATGCATTCGATCATCGGCCAGGGCAAGGTCGAGGAGATCCTCTCATCCAAGCCGCACGAGCGTCGGGCGCTGATCGAAGAGGCTGCTGGGCTCGGCAAGTTCAAGGCCCGCAAGCATCGGGCGGAGCTGAAGCTCGGGCGGGTCGCGACGCAGGTCGAACGCGCGCGCGACCGAGAGGACGAGGTGCGCAAGCGCCTGCGCCCGCTCGCGCTCCAGGCGACGGCGGCCGAGCGCGCCGAGAAGCTCCGCGGCGAGATCGCCGGCCTGCAGGCGCTGGTCGCCCGCCTCGATCTGGCCCGCCTCGAGGAGCGGCTCGCCGACGCGGGCCAGCGCCGGACGGCGGCGGCCCTGGCCCGCAGGCACACCCAGGAGAAGCTCGAGGCGCTGCTCGGCGAGCGCAACCAGGCAGAGGAGGAGCTCGCAGACGCCGCCGGCAAGCGGGAAGCCGCGATGCAGGCGCTCTACCGGCTGCGCAGTGCCTCTGACCGGCTCCAGCTGCGCAGCGAGTCGGCAACGGATCTGCTCGAGCGCGTGCGGCGCGAGCACGAGGAGGCACGGGCGGAGGCGGACGCGCCGCCGGCCGCGGTCGCCGAACTCGAGCGCGCGGCGCTCGCGGCCGCCGCCGCCGCACAGGCCGCCGCCACCGAGCGCGAGTTCCGCGCCGAGCGCGCCCGCCGGGCGTCGAACCGGCTTCTGTCGGCCGAGCGCGCGCTCCACGCCGACGCGCGGCGCAAGCTCGAGGCGCTGCTCTCCCGCCGCGTGTCGGTCGAAGAGGAGCTGACCGATGCCGCGGGCGCGCGCGAGCGGGACCTCACGCAGCTCTACCGCCTCCGCAACGAGGGGGGGCGGCTGGCCGCGAGGCGTGAGGCGGCCGAGCGGCTGGTCGCGCAGCTGCAAGAGGACCTGGCGTTCTCCGAGGCCTCGGCCGTCGGGCCCTCGCCGAGTGAGCTCGAGGCGGACGCGCTGGCGGCGCGCGCCGAAGCGCGGAGGACGGTGCACGAGCGTGACACGCTCGCCCAGGAAGGGCGGACAGCGCATGAGCGCCTCGCGACGCTCGAGCGCTCGCTGGCCGAGCGGGACGGCTTGCCGCCGGCGGCCCTCGAGCTCGGCGGCCGCCTCGCGCTCTCGCTGCTCGAGGTGGAGGCGGGCTCGGAGCGCGCCGTGGCGGCCGCGCTCGGACCGTGGGCGTCGGCGCTCCTCACCGACGACCTGGAGGCGGGCCTCGTGCTGGTGGAGCGGGCCGCCGCGAGGGGGCTCGGCAGCCTCCGCGTCCTCGTCGGCCGCGATCCTCGTGAACTCGTCGCCGAGCGACCGGTCGTACCGAAGGACGAGCTGCTCTCGGCCAGGGTTCCCTCCGTCACGCCCGAGGGCTTCGGCTATGACCCGCAGCGGGGAGAACTCTGGTTCGCGGGCGAGACCGCGGAGGCGGTTTTGCTGGAGCTCGACGCCAGGCGGCGCGAGCTCGAGCGGGAGGCGAAGGAGCTCGCGCGGCGGGCCCAGACGGCCGGACGTGCCGCGGCAGAGGCCGAGGAACGGGCGGCTTCCGCAGAGGCCGCATTCGCCGAGGTTGCGCCGCGGCTCCGCGCGCCTCGCGCGAGCCCGCACACGCTGCGGCGAGCCGCGGCCGCGGCGAGGCGGCTCGAGGCAGCCCTCACCGCTCCGTTCGTCGAAGGGCTCGAGCAGCGGCTCGCCGTCCCTGACCGCACGGGTGATCTTGGCGCCGCGTTGAAGGAACTGGGCTGCCGGGAGGGCGAGCTGCGCCGCGCGGTCGCCGCCGCAACCGAAGGTGCCAATGCCGCTGAGCGGGATCTCCTGCGCCTCGGCGGCGCGCCGGACGAGCTCGAGCCTGCCGGTGATCCCGACACGCTCCGCCGAGAGGCGCGGATGCTCGTCGCCGCCGCCGACGCTGCCGCCGAGGAAGCGACCTCGGCGGGTCTGCGGGCCCGCGAGGCCGAAGGCGCGCGAATCGACGCTGCCGTTCGCGCCGGCCGCCGGCGCGCGCTCCCGCACCTGCTCGCGCGTCTCAGCGCCGGCGCGGCGCGGCTCGACGAGACTCTGCTCGGGGCCGTCGGTGCGCTCTCCCGTTCCGAGGGGCCCCTGCGGGCCCGCGTCGACGCCGGAGGCAGCCGCACCGGCGAGCTCGGCGGCGAGCTCCGCCGTCTCGGGGCGGCCGAGGTCGAGCTCCGGCGCGCGGCGCAGGAGGCAGGGGAGCGCCTCGGCGCGATCGACGTCGAGGTCGCCCGGGTCGAGGCGGAGGCCGACGAAGCCCGCCGCCGGCTGGAGGCGGCGGGCGCAGAGCCGGCGCAGGTCGAGGGTTCGAGGGAGGAGCTCGCGCAGAAGCTCGAGCGCCTCGAGCGCCGACGGGACGCACTCGGCGCGGTCAACCCGCTCGCCAAGGAGGAGTACGCGGCCGAGCAGGGGCGGCTCGAGGAGCTGGTGACACAACGGGCCGACCTCGAGGCGAGCCTCGCCGAGCTCGAGAAGCTCCGTTCGGAGCTTGCCGAGACTGTCGAGAGCCTGTTTACCGAGACCTTCGAGACCGTTCAGACGAATTTCTCCGAGATCGTCGGCACCCTCTTTCCGGGCGGCGAGGGGCGTCTGCGCCTGACCGAGCTCGAGGACGACGAGGAGCTCCCCGGGATCGAGATCGAGCTGCGTCCCGTCGGCAAGAAGGTGACGCGGCTCTCGCTGCTCTCCGGCGGCGAGAAGGCGCTCGGCGCGATCTCGTTCCTCTTCGCCCTCTTCCTCGCGCGCCCATGCCCCTTCTACCTGCTCGACGAGGTCGAGGCGGCGCTCGACGACACCAACATCGGTCGCTTTGTCCAGCTGCTGCGCCGATACGCGGACCGGGCCCAGTTCGTCGTGATCACGCATCAGAAGCGGACGATGGAGGCTGCGGACGTCCTGTACGGCGTCACGATGGGCGGCGACGGCATCTCGCAGATCGTCTCCCGCCGGCTGCCGCGCGAGGACGCGGCCGTCTCGGCCTAGGCTCGTTTCAACATGGCCGCGAGAGGCGCCCGGAGCAGGCGTGGCAGCATGCGCACGTCGAGGCGCGGATCTCAGCACTTGGTCTTGATGGCCCCGGGGTCTCCCACCACCGCCGCTAAGGTGCGCGCGTGGCGCGGAGCTGGGGAGAGCTGCTGGGGGAGCCCGGCGCGCAGCCGGAGCCGGCGGATCGGCGCGACGGCATGCTCGCGCGCCTGCGCGATTCGCTCTCGAAGAGCCGCCGGGCGCTGACCGATCAGATCGCGGCCGCGGCCTTCGATCCCGCGGACGAGACCGCGTGGGAGCGCCTTGAGGAGGCGCTGATCCAAGGCGACGTCGGGGTGCCGGCTACGGCCGAGCTCGTGCGTCGGCTGGAGGCTCGTGGCGAGGTCGGCGATCTCGGCGGAGCGCTCGCGGGCGAGATCGCTGAGCTCTTCGGTGACCCAGGCATCCTCCGCGTGCAGGAGCGGCCGAGCGTCGTCCTGGTCGTTGGCGTCAACGGGACGGGCAAGACGACGACGATCGGCAAGCTCGCGGCCCGGCTCAACGAGCACGGGCATTCGGTCGTGGTTGCCGCAGCCGATACGTTCCGCGCCGCCGCCGAAGAGCAGCTCGAGATCTGGGCGAAGCGGGCGGACGCCGACTTCGTCGGCTCCGAGCGCGGCGCCGATCCGGCGGCGGTCGCCTACGACGCTCTCGAAGCTGCGCGGGCACGCGGCCGGGACGTCGTGATCGTCGATACGGCCGGACGCCTCCACACGCAGACGAACCTGATGGAGGAGCTGTCGAAGGTCCGCCGCGTGATCGAGCGCAAGCTCGCGGGGGCGCCGCACGAGACGCTGCTCGTCGTCGACGCGACCACCGGCCAGAACGGCCTGCAGCAGGCCCGAATCTTTGGAGAGGCTGTCGGGGTGACAGGCGTCGCACTGACGAAGCTCGATGGCTCGGCCAAGGGGGGGATCGCGGTCGCGATCGCCTACGAGCTCGGGCTGCCGGTGAAGCTGATCGGCGTCGGCGAGGCGCTCGATGACCTGCGGCCGTTCGACCCGCACGAATTCGCTCGCGCGCTCCTCTCGGGCTAAGTCTTCTGATCGGGCACCGCTCGTGCTGACTCCCATGGCACGTCGCGGCGGATCTCGCCGGAACCGATCACTTCCGACGCTGCTCGTCGCCGCGCTTCCCGGCAGCCCTCGCGGTCGAGGTGCCGCGGGCGTGGGTCTCGCGCCCGTCCAGCCCGCGAAGCCGATCTCGAGAGCGTCCTCGAGCAGCGCGCGTCGGCTCCAAGGCCTTCACGGACGCGGGCGGACGGCGCGATCTGGGCCGCGGGCTCCGGCCTTCTCCGGGGACCGGAGCGCCGCCGGCTGCCCTGCCGCCGCCTGGGGCGTCTTGGCTCGTGCCGCTCGCCCGCTCAGGCCGCCGTGGATACCCCGTGGTGGTGGGATCGCGCTCAACGGTCCGCGACCCGGGTCGAGGTCGGTCAGACCGTGGTCAGCACGGCGTGGTAGACGCCGACGCCGCCGGGGTTTGTGACCGTGACCTCGGCCTCGAATTGGATCCTCGCGTGATAGGTGCCGGCCGCAAGCCCGATGTTCTGCAGCGCGTCCTCCAGCGCCTCGTTGAATCCCTCGTGGTGCGACAAGCCTTCCCGGGCGGGAGCCTTGCCCCGCACTTCCCTGCCGCCGTGCCCTGACGTAGCCATGCGATCCTCCTCGACGTGAGGGTGCGACGATAGCGAGGGCCGGGGCCTGCCGGTCCGGCCCTCCGACCCGTTGCGCCTACTTCGGGCTGAGAGTGACCATGTACATTCCGACGCCGCCGGGGTTCCAGATGTCGATCCGCGCCTGGGTGTGGATGTTGACCGCCACCTCGTTCGGAGCCCCCCATTGTTCCCGGGCCTTCTCCAGGGCGACCTTGAACGCACGGTCGAAGCCGGCGCTGGGAGTGATCTCGAGGCGCTCGGCCGCCCGCGGCTTGTAGGTGCCTGTCACCGGCTTCAACCGCTTGGTGCTCCCGCTGTCTTCCATCGTCTTCTCCTCCTCTCGCGGCTCTCCGACCTTACTCGGTCAGCGGGGCGCTGCCTAGCGCGGCGCTGAGCGAGGACAGCCGCGCCTGGGCGGCGGTCGACCCCGGAAGATGCTGCTTCTGCACGTACAGGTCGTGCGCGCGTTGAGCGGCCTCCGCCGCGTCGTCCTGACGGCCCGCGGTCGACAGCACCTCTGCGTGCAGAAGTTCCGCGTCGGCCCGGACGACCAGGGCGTCCGTCTCCGACGCGAGCTCGACGGCCCCCGCGGCCGCAGCCAGGGCGTCGTCGTGCGAGCCCCCCGCGGCCATCAGCCGGGCGCGTGCCGTTCGGACGAGGATCTGCGGTGCGACGTCAGAGCCCCCGGCGAGGCTCTCCGCCTCTGCCACCAACAGTTCCGCCTCTTCGAGGCGCTCCTGCCGGACCAGGGCGTGTGCGAGGTGGGCCGCCTGAAGTCCCCGCGCGCCGACGCCCGCGAAGATCGCGAACCCTTCCCTGAGCTCTCGTTCGGCGGCGTCTGCATCTCCCGCGAGCAGGAGGTTCGTTCCGTTGATCTGCGTCAGGCCGGCGACTGCGAACCGCAGCCCGAGGGCCTCGTAGATCGCACGCGCCCGTCGGGCGAGCGCCTGGGCTTCGTCGAATTCGGCCCGGAGGCCGCGGAGCCCGGCGAGCGAACTGAGGACGTTCGCCTCCATCAGCTGGCTCTCGCTCGCGGCCGTCAGCATCTGCTCGCAGCGGGTCGTGGCCTCGTCCGCCGGAGCGGGTCCGTAGAGCAGCGCGGTACAGAGTTCATCCACAAGTCGCGCTTCCTCATGGGTCGCGCCTGCGCGCGCCGCGAATCTGAGCGCGAGCTCGCTTGCCTGCTGGGCGAGTGCGAACCGGCAGCGGAGCCGGTGGCCGACCGAGATGTACCGCCACGCACGCGCCTGGCTGGCTGAGTCGCCGAGCTCGTCGAACACGCGCGCCGCCTGCTCCGCGACGTCGAGCAGATCGTCGAGCCCGCCCTCCGGTTCCGTCACCGTTCGCCGGCCCGCGACCTCGAGCCGGGCAAGCCATTTCTCGCGTCGGTCGCCGCTTGCTGAAGCGCGCGCGATCACGGTGTCGAGCAGGTCGTCGGCACGTGTGAGCTCGCCGATTGACCAGAGCGAGCTCGAGCGCATGCGCTCGAGCTCGAGGGGCGGCGGAGACTCGATCGCGAGCGCGGCGGCGCGGTCGAGGAGGCGTGTTGCCGCCGGCATGTCGTCGCGGGCGAACGCGCGGTGGCCGGCGCGCGCCAGTAGCTCCGCCGCTCGGGCTGCGAGCTCGAGAGCGCGCGCGTCCCGGAGGCCGAGTTGCTCGCGGTACCGAAACGCCTGCTCGATGTGATAGCCGAGGAGCTCGTCGCCCGCCTCATTCGCCTCGAGCCACCCTGCCGCGCGCTCGTGCAGCTCCGCGCGGCGCTCCTTCGGCATGCCCGAGTACGCGGCGTCGCGCACGAGGACATGGCGGAAGCGAAAGGTGTCGTCGCCGGCCACCGTCTTCCGGTCGGGCTGGATCAGGTCCTTGCGGATCAGCCCGAGCAGGATCGTCCCGAGCCCGCTGCGCTCCTCACCGTCCAGGAGCTCGACGACCGCGCCGCGGCTGAACTCCTTCCCGATCACGGCGGCGCGTTCGACCGTCGCCCGCTCTCGCGGCGCGAGCCGGTCGAGCCGCGCAGCCAGCAGTGCCTGGATCGTCGGGGGGATCGCCGCCACGGCCTGGCCTCCGTCTTCGGCGAGCATCGCCGCCATCTGCTCGACGAAGAGGGGATTACCTTCAGCGGCCTCGCGGATCCGTTCCCGCGCGTCCACTGACAGCTCGACCTCCACGGTCAGCTCCTCGAGCAGCGTCTCGGACTCCTGCTCGGTCAGCGGCGAAAGGGTCATCGTCGTGCCGAGGCTTCGCCAGCCGGGCCGCTCCTCGAGCAGCTCGGGGCGCGCGCTGCAGAGCAGCAGAATCGGCGAGTCGCGGCTCCAGCCGGCGATGTACTCGAGCAGGTCGAGGAACGTCGGCTCGGCCCAGTGCAGGTCCTCGACGCAGAGCACGAGCGGACGGTTCGCCGCGATCGCCTCGAGCAGCCGCCGGACGGCCCAGAAGGTCTCCTCGCTCGAGCCCTCCTCGCCGCCTGCGTCGGTCGCGCCGAGCAGGCGCTCGGCCACGAGCTCGCCGTCCGGCTCGCGGGCCAGCACCTCGCGGACTCGCTTCTCGCCACCGATGTTGCGGACGAGCTGGGCCAGCGGCCAGAAGGTGATGCCGTCGCCGTAGGGCAGGCACCGCGTCGTCCGAACGACGGCGTCCTTCGCAACGGTTGCGAGCTCCGCGAAGAGCCGCGACTTTCCGATCCCGGCGGCTCCGATCACCGTGACGACGCGACAGGTCTTCGCCTCGGCGACGCCGTCGAGCTCGGCGCGCAGCAGCGCCAGCTCGCGCTCGCGGCCGATCAGCCGGCTGTCGAGCCGCCGGGCGAAGGCGGGCGCCTCCGGCACCACCGAGACGAGCCGCCAGGCCTCGACCGACTGCGACCTCCCTTTCAAGGAGAGGTCCTTGGCCCGCTCCACGACGACGGCGTTGGCCACGAGGCGGCGGGTCTGTTCGCCGATCAGGACACCGCCGGCCGGCGCCGCCTGCTCGAGGCGCTTCGCCACGTTGACGGCGTCGCCGGTGACGAGCGCCTGGCCTGCGGTGGGATCGCCCGCGACGACCTCGCCGGTGTTGACGCCGATCCTGATCAGCAGCTCGAGCCCGAACTGCCGCTCGAGCTTCTCGGAGAGCAGGCCGGCCGCAGCCTGCATGTGGGCGGCCGCGGCGGCCGCCCGCAGCGCGTCGTCTTCGTGTACCTGGGGGACGCCGAAGACGGCCATCACTGCGTCGCCGATGAACTTCTCGACCGTGCCCCCTTGGCGCTCGAGCACTGCCCGCATGGCGTCGAACCACTGCATCATCACGCCTCGCAGCGACTCGGGATCGAGCTGCTCGCCAAGCTTGGTCGAATCGGCGACGTCGCAGAAGAGCACGGTCACCGTCTTGCGTGCTGACGGCGGCGCGGGGGCACGCGCGGCGAAGGGCGCCCCGCAGGCGAGACAGAAGTTGGCTGACGGCGGGCTCTGCTCGCCGCATCTCGCACAAGCGGCCATGCGCCCAGTCTAGGTCGCAGGGGGCACGCTTGAAAGCCGCGAGCGCCACCAAGCGGGCGTCAGCCCGGACGCACGTACACTGTTCTGCCGTGTTCGACACCCTTTCCGACAAGCTCCAGCACGCCCTCGGCGACCTGCGGGGCCGAGGCAAGCTCGACGACGAGGCGATCTCCCGCGCGATGCGTGAGATCCGACTGGCGCTGCTCGAGGCGGACGTCAACTTCCAGGTGGTCAGGGAGTTTGTCGCGCACGTGCGCGAGCGGGCGACTGGGGCCGAGATCCAGAAGAGCCTCACCCCTGGCCAGCAGGTGGTGAAGATCGTGCACGAGGAGCTGACGGAACTGATGGGCTCCGGCTCATCGAAGCTCGCTTTCTCGCCACGGCCGCCGACCGTGATCCTGCTCGCAGGCCTCCAGGGCTCGGGCAAGACGACCGGCGCCGCCAAACTGGCGCTGCTCCTCGGCAGGGAGGGGAAGAGCCCGGCACTCGTCGCCGCCGACCTCCAGCGACCCGCCGCGATCGATCAGCTGCAGCAGCTCGGCATGCAAATCCAGGTGCCGGTCTACGCTGAGGAGCGCTCCGACCCCGTCAAGGCTGTTCGGGACGGGCTGGAGCGCGCCAAAGCGGATCACCGCGACGTCGTCATCCTCGACACTGCCGGCCGCCTGCAGATCGACGAGGCGCTGATGGAGGAGCTCGCCGACATCCGCACCGAGGCGAAGCCGCACAACGTCCTGCTCGTGCTCGACGCAATGACCGGTCAAGAGGCCGTCAACGTCGCGGAGGCCTTCCAGGCCCGGGTCGCATTCGACGGCGTGATCATGACGAAGCTCGATGGTGACGCTCGCGGCGGCGCGGCCCTCTCGGTGAAGGCCGTGACGGGCAAGCCGATCAAGCTCGCCTCGACCGGCGAGAAACTCGCCGACCTCGAGTACTTCCACCCCGACCGGATGGCCTCGCGGATCCTCGGCATGGGCGACGTCCTGACCCTGATCGAGCGTGCCGAGGCCGCGGTCGACGAGCACGACCAGGGCGAGCTCGAGGCGCGGATGCTGCGCGGCGAGTTCACCTTCGACGATTTCCTCAAGAGCTACAAGATGCTGCGCCGGATGGGTCCGCTGCAGGGGATCATCAAGCTCATTCCCGGGCTTGGGAAGCAGCTGGAAGGCCTCGACCAGGTCGACGACAGGCAGCTCGGCCAGGTTGAGGCAATCATCCTGTCGATGACGCCGCACGAGCGGCGCGTCCCGCACGTGATCGACGGCTCGCGTCGCAGGCGGATCGCGGCCGGCAGCGGCACCTCGGTCGAGCAGGTCAACCAGCTGATCGAGGGGCGCAAGCAGATGGCCAAGATGATGAAGCAGATGGGAAGCGGCAGGATGCCGGCGCTGCCCGGGCAGACCCAGGCGCAGGGGTCGACCAACGGCGCCCCGCGACCGTCGGCGACCCGCAAGTCGAAGACCAAGCGAAAACGGAAGACGAAGAGGTAACCGCATGGCAGTGAAGATGAGGCTGACACGGGTCGGCTCGAAGAAGAACCCGATCTACCGGGTCGTCGTAGCCGACTCGCGCTCCCCGCGTGACGGCAAGTTCATCGAAATCGTCGGCCGATACAACCCCCAGCACGACCCCTCGCTGATCGAGTTCGACGAGGACAAGGTCCGCGACTGGCTGGGCAAGGGCGCGCAGCCGAGCGACCCGGTCGCGCAGCTCCTGAAGACCCAGAACCTGCCGTAATGTCAGAGCTGCTCGCGGAGCTCGCGCGGCGGCTCGTCGCCGAGCCGGAGGCGGTGCGCGTCGAGCAGGTCGAGGACGAGGACGGGCTGCTCCTCCGCCTGCACGTGGCCCCGGCCGACGTCGGCAAGGTGATCGGCCGCCACGGCAGGATTGCGCGCGCCCTGCGCACGATCGTGCGTGCGGGCGCGGGCCGCGGGGACCGCCGCGTCCAGCTCGAGATCGTGGACTAGCGCCGTGCGGGTGGCCGCGCTCTACGACGTCCACGGCAATCTGCCGGCGCTCGAGGCGGTGCTGGCGGACGTCCCCGCTGAGGCGCTGATCGTCCTCGGTGGGGATGTTGCGGCCGGCCCGTTCCCCTCGGAGACGATCGAGCGCCTGCAGGCGCTGGGCAGCCGCGTCAGGTGGCTGCGCGGCAACGCCGACCGCGAGCTGACGCGGGGGGAGGAGGGCCGTGCGCCCGCGGAGGCGCTCGAGTGGGTGCGGGGCCGTTTGTCCGAGGAGCAGATCGCGTTCCTGCACGCGCTGCCGCCGACGATCGAGCTCGACGTCGGCCACCTCGGGCGTGTTCTCTTCTGCCACGCGACGCCGCAGAACGACCTCGACGTCTTCACCGAGCGGACGCCGGAGCGGAGCATCGCGGCGCAGTTTCGCGGCGTCACAGCCGAGCTTGTGGTCTGCGGCCATACTCACATGCAATTCGAGCGAACGATCGCCGGCGTTCGCGTGGTCAACTCCGGCAGCGTTGGCATGGCGTATGAGGACGCGCCAGGGGCATACTGGACGCTCCTCGGCCCCGGCGTCGAGCGGCGCAGGGCGCCCTATGACCTCAACACCGGCGACTATCCCGTCGAGTGGCCGCAGGCATCGCGGGACGAGGCGGTCGACTTCTTCGAGCGGTTCTCCGTTGAGTGACCTCGTTCCGGTCGGCCGTGTCGGCAAGTCTCACGGCCTCGACGGCTCCTTCGTCGTCGAAGGGGCGAGCAGCGCGCCCGAGCGGTTCGCGAGGGGCGCGACGCTGTACGCCGCCGGCGAACCGGCGCGGATCGAGAGCTCGAAGCATGCCCGCGGGCGCCCGGTGATCCGCCTCGACCGCATGGTCGAACGCGGCGCCGAGCTGGCTGTCCCCCGCCATGAGCTGCCGCCGGCCGGGGAGGATGCCTATTACGTCTTTCAGCTCGTCGGTTTGCGGGTCGAGGAGCAGGGCGGCCGCGAGCTGGGCCGCGTCGCCGACGTCCACGAGTACCCTGCAAACGACGTCCTCGAGCTCGACACCGGCGTCGCTTTGCCGCTCGTCGAGGCCTGCGTGCGGCAGGTCGATCTCGTCGGAGGCCGAATCGTAGTCGCCACCGGGTTCGCGGACCACGGCTAACCTCTGCGCCGCGTCCCCTTTGCAGCTCGACGTCTTCACCCTCGTTCCCCATGCGTTCGCCTGGCTCACCGAGCAGCGGCCGCTCGCAGCCGTCCTCGGCACCGAGCTCGACCTCCGGCTGTTCAGCTATCGAGACACGACGCCGCTCCGCAACGGGCAGGTCGACGACGTGCCGTACGGCGGCGGTGCCGGGATGGTACTGCGGGTCGACGTCGTCGCGGCTGCTCTCCAGGCGGCCTATGGGGCCCAGCTGCGGGAGCGGCCGGTGATCGCGCTGACGCCGCAAGGGCGTCCGCTGACACAGGCGATCGTCGAAGAGCTGGCCCGAGAGCCGGTCCTGACGCTGCTCTCAGCCCGCTTCGAGGGCTTCGACGAGCGGATCGTCGAGCACCTGTGCACGGACGCGATCTCGATCGGGCCCTACGTCCTCTCGAACGGGGACCTGCCCGCGATGGCGCTTCTCGACGCGATTGCGCGCCGGCTGCCAGGCGCGCTCGCCGCGGGCTCCGGTGAGAACGAGAGCTTCTCGGAGGACCTCGGTGGCGGCCTTGAGTTTCCGCATTACACCCGGCCACCGGACTTCCGCGGCTGGCCCGTGCCCGACGTCCTTCTCTCGGGCGACCACGGCAAGATCGCCGCCTGGCGGAACGAGCACGTTCGGTGAAGGATCCGCTCGGCCGTTTTTTCCCGAACATGCCGCACGGCTGGCGGGTCGCACTCGACTGGGCGATCACGATCGCGGGGGCGGTCGCGATCGTGCTCGCGATCAAAGCGTGGGTCGTCAACCCGTACCGGATCCCGTCCTCCTCGATGGAGCCGACGCTGCACTGCGCCAGGCCGGCGCCCTACTGCGAGGCCCGCTTCTCCGACCGGGTGCTCGCAAACAGGCTCATCTACCGGTTCCGCAGCCCGCACCGGAAGGAGATCATCGTCTTCAACACGCCGCCGGCCGCCCTGCAGGCGTGCGGCGCAGGCGGGACATTCGTGAAACGGCTGATCGGTCTTCCCGGCGATACGATCCACGAGGACGCCAATGGCTACATCTGGATCAACGGCAAGAAGCTCGACGAGCCGTACGTCCAGCAGTTTCGCCGGCAGCAGGACGTGGAGAACCGGAACAAAACCTGGCACGTGCCGAAAGGGGACTATTTCTTCATGGGCGACAACCGTGGCCAGTCGTGCGATTCCCGGCGTTGGGGGGCTGTTCCGCGGCAGAACCTGATCGGCAAAGTCTTCTTCACATACTGGCCGCCCAATCGGATCGGCTTCCCTTAAGGTCGCAAAGAGCGACTTTTTCGCGGTTTGGAGCTGCGATCGACGGCGTTCCGCGCTAGCTTGCTGGCAGCGCCGAGGGGGCGCGCGAGTAGGAGGACGTGGTATCGGGCGGTCGCTCCGCGCGAGCGGCAGAACCGGTCGGTATCGCCGACGAAAACGCGGCCCTCTCGGCCTCTCTTTGTCACGATCTGGGGGTCAGTCCGTCCGGGGGACCGGGTCTTCTCGAAATGGCCGTCGTCTGCACCTACGAGGAGCGTGAAGAGGGCGAGGTCGTCTCGACAGGGCGGATGACCCTCGAGGGGCCGCCCGCGGTCGGTGACACGCTGCGCCTCGGCCGTCGGCCCGTGCGCGTCGAGGACATTCTCCCGGTCGGCCGCGACGAGATCCGCCTCGTGCTTCAACGCCTGTAGCCGCGCGGGGTCCGACGCGCTTCGCTACCATTCGACGTCGGCCGAAGGCCGTCCCCTCGCTTATGAGCAACATCATCGAGACACTCGAGCGCGGTCAGCTGCGCGGCGGGCTCCCGCGGTTCAAGGCGGGCGACTCGGTGCGCGTCCACTTTCAGGTGATCGAGGGTCAGCGCCGCCGCGTCCAGGTCTTCGAGGGCATCGTCCTCAAACGCCAGGGCTCCGGGGTGCGCGAGACGTTCACCGTCCGCAAGCAGTCGTTCGGCGTCGGCGTCGAGCGTACGTTCCCGCTCCACTCGCCGAAGATCGAGAAGATCGAGGTCACCGCGATCGGTGACGTCAACCGGGCAAAGCTCTACTACCTGCGGGGCAAGGTCGGCAAGAAGGCGCGGGTCCGGGAGAAGCGCTACTCGGGCGCCGAGAAGGCGTCGCGGGCAAGCGCGCCCCGGGTAGTCGCGGCCGAGCCCGTGGCGCCCGCCGAGCTCGAGGAGCCCGTGGCGATCGAAACGGCCGCAGTTGCGGTCGGGACAGAGGCGGACGAGTCCGCGGTGGACACGCCCGCCGGGGCGGCCGTCCCCGTGGGCGACAAGAGGTAGACCGCTCTCAACTGAGGCCGGCTGGCCGCGGCGGTATTCTCGGCCCGATGGCGAAGCGGACCGGCGCGAAGCTCCTCCAGTTCGACCGCAGGATCGGAGCGCGGTTCGTTGCGGGTGCGGATGAGGCGGGCCGCGGCTCGCTCGCCGGGCCGCTCGTCGTCGCTGGCGTGCTGCTCGACTACGGCTGCCTCCGCGACCACAGGGTGCGGCCGCTCGCCCTCCTGAACGACTCGAAGCAGTGCACCGAGCAGCGGCGCGAGGGGCTCTTCCGTGCTGTCCTCGGCTGCGCCGAGAAGATCGCCGTCCGTGTGATTCCGCCCGGCGACATCGACCGGTACGGGCTGCACAGGTCGAACCTCGCCGGTCTGCGGGCCGTGCTGCGCACGCTCGCGCCGCCGGCCGAGGCCTGCCTCGTCGACGGCTTCCGGCTCGGCCCGACCGCGCCTGAGCACCGGGCCGTCGTCGACGGCGACGAGAAGAGCGCGGCGATCGCGGCCGCCTCGATCATCGCGAAGGTGACCCGCGACAGGCTGATGCGTCGGCTGGACGCGCTCTATCCACAGTACGGCTTCGCCTCGCACGTCGGCTACATCACCCCCGGCCATTCGGCGGTCGTCCGTGCGCTCGGTCCCTGCGAGATCCATCGCCGGTCGTTCCAGGCCCTTTGTTACGTGTGAACTCGCGTTGGGGGAGGAGCGAGCTTAGCGCGACAGCAGCTGGGCGAATGCGGCAGCTCACCGCGACCAGGGGCGTGCCACGCCGAGCGTCTCTCGGCCGATGTGCTCTGCTCCGACCTGCAGAGCGTGGAGTCCGGTCGAGACACGCTCGACGAATCCCCAGTCTCAAATCGGCTGCTGAGCCACGTCGGCAGGGCGCGAGAGGAGGATGCACGGTTCGCGCCCGCGCTGGAGCGGATCGCCTGCGAGGAGATCGTTGCTCCGCCCGCGCATCGAGAGATGCCGAGGTCGGAACCCGCGCTCGCCGAAGAACGTCTCAGGATCGACCGACTTGAAGTCTTCGCGCCACCTCGCTGCGCCGTCCGAAGCGTGAAGAGCAATTCCCCCCGGGAGCGTCGCCGTCAACGACGACGCCGGCGTCCGGATCGAAGGCCGCCGCCTCGGCAACGCCTCCTCGAGGATCGGCGCAGAGGATCTCGATTTGTGACTCGACGGAGAGACCCGACGCGGTGATCGTCGGCCCAAGCCGCTCCTGAAGCATCGCCTTCCGCTCGGCGTCGTGGGGTGGAGCACTCCCACGCACCCGCGCCCGCCTGCCGCGTTGAGTGTCCGGACCTCCGTGGCGAAGGAGGGAGCGCCAGGGAGCTCGAGCTTCACGAACCGCGCGAGGCCGTCGAGCGTCGTCGCCGAGGCGACGTGGGACTCGGAACCGCCGTGGATCGTCGCGCCGACGACCACGCCCCGGTCGCACTCCACCGCTCGGGTGAGGTCGGGCAGACGTCTCAGCCAGACCTCACCCTGTGCGCTGCGGAGCTTCGCCTTCTGGGTCACTGCCTCGGGTCTGTCGAGCGCGGTCAGAATCATCAGGAGCCGGGGGGCCTCGCCCGGGTCGCGCGGTGGCGGCCGCGGGCCGCTCGCCCGCTCTCCTGCGCCCGCGAGGCTCGCTCGGCGGTGCGGGACGTCCACGAGCACCTGATCGCTCACGAGTCGGCCGCCGCGCGAGCGGAGTCGAGACTCCTACTCGGTCCACCAATCCGGCACGGAAACGCCGTCGCCGCCCTCTGGGCGGTCGGCCCCAACGGCCAAGATCTCGAGGCCGTCCGGTCCGCTTTCGAACCCGCGAACGGTCGCCGCCGCCACGCGAACGACGTCCCACCGGCGAAGCTCCACGATCTCGTCGTCGAGCCTCATCCGGCCAGAGCCGTCGACGACGACGTATGCCTCCTCCTGCTCGCGATGGCTGTGGCCGATCGGCGCGCGGTAGCCGGGGGCGTAACGGAAGTAGCTGACGCCGAGGTGCTCGGAGTCGAGGTGCTTGCGCGCGAAGCGCGCTTCGACATCCGGTGCCCGCTCGCCGGCGGAGTCTTCGATCTCCTTGAGATTCTTGATCGTGAAGCGGGACATCGCTCGCTGAGCCTCCTGATCGGATGGTCGGCACGGTCGAGCCCGCCGAATGACGGAGCCCGTCTCAATGTTGCCATTGCGCGGTCTGTCCGTCGATCCATCGAGGGCACGCGGGATGACGGCCGCCTCATCGAGCGCGCAGTCGACGGCTTCGTGATTGGTGGACTCCACGGCACGTCCAGCTAGCATCGTCGGGGTGATCGGTTCGTACTGGTTCGACGACGAGCCTGCGCCGTCCATCGCCTCCACACACCACGACGGGAGCGTCGACGTGGCGGTGATCGGCGGCGGCGTCACCGGCTGCTCGGCGGCGCTGACGCTCGCGCAGGCAGGGCTGCGCGTGCGCGTGCACGAGGCGCGGCAGATCGCCTCCGGCGCGAGCGGGCGCAACGGCGGCTTCGCCCTCAGCGGGGGCGCGACCCGCTACGACGTCGCCCGAGAGGCCTATGGCGCGGCTGCTGCGAAGGACTACTGGTGCTGGACTGACCGGGCCCAGGACCGTCTCGAGGAGCTTGCAGGCGACGCGTTCCGCCGCACGGGTAGCCTCCGGCTCGCCGCCGACGCCGAGGAGCGCGAACAGATCCAGGCCGAGTACGAGGCGCTGCGCGTGGACGGCTTCGCGGCCGAATGGCGCGAAGTGACGCTCGCCGGCTTCCAAGGCGCCATCTTCCATCCGAACGACGGCACGCTGCAGCCAGCGCGCTTCGTCCGGCGGCTGGCGGCGATGGCCGCCGAAGCAGGCGCCGAGCTTCGCGAGTCGAGCCGGATCCAATCGCTCGACCAGCCCGACGCCGAGCAGATCATCATCGCGACCGACGGGTACGGCCGCGGTCTGCTGCCCTCCCTCGATGACGCGATCTGGCCTGCCCGGGGCCAGGTAATCGCGACGGAGCCGCTCCCGGAGCGGCTGTTCGACTGCCCCCACTACGCACGCCAGGGGTTCGACTACTGGCAGCAGCTCGCCGACGGGCGCGTCGTGCTCGGCGGCTTCCGCGACTTCTCGATCATGGACGAGCTCACCGACGAGGAGACGACGACGCCGGTGATCCAGGAGGCGCTGAGCGGCTTCATGCGAGAGCTCGTCGGCTACGAGCCGCCGATCGCCTACCGGTGGGCCGGCATCTTCGGGCTGACCCAGGACTTCCTGCCGCTGGTGGGGCGGGTTCCGGGCCGCGACGGCGTCTGGGTGGCCGCTGGCTATTCCGGCCACGGCAACATCCCCGGCTTCGCCTGCGGCGACCTCGTCGCGCAGGCGATCCTCGGCCGAGAGGATGACCCGCGTCTCGCGCTGTTCGACCCGGCGCGCCTGCTCTAAAGCTCGATCCGGGCAAGGTCGCCGAGCTCTTCCACCCGCTCGACCGCGGCGAGCGCAACCGCGAGGTCCTGGATGGCGAGACCGGTCGAGTCGAATGCGGTCGCGTCCTCCTCGCCCCGACGGCCCTCGTCCTCGCCGATGAGCACCGCTCCGAGCTCGGTGACGTCCTCACGTCGGAGCGCACCCGCCTCGACCGCCGCTGCGACCTCGCCTCCGTGGCTCGACTGCTCCCAGTCGTCGCAGAACACGTGCACGCGGGCAAGCTCCGAGA
>JBHEMK010000047.1:0-12653 GCA_046262635.1 Gaiellaceae bacterium
TCGACGACGACCCCGCCAATCCGCTCGCGGGCGCCCCGCTCTGGGCCCTCGCCGAACCGCTCGTCGCCGCTCTGCCGGGCGACCAGCGGGCTCCCTACGAGCTCGCCGTCGTGGTGCAGCAGGCGATCGACGCGGGGGAGATGATTGCCGGCATCGAGATCGGGAAGACCCGCGACTTGACGTATCCGGTTGACTTGATCAGGGAGAACTTTCCGTACCTGCGGTCCCAATGAGCGAGTCCACCTACAACCTCTTCCAGAAGGGTCGCGCCCACCTCGAGCAGGGGATGGCTGCCCAGGCGACCGTCGCGCTCGAGAAGGCGAAGCGGCGGGAGCCGGAGAAGGCCTCGATCCGCGAGGCGCTCGGGATTGCGTACTTCCGCATCCAGCGCTACGAGGAGGCGGAGAGCGAGTTCCGCAAGATCCTCGAGCTCGCGCCCGCCGACGACTACGCCCACTATGCCCTCGGGCGCTGCCTGGAAAAGCGGGGCAACGACGCGGAGGCAAACGGGCACTACAAGCTCGCGAGCTCGCTTCGCCCCGAGAGCAAGACGTACAGTTCACGGATCCTCGACCTCGAGTAGTTGCAGGGTTCGCGGTCGGATCGGGCCGGATCTCACGGCGGCCCGACGCCTGGTCTGCGCGGCGCGGGCGCACGACCGAGCTGATCCGGGCGTGCTCGAAGAGGTGCTGCGAGCCGGTTCCTTCCCAGCCCAGGTCTCGTGCTGCCCGGGCGCGAGCCGGCCCTCACGCCCGAACAGCGATCCGGGCCGCGGACAGGTGCCGCCCTCGGCGCCGGCAGGCGGAGCCGGCTTGGCCATCCCCACGATCCCTCCGTCAAGGAGAGTTGCGCGCGAGATGAGGGCTGTCTGCCAACGGGTCTCGCGGGCACGCGTGAGCACGGGAGGCGAGATCGCCGGCACGATCGGCTCGGGCCTCTGCGTCCTGCTCGGGGTGGCTCGCGGCGACCGTGCCGACGAGGCGGAGCGACTGGCCGGGAAGGTTGCGCGGCTGCGAGTGTTCGAGGACGCGGGGAGGTTCGACCGCAGCCTGCTCGACGCGGGCGGCTCGGCGCTCGTCGTCAGCCAGTTCACGCTGATCGCAGACACCGGGAAGGGCAGCAGGCCGAGCTTCGCCGACGCCGCGCCGCTCGAGCAGGCGCAGCCGCTCTACGAACTCTTCTGCGCGGCGCTGCGCGGGCTCGGCGTCCCTGTCGAGACCGGTGTCTTCGGCGCCCGGATGGAGCTCGAGCTGGTCAACGACGGCCCCGTCACGATCGTGCTCGGATGAGGCTTCTCGTCACCGGCGGTGCGGGCTACCTCGGCTCCGAGGTCGCCGCACGAGCTCAGGCGCGCGGGTGGGAGGTTTTCGCGACCTGGTTCAACCGGCCCCCGCCGGGCGCCCGCCCGGTTCGCCTCGACATCCGCGACGAGAACGACACCGCGCGCACGCTCCTGAAGCAAGGCCCGGCGGTCGTCATCCACACTGCCTACCGCCAGGCCGACGACGAGGTCTGGTCGGCCGTTGTCGAGGGGTCGCGCAACGTCGCCCGCGCGGCACACCGCGCAGGCGCGCGCCTCCTCCATCTCTCGACCGACCTGGTCTTCGGCGGCGAGCGGGAGGGCCGCTACCGCGAGGACGACGAGCCGCGGCCCGTTTCGCTCTACGGCGAGGCGAAGCTCGCGGCGGAGCGGCTCGTGGCCGAGCTGCACCCCGAGGCGCTCGTTGTCCGCACGTCGCTTCTCGTCGGCAAGCCCGGGCGGCAGGAGGCGCTCGCGCTCCGACGCGACATTGCCTTCTACCGCGACGAGGTCCGCACCCCGCTCCACGTCGGCGACCTGGCCGAGGCGCTCCTCGAGCTCGCGGAGACCGAGTTGACGGGGAGGCTCCACGTCGCGGGCCCGGACGCCCTGAGCCGCCTCGAGCTGGCCCGTCTGCTCGCTGCCGCGCAGGGTCGCGACCCCAGCGAGGTCCGCGGCGCGCAGAGCCCGGAAGTCGGCCGTGCACGCAACGTCGCACTCGACTCAAGCCGCGCCGCCGGGATCCTGAACGTCCGAATCCGCGGTGTCAATGAAGCCCTGCAGTCGCTATGATTCGGACACCACATTTCACCGGTTCGGAGAAATGGGCGCGTTGCGCCCTTTTCTTTTGATGGGAGCGAGATGGCGAGCGTCCACGAAGAGGAGAGAAAGCTGCAGCGAGAGATCAGCCAGCGCGTCGAGTCCGGGCTGCCAGGCGTGGAGGTGCTCGCCCTCGAGCTGAGCGGCCGGGAGCGGTTCACGGTCTACGTCGACCATCCCCAGGGTGTCGACCTCGCTCTCTGCGCCAGGGTGACCGACCTGCTGCGGCCCTACCTCGACCGCTACGCCGTCGACGTCTCCTCGCCCGGCTTCGAGCGGCCCGTGCGCACCCCCGCGCACTTCCGCAACGCCGTCGGGCGCACGGTCATTGTGAGGACGAGCGAGCCGATCTCGGGTCGCAGCAAGTTTCGAGGACCCGTGGTCGAGGCGGGGGAGCGGGCGGTGAGGGTCGGCGTCGACGGCGCCGAGCTGGACATCCCGTACGAGACGATCGTGCGGGGCAACCTGATCGACGAAGGGTAGAGAGATGAGCCAGGAGATCATCGAGGCGGTTCGGGAGATCGAGCGCGACAAGGGCATCGAGCAGGGCACGCTCGTTGCAGCCTTGGAGGACGCCCTTCTCGCCGCGTACAAGAAGATGCCGGGCGCGTCGCGACACGCCACCGTCGAACTGGACGAGGCCGGCGACTTCCGTGTCTTCTCGATCGAGCTGCCTGGGGACGTCGAGGAGCGGCTGGTCGAGGAGGCGCGCGAGCGCAAGCTCGAGGAGCTCGAGGCGCTCGAGGTTGAGACCGGCGAGCGGTCACACACCCTCATCTCGGATGACGAGCTCGAGGTCGACTGGTCAGAGATCCCGGAGAGCCAGGTCAAGCGCGCGGACGTCACCCCGGACGACTTCGGGCGCATCGCCGCGCAGACCGCGAAGCAGGTGATCCTGCAGCGGATCCGCGAGGCTGAACGCGCAATGATGTACGACGAATACATCGACCGCGTCAGCGAGGTCGTGACGGGCATCGTCCAGCAGGCTGGTGACCGGAACAACGTGCTCGTCGACCTCGGCAAGGTCGAGGCGCTGCTGCCCCGCTCCGAGCAGGTCGACGGTGAGCGTTACGAGCAGGGCTCCCGCATCAAGGCGGTCATCACCGAGGTGCGCTCCGGTACGAAGGGCCCGCAGGTGATCCTGTCGCGCCGAGATCCCGAGCTGATCAAGACGCTGTTCGAGCTCGAGGTGCCCGAGATCGCCGACGGGCTCGTCGAGATCCGCGGGGTCGCGCGCGAGCCGGGCTACCGGTCGAAGATCGCAGTCGAATCGCACGCGCAGGGCGTCGACCCGGTCGGCGCCTGCGTCGGCCCTCGCGGCTCCCGCGTGCGCATGGTCGTGTCGGAGCTCCGCGGCGAAAAGATCGACATCATCCCGTGGAACAACGAGCCGGCGCGTTTCGTCGCCAAAGCGCTCTCACCGGCGCGGGTCCGCGAGGTGTACATCGACGACGAGAGCCGCGAGGCCACCGTTGTGGTTCCCGACGACCAGCTCGCGCTGGCGATCGGGAAGGAGGGCCTGAACGCCCGCCTCGCCGCGCGCCTCACAGGGTGGAAGGTCGATATCCAGTCGGATTCCCAGTTCGCGCAGGCCGAGGCGGACGCCGCGTACGGCGGCGCGGGCTCGGACGATGAGGACTACAGCGGCCGCTGCTCGGCAATCCTTGCGAACGGGAAGCGCTGCCCCAACACGACGCTGCCTGGCTCGAAGTACTGCGGCGTCGCCGCGCACCAGGAGCTCGCGCTGACCGACACGCCTGATGACGAGGAGCCGGTCATGACGGAGTCCGAGCCGGATCTCGAGGCACGTGCTGATGAGCTGGAGCCCGACGCCGAGTCGGTCGGGCCCTCGCTCCCCGACCTCGAGGCCACGGAGGTCGACTCCGAGGCTCCCGCCGACGTCGCGTCAACGCACGGTCCGGATGCCGTGACGGTCGCGGCCGTCGAGGGCGAGGTCGACCTCGACGCATCGCATCCGCAGATGGCCCCGCCTGCAGAGGTTCCCGCCGGGATCCCGGTCGAGGAGGAGCCGGAAACCGAGTGAGCGGCGAGCCACTCAGGAAGTGCATCGCCTGTGGCCGCCGGGCCCCTCAGCGGGAGCTCGTGCGATTCGTGGCGCGCGACGGACTGCTGACGCCCGTGCGGCGTGATGCAGGCCGGGGCGCGTACACCTGCCGGCGTCTCGCCTGCTTCGAGCGGGCGGTCGCGCGACGGGCGTTCAGCCGCACGCTGCGTGCGAAGGTGAAAGTCGAGACGGCCCTTGCGGGGCTTTACACTGAGGAGCTGCATGCCTAACGGAGGCAACAGACGCCCGCTTCGCCCACGGGGCCCCGGCCCCGGCGGCCGGCGGCGGCGTGTCGTGATCGACAACCAGGCCGCCCGCCCCCGCCAGGACTCGCGCCAGGCGCGCGCCGGCCGGGACGACAGGACGCCCAAGTCGCAGCAGCCCGTGGTCCAGCAGACCGGACCCGTCACCGTCGAGTCGGGCGTCACCGTCCGCGACCTGTCGCAGGCGCTCGGCGTGTCGATGCCGCAGCTGATCAAGATCCTGATGGGGCTCGGCGCGCCCAAGACGGCGACGCAGTCGCTCTCCGACGAGGAGGTTGAGCTGATCGCGACCGAGGTCGGTCGCGAGGTGACGATCAAGCACGTCGGCGACGAGGACGAGGAACCCGAGTCTTTCGACGATCCGGAGGACAAGCTCCAGGCGCGTCCTCCGGTCGTGACGATCATGGGCCACGTCGACCATGGCAAGACGACGCTGCTCGATGCGATCCGCAAGACCTCCGTCGTCTCGACCGAGGCGGGTGGGATCACCCAGCACATCGGCGCCTACCAGGCCGAGCACAATGGGCGCAGGATCACCTTCCTCGACACGCCCGGTCATGAAGCGTTTACGGCGATGCGCGCGCGCGGCGCCAAGGTGACCGACATCGCGGTCCTCGTCGTCGCCGCCGACGACAGCGTGATGCCTCAGACGCGCGAGTCGATCTCGCACGCGCGCGCGGCCGAGGTGCCGATCGTCGTCGCCGTCAACAAGATCGATCTGCCCGACGCGAATCCGGACCGGGTCAAGGCCGACCTCGCCGCCGACGGGCTCCAGCCGGAGGAGTGGGGCGGCACGACGCAGTTCGCGGAGGTGTCGGCGAAGCAGGGAACCGGCCTCGACGACCTCCTCGAGCGGGTGCTTCTCGTGGCCGATGCGGAGCTCGAGCTGACCGCGAACCCCGAAGCTGATGCGTCCGGCCCGATCATCGAGTCCCGGCTCGACATCGGCCGGGGCCCCGTGGCGACGCTGCTCGTCCAGCGCGGCACGCTGCGCGTCGGCGACGCGATCGTCGCCGGAGACGCCGCGGGCCGGGTCCGCGCGCTCTACAACTACCGCGGCGAGAAGATCAAGGAAGCCAAGCCTGGCGATCCGGTCGAGATCCTCGGCTTCGACAAACCGCCCCCCGCCGGCGAGCTCGGCCGCGTCGTCGAGAACGAGCGCCAGGCGAAGCACGTGGCGAACGTACGGGGGGAGCGGCTGCGGCGCGAGCAGTTCGCGCAGCAGCGCTCCAGCGGCGTCTCCCTTGAGAACCTCTTCACGCAGCTCCAGGCGGGCGAAGTCAAGGATCTGAACCTCGTGCTCAAGGGCGACGTCGTCGGCTCTGTCGAGGCGGCCGTCTCGGAGCTCTCGAAGATCCAGCACCCGGAAGTCCGCGTCAACGTCATCCACCAGGGGGTCGGTGGAATCACCGAGAACGACATCATGCTCGCTTCGGCCTCGGGCGCGATGGTCGTTGGCTTCAACGTCCGCCCGAACGCCGAGGCACGCCACCTCGCCGAGCGCGAGGGCGTCGAGATCCGCACCTATCGCGTCATCTACCAGCTGACCGAGGACATCGAGCAGGCCCTCGTCGGCTTGCTCTCTGCGGTCACAACCGAGGAGACGATCGGTGAAGCCGAGGTCCGGGCCCTGTTCAAGGTCTCGCGCCTGGGGACGATCGCCGGTTGCATGGTCACGCAGGGCGTCGTGCGCCGGAACGCGAAGGTTCGGGTCGTCCGGGACGGGACGGTCGTCTACGACACGCAGATCGCTCAGCTGAAGCGATTCAAGGACGACGCACGCGAGGTCGCCGAGGGATTCGAATGCGGCATCCTGCTCGAGAACTTCAACGACGAGAAGGAAGGCGACATCCTCGAGGCCTACGAGACGCGCGAGGTCGAGCGGACGTCGCTGGACGAGGCGCCGACCCGACAACCGCCGCCCGTGCCCCGCTCCTCCTAAGGGCCCGGGCGGCGGCGACTCTCGGTCGTGGCGTCCCGTCGGGAGACGTCGAGCGACTGGCTTCACGGGCGGTCAGGTCGGGATGCGGCTTCGCTGCGATTCTCCGCTGCGCGCCGACCTCCTCGTCTCTCTACGCACAGGTCGCCGCGACGGCGATCTCTGACCGAAGGCAGCTCGAGCGCCGGTCGGTCAGAACGTCCAGGCGACGAGCGTCGAGGAAGCTGCGCGCCCGCGCTCGCTCCCCGAGGCGGCCGCGGGTTTCGCCCCGCAGCCTGAGCGACCACCTGCTGGATGCTCACTTCGCGACGGCCGGCAAGGCCTCGGTGGCGGAGCAAACCGGCGAGGGTGAGGAGCCGGACGGTTACGACGCCAACGTCGGCGCCGACACGCGCGTGGGGCTCGGCCGCGCAGTCGGCCCCCGGGACAGGGAGGCGGCGAGCGGCGGCGGTTGATCGATCGCCCCTCCCGGCCACATGCCCTGGCGCGCTCACCTCGTCAAGCCGAACCAGTCGCTGAGCCGCACGAAGAGGAAGCCCGCGAGGAAGATCCACGCGATCACCGCCACGATGATCGCCACGGCCTCGTCGCCTCCCTCGTGAATGCCGAGCGCCTGAAAGAGCAACCAGACGACCACGGCCGCGATCCCCAGGGCCGCGGCCACGGCGATGAGCACCACCATGAAGGAGGCGAGCGTCCGGCTCTCCTGGCGCTTCAGCTTCCGCTTTTGCACGCGTCCATCACTCCTCTCGCTCATCGAGCTCATCTTGCAGACCGCTTGGATCATTTCCGGCCAGCATCTTCCGTCGAAACAAGGGTCAGTCTCCCCAAGCTTTGGCGTCACCGACCTCCACCTCGGGAAGTGAGTGTCGTCTTCTGATCCTCCTCTCACCCGGGTCGGACTGGTCAAACAGACTTCCCGGGAACGACTTCACAAGCGTGTTTGCGCCACGCCTCTCGTGCGGGCAACCCACGGGGGCTGGCATCTCCGCCGGCGAGGGGATCGCGCCTGGCTGCACCGCGCCCTTCGAGTGTCGCGACAACCGTTCGCTCGTCCTCGATCAGGTCGTTTCGGTCTCTCAGCTCGCCAAGTGTCTTGACGAGGATCGCGCCGAAGCCGTGGGACGGATCGTCCATGGTTCCCTCTCCGCAGTTGATGAACCCGGACTCGCAGCACCGCCGGAGCGGGCTACCGCTTGTTTCGCCGCTTGCCGGAAAGGCAAACCGGAGGCCTCGCTCTGGAGCCCCACTGTCGGGGTCTCCGTTCCGGCACGGGCACCAACACGGGAGGCACCGCGGAGACACGCGCCGGAGCGGAGGGCGTCGGGGCTAGACCGTGTCCGGCCCGCGCGCCGTAATCAGCCTGGCGCCCTCCGGTCTCAGACGGTGGTGCTCGTGCTGTCGCGCCCGCGGAAGCCGCCGAGGGTCGTGCACCCGTCGAGAGGGCGCGGGGCCGAGCTGCGCGCAGGCGGAAACCGCGAGCGAAAGGTCGGGAGCGGTACGCGCCACATCCGCCCGCCCCCGACCGCACGATCGTGACCCACACGGAGCGGGCGACACATTCAGGTGTGCTCACACGAACCCGTTCGAACAAAGGGGCCCGGCGGGGCGAAAACCTGATCGCCGGCGAGGAGTGGATCCATGCCTCTGGGCCGTTCGGTCCGGCTCGTAAGGCTTGGCCCAGTCCATGCGAGAGCAAACTTCCCTGCTCAGGCGAGGAAGGCACGTGTTTGCCGATCCCGCGCGGACGTATCGCGAGCCCGCCATGGGGAGACGAAACCGTCGGGCGGCCGAGACGCGGCTCCGGCCGCCTCAACAGGCTCGGCACTGCGGTTCGCGCCCGAACGGTGCCGAGAGGCCCTGCGCACCGCGGACGGCCGGCGCCTGCGGCGTGGGCGAGCAGCCCGCCGACCGCCTGACCCCGGGCACGATCAGGTCGCAGATGTCGCTCACCGCCGGTGCCCCCTGTGAAGGAACTCCCGCACAGGCCGAAACGCGTGCGCCTCCCCGACGATCAGGCGGCTCCACTGGAGGCGCATCCTCTTCAATATGTCAATGGCAGCGGGCTACGTGGGGATCCTGAGCGTCGAGCTTCATTTTCCCGAGTCCGGGTCGCTCAAGGGCAAGCGCAAGTACGTGAAGGCTGCGAAGGCGCAGCTGCAGAACCGCTTCGGCGCGAGCGTCGCCGAGGTCGATCACCATGAGCTCTGGCAGCGCTGCCGCCTGACCGTGGCCTGCGTCGCTCGCGGCCATCGGGAGCTCGCGGAGCTGCTCGACGGGGCTGAGCGCTACCTCGGCTCGCAGGCCTGGGACCTCGTGCGGCTCGAGCGCACGATTGTCGATCCGGACGACCAGCCTTCGTGAGCTCCCTGCTGGATGGCGGCACCACCCGATCCTCGAGCCCGCGGCGCCTCAGCCGCAGGAAGGTCGATTCTGCCGGCTCGCGGCGCGCTGCGCGACGGGCCGGAGGATGTGGATCCCGAAGAGGAAGGAGCGGGGGACTGATTTCCGCAGCGCCTTGGACGCGAACCGCCGCTGAGAGCAGCCCGCCGCCGAGCGCTCGACGACCGAGGGGCCCATCGACACGGACGAGCGGCCAGCCGAGGCCGCGCTTCCGACGTGCATGATCGAGGTCATGGCCGCAGCCATGCCTGGGATCGCGATGGCGCCGCCCGCGGCTGCCGGGCTCGGCCGAGGCCGAGAGCAAGGAGCGGCAGCCCGATGTTCGCGAGGACGAGGCCAACGCGAGACATCCGCGGCAACGGGTCCGGAGGCATCAGAGCGGGTGCCCACCAGGAGGAGCGCCGGCAAACCGCTTCAATATCCGGGATGGCGGAGCGGATGCGACGGGTGAACGAGTCGGTGCGGCAGGTGCTCGCCGAGGCGGTCGGAGAGCTCAAGGACCCAGGAATCGGGCTCGTGACCGTGACCGGGGTCGTCACCTCGGCCGATCTCCGCTACGCGACCGTCTACGTGAGCGTGTTCGGCTCCGAGCTGAAGCGGGAACGGAGCCTCGCGCGGCTGGAGGCGGCGCACGGGGTGCTTCAGGCGCGGCTGGGCCGTGAGCTGCGGATGAAGCGGACTCCGCAACTGACCTTCGAGTACGATCCGACGGTCGAGCGCGGCGTACGCATGACAAAACTCATCGATGAGCTCGCCCCAGGGGACGACGACGGCTGACCTACGGGCGGTCGCGGAGGCGCTTCGCGCCCATGACCGCTTCGTCGTCGCGACCCACGAGAACCCCGACGGGGATGCGCTCGGATCGCTGCTCTCGACGACGCTGGCGCTCCGCCAGCTCGGCAAGGACGTCGAGATGTACCTCTACGGCGACGCGCCGCTGCCGCGCGAGTACGGCTTCATGGATCTGGACGGGCTCCTTCGGCGCCTTCCCGACGATGCCTCGGAGCGCATTCTGGTGGCGGTCGACTGCGCCAAGGCCGACCGGCTCGGCCCCGACGACCGCGTCCTCGAGATTCCCGTCTCGGTGGTCGACATCGACCACCACCACGACAACACTCGCTTCGGCGACGTCAACCTGATCGTCGCCGACGCCTCTTCGACCGGCGAGGTGCTCCGGGATGTTTTTCGCGAGCTGAGTGTCGAGTTGACTCCTGAGCTCGCCGAGCCCCTCTACATCGCCCTCGTCACCGACACGGGCCGCTTTCAGTACACGAACACGACGCCCAAGGCGCTTCACCTCGCCGCGGAGCTCGTCGAGGCAGGCGCAGACGTCCACCGCGTCTTTCAGGGTGTCTACGAGTCGATCGAGTTCGCGAAGCTCAAGCTGCTCGCGCGGGCGCTTGAGCGCGCAGTCATCTACGAGGGCGGACGGGTGGTCGTCTCCTACCTGCTGCGCACGGATTTCGCGGAGGTCGGGGCAGCCGAGCCGTACTCCGAGGGGATCATCGACTATCTCCGCGCGGTCGAAGGAGCCCAAATGGCCGTGCTGATCCGCGAGCCGCCACGCGAGGAGGGGCCGTCGCGGCGCGTCAGCCTACGCTCGAGCACCGATGAGCTCGACGTCTCGGCGATCGCACGCGAGTCGGGCGGCGGGGGCCACCGGCAGGCCGCGGGCTTCTCGAGCGAGGAGTCAATCGAGGCGATCTCCGAGTTCGTCCGCCGTGAGTTCTCCGCCGCGGCAGCGGCCGATGCCTCCGCGCGCGCGTAGCCCGTCGGGCATCGTGCTCGTCGACAAGCCGGCAGGCCCGAGCTCGTTCGCGCTCGTCGCGGAGCTGCGGCGGCGGACGGGCGCCCGGACCGGTCACACCGGCACGCTTGACCCGTTCGCCACCGGTCTCCTGCTTCTGTTGTCGGGCGCGGCAACCAAGCTTGCCCCGTGCTTTGTCGGCCTGGACAAGCGCTATGTCACCGAGGTCGATCTCGCCGCCAGGACGTCGACGGGCGACCCCGTCGGGGAGGTCGTCGAGCGGCCGCAGCTGCCGGCAGAGGACGAGCTCCGGCGGCGCCTCGCGAGCCTTCGCGGCGAGATCGAGCTGCCGATCCCCGCCGCCTCGGCCATCAAGATCGGCGGCGAGCGAGCGTACAAGCTGGCCCGCCGAGGCGTCGCTGTCGAGATGCCGCTGCGCCGCTCGCTCGTCGCGGCCCTCGACATCATCGGGTACACGGGTGACACGGTCACGCTCGATCTGCGTGTGGGGTCGGGGACGTATGTGAGAGCGATTGCCGACGCCCTCGGCGGCCATTGCCGGACACTGCGCCGGATCGAGGTAGGACCGTTCTCGGTCGAGGAGGCCGACCCGGAGCGGATCGTGACCGCCGGCGACGCGCTTGCGCGCCTGCCCGCGGAGGCACGGGCGAGGGTGCGGCAGGCCGTGCGGGAGCGCGCGTGAGCCGGCCCGATCGGCGCAGGCCCCATGGCTCGGCTCGGTGGCCGCCCTCGCCCGTCGGCTGTCGACGCCGCCGGAGCTGGCCTGGGCACGGAACGGCCGTCCGATGAGGACCGTCAACCACCTCGAGGAGCTCCAGCGCGTGCCGCGGGCGGTAGCCATCGGCACCTTCGACGGTGTCCATCTCGGCCATCGGCGCGTGATCGAGGCCGCGGGGGCGGCAGGACCGAAGGTGACCGCAGTCACATTCGCGCCCCACCCGCGAACGATTCTGGGCAACCGCGTCGAGCTGCTCTCGACTGTGGAGCGTCGCCTGGAGCTGATCGCAGCGCTCGGCGTCGAGGAGACGCTGCTCGTCGAGTTCACGCTCGAACTTGCCGGGCTGCCGCCCGAGGAGTTCGCCGACTCGGTGCTGCGACGGCTCGGCGCGGAAGTGGTCGTGGCCGGCCCGGGCTTCCGCTTCGGCCGCGGTGCCCGCGGCGATCTCGAACTGCTCGGCGAGCTCGGCTTCGACGTCCGGACTGTGCCGCTCGTCGAAGACGTGTCCTCGAGCGCGATCCGGCGGCTGCTCCACGCCGGTCAGGTACGGGAGGCGGCGCGGCTGCTGGGGCGGCCGGCGGAGGTCGAGGGCAGAGTCGTGCTCGGGGACCAGCGCGGCGGTACGCTCGGATTCCCGACTGCGAACGTCGCGGTCGAGGGTGACCTCCTCGTGCCCGCGTACGGCATCTACGCCGGTGAGGCCGCGGGGCACCGGGCGGCGATCTCGATCGGGACGAATCCCCACTACGGGGGCGAGGAACGGCGGGTCGAGGCGTTTCTGCTCGACTTTCACGGCGATCTCTACGGCCGCCGGCTCGTCGTCGAGCTCTGGGAGCGGCTGCGCGACGAGCGCGTCTTCAAGAGCGAAGCCGAGCTGATCGAGGCGATCGCGGAGGACGTGGAGCAGACGCGGGCGGCGTCAAGGCCGCGGTAAAAGCACAGCGCAGGTTCTGGCGTCCTCCGGCATCTATCCAGCTATGGCGCTCGAAACCGCTCTGCTCGACGCCGTCTCCTGCATTGCCTGCGGAACGGTGTACGTGAAACCTGCCGCCCGCGGCGACTCTGACGCCGGGGAGAAGTGCCCGGCCTGCACGCACGACGGCTGGATCGCCGTCGGCCTGACAGGGAACGCCCGAGGAGCCGGCGCCGTGCCCGTGAAGGCGCAAGTTTTCCCGCGCCGCGATGTCCCTTGGAACGTGGAGCGGAACCGGCAGACGAAGAACCACCTCTTGCGCCTGGACAGCGTGCGTTGCCTCGAGTGCAGCGAGATCTACTCAAAGCCGCTCAGGGGCGGCACCGTCGAGGAGAACCCCGGTTGCCCCAGCTGCGGCTACGTCGGCTGGATCTCGCTCAGCCTGCCAGACCGGCCTCGGTCCGG
>JBHEMK010000048.1:0-22569 GCA_046262635.1 Gaiellaceae bacterium
GGCGAGCACCTCGTTGCCCCGATCGGAACCCGCCGCGACGACGGCGGCGGGCGAGAGCCGCCCGGCGAGCTCGACGAGCGCGGCCGCCCAGGCAGCGGGCGCATACGGGCCGTCGAGCTCCGCGACGTGGAGCACCTCGACCGCGACCTCTGCGGAGGCGCCGACCGAGACCGCCTGGACGGGCCCGCCGAGCGTGCGCGCGAGCGCGAGCGCCTGGAGCGAGAGCTCGTCACCCGGCTCGACGAGCACGAGGACGCTCACAGGACCCCGAGCCGCTGCAGCACCTCGACCACGACGGGCGCGGCCTCGGGCCCGTGGCCGAGCACCTCCGCCTGCTTGCCCTGGCCCTCCGGCAGCTCGAGGCGGAGCTTCTCGAGCCGCGAGTCGGCCCGCACCGGCGTGCGTGTGGCGATCGGCTTGCGCTGGGCGCGCAGCTTGGCCGGGACTGAGGGATAGCGGGGCAGGTTCAGGCCCTCCCTCACGGTCAGGACCGCCGGCAGGGGGACGTCGTAGACGTCGCGGCCTCCCGGCACCTCCTGCTCGCAGCGGGCGCGCACGCCGTCGACCGCCAAGCCCTTGAGCCCGGTCACGACCGGAAGCCCGAGGGCGTGCGCGACGCGGATGCCGACCTGGTAGTTGCCCGAATCGGCCGACTCGTTGCCGAAGAGGATCAGGTCGTGCTCCACGTCCTCGGCCCGGATCGCCTCGACGATCGCCCTGGCCGTCGCCTGCGGATCCCATTCGGCGCCCTCGGCGACGAGCAGGATCCCGCGATCGGCGCCGATCGCCATGCACTCGCGCAGCTGCTCCTCCGCCTCGGGAGGCCCGAGCGCCAGCACGACCGACTCGCCCCCCTGCGCCTCGACGATCCGCACGGCCTCCTCGACCGCGCATTCCTCGTGCGGGCTGATCGTGAAGCCGAGATGGCGCACCTCGATCGACTGCTCGTCATCGGTCAGGACGATCCGCCCGCCCGTCATCGGCACCCGCTTGACGCACACGAGCACGTTCACGAGCGGATCCGCGTGTTCTCGGGGTCGAAGATCGGCGTCGAGTCGGCACTGGCCACCGTGACCGGATACTGCTCGGCCATGTACTCGACCGCGAGCTCCTCGCCGAGCCGTGCCTGCTCGGGCGGCAGGTAGGCCATCAGGATGTGCTTGCCGATCGACGGCCCCGCGCCCGCGCTCGTCACCCAGGAGCGCCGCCCCTTCGCGTCGGTGAGAGGCTTGCCGGCGCGGGTGAGGATCGGCTCTTTGCCGAGCATGTAGCGCCTCACCCCAGAGGCCGACCGATGGTCGTCGACGGTCAGCGCGCAGAGGATCGCGGCCTGCTCCTCGTCGCGGTGGCGCACGTATGCCTCCTTCCCGATGAAGTCCTCGTCTTTGACCGTTCCCCAGGCCATCCCGGCCTCGACGACGTTGTAGTCGTCGTCCAGTTCGAACCCGAAGGCGCGGTAGCACTTCTCGAGGCGGCCGGTCGTCCCGTAGACGCCGATCCCGCAGGGGACGAGGCCGTGGGGCTCCCCCGCCTCGCAGACCAGGTCCCAGAGCCGCGCGCCCTCCTCCATCGGGACGTACAGCTCCCAGCCGAGGTCGCCCACGTACGAGATGCGCGAGGCGAGCACCCGGAGTGGCCCGAGCTCGATCGTCCTGCAGGTCGCGAAGGGGAAGCCCTCGGGCGAGAGATTGTCGTCCGTCAGGCCGCCGAGGATGTCCCGTGCGCGGGGCCCCCAGAGGCCGAGCGTGCATAAGGCAGACGTCAGGTCGACGACCTGGGCGGTGCCGTCCTCGACGAGGTGGTCGCGGAACCACTTCAGGTCCGCCATGCCGTGCGCGCCGCCCGTGACCACCCGGAACTGCTCGTCGCCAATCCGCATGATCGTCAGGTCGGACTTGAAGCCGCCGCTCGGGGACAGGATCGGCGTGTAGACGACTCGTCCGGCGGCGACGTCCAGCTGCCGGACGGCGACCCGTTGCACCGACTCGAGCGCGCCGGGACCGGTGAGGTCGAAAATGAAGAAGGCGGTCAGGTCGAAGATCCCGGCACGGTCGCGCATCGCGAGGTGCTCGGCGTTGATGATCGGCGACCACCAGCGCGACTCCCATTCCGCCTCGCGGCGGCCGACTTGGTCGCCGTAGTGCGCGAGCAGCGGCGCGTTCGACGCGTACCACTGCGGCCGCTCCCAGCCCGCCGCCTCGAAGAAGACGGCCCCGAGCGCCTGCTCCCGCTCGTAGAAGGGCGAGAGCCGGACCTTCCGGTTCGACTCCCATTGCTCCGAGGGATGGACGATGCCGTACGTCTTGTTGAAGCCCTCGGCCGACCGCGCCTGCACGTGGGTCTTCGTCTTCTGGTGCTCGTAGAACCGCGCGATGTCGGACGCCTGCAGGTCGATCTCCGACTCGCCGCGGGTCATCCACTCCGCGACCGACTTGCCGACACCCGGGCCCTCCTTGATCCAGACGGCGGCGGCCGACCAGAGGCCCTTCACTTCCGGGGTCTCGCCGAGGAGCGGCAGGCCGTCCGGCGTCAGCGAGAGCAGCCCGTTGACCGCGTACTTCACGCCGACGCTCTCGTCGCCGACGATCTCCGGCATCAGCTCGAGCGCCTGCTCCAGCTGCAGGTTGAAGTCCACCTGCGTGAACGGGAACTCGGTCGGCGAGAGCGCGGCCTCCTCGACCGCCGGGATCTCCTCGGGGTCGTGAAGGATCGGGCGGTGTGCGTAGGAGCCGATCTCGAGGCCGCCCCCGTGCTGGCGCTCGTACATGTTCGTGTCCATGTCGCGCACGATCGGGAACTCGATGTCTCCCTTCGCCTCGGCGAAGCGCGGCACGGGGCCGACGTCGATCATCTGGTGGACGGCGGGCGTGAGCGGAATCGATGCGCCCGCCATCCGGGCGATCCGGGGACTCCAGACGCCGCAACAGATCAGGACGGTCTCGACCTCGATCGCACCCCGGGTCGTGCGCACGCGCCGAACGCGTCCGCGCTCGACCTCGATCCCGAGCACCTCCGTCATGGCCGACACCGTCAGCGCGCCCGACTCCTGCGCCCGCTCTCGCATGATCGTGCCGGCCCGCAGCGAGTCGACGACGCCGACGCTCGGCGTGGAGAAGGCGCCGACGATCACGTTCTCGTCGAGGTACGGGACGAGCTCCTTCACCTCGGCGGGCGTCAGGATCGAGACCGGCTCGATCCCCCAGGACTTCGCCGAGGCGACCCGGCGCCGGAGCTCCTCCAGGCGCTCTTCCGTGCGCGCGACCTCGATCCCCCCGCTCTCGGTGAAGACGCCCAGCTCCTTGTACTGGCGCATGCTCTCGAGGGTGAGCTGCGTCATCTCCTTCGAGTGATCGACGGGGTAGATGAAATTGGACGCGTGGCCTGTCGAGCCGCCCGGGTTCGGCAGCGGGCCCTGCTCGAGCAGGACGAGCTCCGTCCAGCCGAGGAGCGAGAGGTGGTAGGCGAGGCTGTTGCCGACGATGCCGGCGCCGATCACGACGGCACGGGCGGACGGGGGGATCGATTCCATGCTTGATATATAACTGATAGGTCAGTCGCCGAGCAAGGCGGCGCGCATCGCCCGCTCGAAGCCGTCGACATGCGCCCGCATCAGTTCCTCGGCTCTCGTCGCCTCCCCGCTGCAGACCGCCGCGAGGAGCGCACGGTGCTCCTGGACCGCTCCCCGGAGCTCCCGCGCCTGATCCAGGGCGAGATACCAGATGCGCAGGGCGAGGACGTAGTACTCCTCGAGCGTCTCCTCGAGGAAGGGATTCCGCGCCAGGCGGTAGATCACCCGGTGGATGCGCTCGTCGAGCGCCATCAACGCTCGCTCGCCGGCCGGCGGCTCGCCGAGGGCCGCGATCAGCCCGCCGAGCTCCGCGCGATCGGGCTCGGTCAGCCGCTCCGCCGCGAGCCGTGCAGCATGGCTCTCGAGCACGGCACGCACCTCGCAGAGACTGGCGAGGTCGCCGATCTCCACGCTCGTCACGAACATGCCGCGGCGCGGGTACACCTCGACGAGCTTCTCCTGGGCCAGCCGGCGCAGCGCCTCGCGCGTCGGCGTCCGGCCGATCCGGAGCCGTTCGGTCAGCGCGCGCTCGTTGATCACCGCGCCGGGCCGGAACTCGAGTGAGACGATCATCTCCCGGATCGCGTAGTAGGCCTTGTCTGCCAGCGACGATGTCTCGACCGCGTTGACCATCGGAGATACATTACTCATATCCTTGACGGCGACTAGCCCCGCGCTGCGCCCCGACCGAAAGGACGACGCTTGGCGACCAAGACTCCCTCGTCGCTCGAGATCGCGCAGAGCGCGACGCTCCGCCCCATCGCCGAGATCGCCGAGGAGGCCGGCCTCCTCGCGGAGGAGGTCGAGCTCTACGGCCGCTTCAAGGCGAAGATCGACCTGTCCGTGCTCGAGCGGCTCGCCAGCCGCGCGGACGCGAAGCTGATCGACGTCACCGCGATCACGCCGACGAAGGCCGGCGAGGGCAAGACCACCACCTCGGTCTCGCTGACCCAGGGTCTCGGCCACATCGGCAAGAAGCCCGTGCTCTGCCTGCGCGAGGCCTCGCTCGGGCCGGTCTTCGGGATCAAGGGCGGCGCCGCCGGGGGCGGCTACACGCAGGTCGTGCCGATGGAGGACATGAACCTCCACTTCACCGGCGACATCCACGCGATCGGCGCTGCGAACAACCTGCTCGCCGCGATGCTCGAGGCACACATCCTGCACGGGAACCGGCTGCAGATCGACCCCCTCTCGATCTCGTGGCGGCGCTGCGTGGACATCAACGACCGCGCGCTGCGGGACATCGCGGTCGGGCTCGGCGGCCGGGCCAACGGCTACGTCCGCCAGACCGGCTTCGACATCACCGCTGCCTCCGAGGTGATGGCGATCGTCGCGGTCTCCCGCGACCTGCGGGACCTGCGGCAGCGGCTCGGCGCGATCACGATCGGCTCGACGTTCGAGGGCGAGCCCGTCTCGGCCGAGCAGCTCCAGGCCGCGGGCGCGATGACCGTCCTGCTGAAGGACACGCTCAAGCCCAACCTCGTCCAGACGCTCGAGGGGCAACCGGCCTTCGTCCATTGCGGGCCGTTCGCGAACATCGCGCACGGCAACAACTCGCTCGTCGCCGATCGGGTCGCATTGAAGCTGGGCGACTACGTCGTCACCGAGAGCGGCTTCGGCGCCGACATGGGGATGGAGAAGTTCTTCGACATCGTCTGCAGGGTCGGGGAGCTGCGCCCGAACGCGGTCGTGCTCGTCGCCACCGTCAAGGCGCTCAAGCACCACGGCGAGGACGCCGACGGCGGGCTCGACGCGATCGAGCGTGGCGCGGCGAACCTGGCCCGCCACCTCGGGATCGTGCGAGAGTTCGGGCTCAACGCCGTCGTCGCCGTCAACCGCTTCCCCGGCGACGGCGCCGACGAGATCGAGCTCGTCAAGGAGCTGGCGCTTGCCCACGGCGCCTACGCGGCCGAGGTCAACGACGGCTTCGAACGCGGCGGCGAGGGGGCTGCCGCGCTGGCCGAGGCGGTGGTGGCCGCGGCCGACGAGCCCTCCCACTTCGACTTCGTCTACCCGCTCGACGCCCCGATCGAGCAGAAGATCGAGGCGATCGCCAAGCGCGTCTACGGGGCCGACGGGATTTTCCTGTTGAAGACGGCGCAGGAGAAGATCAAGCTGTTCAACGCGACCGGTTTCGACAAGCTCCCGATCTGCATGGCCAAGACGCACCTCTCCCTCTCCCACGACGCCGCGCTCCCGAACGCGCCGACCGGCTTCACCGTGACCGTGCGGGACATCCGCGCCTATACGGGGGCCGGCTGGCTCGTGGCGCTCTGCGGCGACATGCAGACGATGCCCGGGCTGAGCGCGAGCCCGGCGGCGTTCAACGTCGATATCGACGCCGCAGGGAGAACCGTTGGCCTCTTCTGACCCTCGCAGGCCGATCGCATGACGACCTCGCTCGCCGTCCCCGCGCCGCCGCCCAGCCGCGTGGACCGGAGCGGCGAGCCGCTGATCAGGGCAGCGGGCGTCTGGAAGATCTTCGGCCGCCACGGCGACCGCGTGATCGGCAGCCCGGACGCGGAGCTTTCCCGCTTCGAGCTGCGGGCGAAGACCGGCTGCGTCGCCGCCGTGCGCGACGTCACCTTCGACGTCTGGCCCGGCGAGGTCTTTGTCGTGATGGGCCTCTCGGGCTCCGGCAAGTCCACCCTCGTGCGGACCCTGATCCGGCTGATCGAGCCGAGTGCCGGCCGCGTCGAGATCGACGGCAGGGACGTCATGGCGGCCAGCCAGTCCGAGCTCCGGGAGCTGCGGCGGCACACCTCGTCGATGGTCTTCCAGCACTTCGGGCTGCTCGCGCACCGGCGCGTGATCGACAACGTCGCGTTCGGGCTCGAGGTCCAGGGCAGGCCGAAGGCAGAGCGGCTCGCCCGCGCGGCCAAGGTGCTGAAGCTCGTCGGGCTCGAGGACTCGGCCAACCAGTTCCCAGACCAGCTCTCGGGCGGGATGCAGCAGCGTGTCGGCCTGGCCCGGGCGTTCGCCGTCGACCCGAAGGTGATGCTCTACGACGAGCCGTTCAGCGCGCTCGATCCGCTGATCCGCCGCGACATGCAGGACGAGGTGATTCGCCTGCAGCACGAAACCGGCAAGACGATGGTCTTCATCACGCACGACCTGCCGGAGGCGCTCCGCCTGGGCGACCGCATCGCGATCATGCGGGACGGCGCGATCGTGCAGCTCGGCGCCCCGGAGGAGCTCGTCGGCTCGCCCGCCGATGAGTACGTCGAGAACTTCGTCCGCGACATCCCCCGCAGCCATGTCCTGACGCTCAGGTGGATCATGCGGCCGGCGGAGCCGGGCGAGGCGCAGGACGGCCCGGCGCTCGACGTCAACACCACGGTCCGGCGCGCGATCCCCGTGATCGCGGCGAGCGAGCGCCCGGTGTGCGCGGTCGAGGACGGCCGCATCGTCGGCGTCGTCGACCGGGTGACCGTCCTCACCGCGATCGCCGGCGAGGGCGGCTGAGCGCCGGTGTCCGCCGCGACCGACTACGCCGCTCCCCTCAGCATCCCGTCGGCGCCGCGCCCGTGGTGGCGCGGGCGCTTCGGCCTCGTCACGCTGATCGTCCTCGCGATGCTCGTCGCCTTCCTCGGCTGGAGGGGCGACCTCGCCTGGCCCGCATCGCTCGTCTGGAACTCGCTCACCACCTACCTCGACAACTTCCAGAACTGGCTCAGCGCCCACCGAAACGACGCGCATCCGAGCGCGTTCTTCACGGTCTTCAACGGCTTCGCCACCTTCCTCGACAACCTCGTCTCGTGGCTGACGTCGTTCTTCCTAAAGCTCACGTGGGCCGGCACGACTGTGCTCGGCGTCGCCGTCGTCCTGCGCTTCGGCCATCCGCGAGCGGCGATCGGCGTGCTGGCCGCGTTCGTCTCGTTCGCGCTGATGGGCCTCTGGCTCGAGAGCGTCCAGACGTTCGCGCTGATGCTCGCGGCCGTCGGCCTCTCGCTGCTCGTCGGGCTGCCGCTCGGCGTGCTCGCCGGCCGCTCCCAGCGCTTCCACCGGACGATCACCCCCGCGCTCGACGCGATGCAGATCGTGCCCTCGTTCGCGTACCTGATGCCGGTGGTGATCTTCTTCTCGGTCGGCCCCGGCGCAGCCGTCGTCACGACGATGATCTACGCCGTCCCCCCCGCGATCCGGATCACGGCGCTCGGCATCCGCGGCGTGCCGACCAACACGGTCGAGGCGGCCGCGGCCCTCGGCGCCACCCGGATGCAGACGCTCGCGAAGGTGCAGCTGCCCCTCTCCCGCCGCATGCTGCTCTTGTCGATCAACCAGACGATCCTCTTCGCGCTCTCGATGGTCGTGATCGCCGGGCTGATCGGCGGCCAGGGCCTCGGGGACGTCGTCACGAACGGCCTGTACTCGAACCCCGCGCTGGCGCTGCTCGGCGGCTTCGCGATCGTGATCATGGCGATCGCCCTCGACCGCGCGACCGAGTCGATGGCCGAGCGGACGGATCCGGCGCACCGGCACCTGACCGAGGCGAAGCGCAAGCGCCTCCGGATCGAGACGCTCGTGGCAGCCGCCGCCGTCGGCCTGGCGGTCGGGCTCGGCTACGCGTTCCACGCCGGCGGCGTCTACGCGCGCCGGACCGCCCAGGACTGGCTGCTGCACCGGGTGCAGTCCGCGCTCGACTACGTCCAGAACCCGTCGACCTGGGTCTTCCACATCACGAACCCGATCGGCAACTTCCTCGTCCAGCGAGGCCTCGAGCCGCTGCGGAGCTTCTTCGTCGAGCTGCCCTGGCCCGTGACGGTCGCCGCGCTCGTCGCGATCGCCTTCCTGCTCAGCGGGCTGCGGCCTGCGCTGACGACGCTCGCGATGCTCGGACTCGTCGGCGTCCTCGGCGAGTGGGCCAACGGGATGGACACGCTCTCCCAGGTGCTGGTGGCGACGGCGCTGACCGTCGTGTTCGGGTTCGCGCTCGGAGTCTGGGCCGCGGAGAGCCCGCTCGTCGACCGGATCCTGCGTCCGATCAACGACGTGCTGCAGACACTCCCGCAGCTCGTCTACATCATCCCGTTCATCTACCTGATGCCCGTCTCGCGGGTGCCCGGTGTGGTCGCCTCGGTGCTCTACGCCGCACCGGTCGTGATCCGGCTCGTGGCGACGGGCCTCAGACAGGTCCCCCACGACGCCGTCGAGGCCGCGGGCGCCTTCGGCGCGACGCGGCTCCAGGTGCTCCTGAAGGTCAAGATCCCGCTGGCCCGCGACGCGATCATGCTCGGGGTGAACCAGGGGATCATCATGGTGCTCGCGGTGGTCGTGATCGGCGGCCTCGTGGGCTCCGGAGGGCTCGGCTACCAGGTCGCCGAGGGTCTGCAGCGGAACGCTTTCGGGGAGGGGGTGGTGGCGTCGCTCGCGATCCTCGCGCTCGGCATCGCACTCGACCGGGTCACGCAGGGCCGGCGGCATCCACGGCGCGAGGAGCTCGCGTGACAAGGACACAACGAAGGCAGGCAAAGGAGGTCGGAATGAAAGGTCGCCTGAGGACAGGTCGGACGTTCGGGCTCGTCTCCGCGCTCGTGCTGACGGCCGTCGCGGCGCTCGCGGCCGTCGGCGGCGCGGGCGCGGGAGCGGCCAAGTCGTGCGGAACCGTGACGCTCAATCAGCAGGCGTGGGCGGGCTCCGAGGCGAACACGTACGTCGCGAAGAACGTCCTCGAGAGCATCGGCTGCAAGGTGAAGATCACGCAGATCGCGGAGATCCCCGTCTACCAGGCGATGGCCGACGGAAAGGTCGACGCCGTGCTGGAGGACTGGCAGCACACAGACCAGTACAAGCAGTACGTCTCCCAGCAGAAGACCGTCGCCCTGATCGGGCCGAACGGCGTCAAGGGCGTGATCGGCTGGTACATCCCCGACTACCTGATGAAGCAGCACCCCGCCTTCAAGACCTGGAAGGGCCTGAAGGGCAAGGAGAGCCTCTTCAAGAGCCCGGAGTCCGGCTCTCAGGGGATGTTCCTCGGCGGGGACCCCTCCTACGTCCAGAAGGACAAGGAGCTGATCCAGGCGCTCAAGCTGAACTTCAAGTTCGTCAGCGTCGGCGCCGAGCCCGCCCAGGTTGCACGCTGGAGCCAGCTCTACAAACAGCACAAGCCGGTCCTCTTCTACTGGTACGACCCGCAGTACCTGAACGCCACCTACAAGCTCGACCGGATCGCCCTGCCGAAGCGCTTCGCCGGCTGCAAGGACGACGAGAAAGCCGGAGGCGACCCGAAGGCGTACGCCTGCGAGTACCCCTCCTACGTCCTCGAGAAGCTCTTCAGCAAGAAGTTCGCGACGAGCGGCTCTCCCGCCGTCGCGGTGCTGAAGCGCTGGAAATGGACGAACAAAGACCAGAACGCGGTCGCGAAGCTGATCGCCGGAAACCACATCAACCCTGACAAGGCTGCCAAGCAGTGGATCGCTGCCAACAAGGCCAAGGTGAACGCCTGGCTCGGCAAGTAGACGCGGAGCCGCGGGGCCCCTCCGCAGGACGGGCCCCGCGGTGCTCCGGGCTCTCGTCAGCGTTTCCGGTTCTTGCGTTCGAGCCGATCTGCACGTACTCTCCGCCTCGTCAACTGGGGTTCTAGAACGACTTCTGGAGGGGGACTGGTCTCTATGAGACTTCGACTGACCATCGGCGTCGGGGCAGCGCTCTGCGCCCTCGTGGCGGGCTCGCTCGCCGCCGGCGGCGCCGCCGCGCCTGCGACGAGGCAGGCCACGACGATCACGCTCTCCGGCTGGGCCTCATCGCCCGCGGAGACGGATCTGCTCAAGCAGACGATTGCCGGCTTCGAGGCCGCGAATCCGAGCATCAAGGTCAACTACGCGCCGATCAACGGCGACTATCCGGCGGCCATGCTCGCGAAGTTCGCCGCGCGCACACCGCCTGACGTCTTTTACGTCGATTCGAGCGTCGTTCCGACCTGGGAGCAGCAGGGCGTGCTGGAGCCGCTCGACAGCTACATCAAGCAGACGAAGTTCAACCTGAAGCCGTTCTACCCGAAGCTCCTCGACGCCTTCCGCTCGAAGGGGAAGATCTACGGCTTGCCGAAGGACTGGTCGCCGCTCGCGCTCGAGTACAACAAGGCGATGTTCCAGAAGGCCGGGATCAAGTCGGCACCCACCAACTGGGCGCAGCTGACCCAGGCTGCGATCAAGCTCAAGAAGAGCGGCGCGGTCGGCGGCGGCAAGCCGCTCTGCCTCGCGCCCGACTGGGCGCGCCTGCTCGCGTTCGTCTACCAGAACAAGGGCTCGTTCATGAACTCGAGCCTGACCCGGATGACGTTGACCTCGCCGGCGACCGTCGCGGCGGTCAACTTCTACGTCGGCCTCGTCAAGCAGGGACTCGCCGGGCAGCCGTCCGATCTCGGCGTCGGCTGGTGCGGTGAGGCGCTCGGCAAGCAGAAGGCCGGGATCATCTTCGAGGGCAACTGGCTCGTGCCGTACATGCACGAGACGTTCCCCTCGGTCGGCTACAAGATCGCGCCGATGGTGCAGAACAAGACCGGCGGCAACCTCGCGTTCACCGTCTCGTACTCGATGGCCCGCGACTCCGGGCACAAGGCGGAGGCCTGGAGACTGATCAGCTACCTGACCGGCAAGCCGGGGATGCGCATCTGGACGTCCAAGGGCCTCGCACTGCCGTCGCGCTCCGACGTCACTCCGCTCGGGGGCCGCAAGGCGTTCCTCTCGCAGGCCAAGTACGCGCGCGCCTGGCAGTTCGCGCCGGGCTTCGACAAGGTGATCACGACCGCCGGCAACGAGCTGACGGCCGTGATGACGGGCAAGGAGCCCGTCCAGGCGATGCTGTCGAAGATCCAGTCCGCAGGAAACGACGCCCTCAAGGGCGGCTAGGCACGATCGCGGGCCCCTCCGCGGCCGCGGAGGGGCCCGCGTCGATCGGGGAACGAGGCGGGATGGCGACGGCTGCGACCAAACCGAGTCCGGCGGCCCGGGGAGAAACGCTCAGCGGTGCCCGCACGCGCGAGGCACTCGTCGGCTACGCGTTCATCCTGCTGCCGATGACCGTGTTCGGCATCTGGTTTCTCTATCCGATGGCCTACGCCGTCTACATCAGCTTCTTCGACTGGGGGATCTACGGGAAGCTCGCGAGCGTGGGCACGCAGAACTACCACAAGCTCTACCACGACGGCCTCTTCCACCGCGCACTCGAGAACACCGTGGTCTACACGGCCGCCGTCGTCCCGCTGCAGATGGCGCTCGGGCTCGGGATGGCGATCGTCGTCAACCGGGCGATCCGCGGCCGCGCCTTCTTCCGAGCCGCGTTCTACTTCCCCTCCCTCGCCTCGTCGGCGGCGATCACTGCGATCGCGATCTACATCCTCAACGCCGACGGCCTGCTGAACAAGCTCGTCGGCGGTCACCGCTCGTGGTTCGGCGACGCGGGCACCGCGCTCTGGTCGATCGTCGGCCTCAACGCCTGGACGACCTCGGGGACGATGATGCTCTTCTACCTCGCTGCGCTGCAGGCAATCTCGCCGGACGTCTACGAGGCGGCGGCGATCGACGGCGCAAGCGCCTGGCGCACCTTCTGGAAGATCACGTTCCCGCTGCTCAAGCCGGGCCACTTCTTCGTCGCGGTCGTCTCGATCATCGGAGCGCTGAAGATCTTCGACCAGGCGTTCATCGTCTCGCGCGGCGAGGGCGGACCCGACTACTCCACGCTGACCGCCGTCCTCTACCTCTACCGGACCGCGATCGCGGACGTGAAGTTCGGCTATGCCGCCTCGATGGGCGTCGTTCTCTTCGCCCTCATCTTCGCGATCACGCTGGTGCAGCGGCAGCTCTTCGGGCGGCCGGAGGTCGAGTGATCGTCGACCCGGTCGCAGTCGCGGTCTCCGAGCCGTACATCCCGCCCCGCACCGGCTCCGAGCGGGCGCGTACGGCGTTGGTCTACGCGATCCTGATCGCGATCTCGCTGCTCTTCTTCGTCCCATTCGTCTGGTCAGTCTCGACCTCGTTCAAGACGCTGCCGCAGACGGCGTTCTTCAACCTGCTGCCCCATCCCTGGTCGTTCAAGGGCTACCACGATGCGCTGACGAAGTTCAACTTCGCCCGCTACATGGCGAACAGCGCCGGCCTCGCCGCCGTGATCACGCTCTCGAACCTCTTCCTCGCAGCCCTCGGCGGCTACGCGTTCGCGCGGCTCCGCTTCCCCGGCCGCGAGGTGCTGTTCATGCTGGTGCTCGGGACGTTGATGATCCCCGACCAGCTGCGGCTCGTGCCCGTCTTCATCATGGAGACGAACTGGCACCTGGTCGGCCACTACCAGGGCTACTACGTGATCAAGGCGGTCGAGGCGGCGAACCTCTTCTTCATGCGCCAATACTTCCTGACGATCCCGAAGGATTTCGAGGAGGCGGCGAAGCTCGACGGCGCCGGCTACTTCAAGACGTTCTGGAAGGTGATGCTGCCCCTGGCTGGACCTGCCCTCGCCGCGGTGACGATCCTCGAGTTCCAGGGGATCTGGAACGACTTCTTCTGGCCCTTCATCGTCCTCGGCTTCGGCAACCCGAGCAACTACACGCTGACGATGGGGATCGTCCAGTTCGTCTTCCAGTACCAGACCGACTGGCCGCCGCTGATGGCCGCCAGCGTGATCGCGGTACTCCCGATCGCGCTGCTCTTCGTCTTCTTCCAGCGCTACTTCGTCGCCGGCGTGGTCGCCTCGGGCGTGAAGGGATGAGCGTTCGGGACGCCCTGCGGGCGGCGTTGCGAGACTTCTACTCGCAGTCGTGGCGGCTGCTGGCCCTGAACGCAGCGCTGTCCGCGGCCGTCGGCACAATCGCCGCGGCTGCGATTTTCGTCTCGCGCGCCGCGCTGCTGCTCCTGGTGCTCGTCGGCCCCGCCGTCGCCGCGCTCGCCCACTGCGCCGTGACGCTGCAGCAGACCGAGGAGCTGCGGCTGCACCAGGCGCTCGAAGGGCTGCGCCTGCACTGGCGGCGCGGGCTCGAGCTCGCGGCGCTCGACGGCGCGGTCGTGCTCGTCGGGACGGTCGCGTTCCTCTTCTACACCCACCGGGGCCTGCTCGCCTGGGCCTTCTCGATGGTCGTCCTCTACCTCCTGTTTCTCTTCGCCATCTACCAGCTGCTGCTGTGGCCGATCGCGGTGGCAGAGCCCGACGGACGGCTGCGGGACGCGGCGGCGCACGCGCTGCACCTTCTGCTGCGCCGTCCGGCGCCAGCGCTCGGCCTCGGCGTCGCGATCCTGCTCGTGAACGTCGCGGGCCTCGCGGCCGCCGCGATGCCGTTCCTGACCCTCACCGTCGCGTACACGTTCCTCGTCGCCGCCCACTTCGTGCGGCCGCGCCCGACCGCTCCGGAGGCGTCCGTCTGATGGCCAGCATCACGTTCGATCACGTCAGCAAGATCTTCGACGAGACAGCCGCGGTCGACGACCTCTCGATCGAGGTCGCGGACGGCGAGTTCCTCGTCCTCGTCGGCCCCTCCGGGTGCGGGAAGACGACGGCCCTGCGGATGCTCGCCGGGCTTGAGGAGATCTCGCAGGGGCGGATCCTGATCGGGGAGCGCGTCGTCAACAATCTCGCCCCGGGCAGCCGCGACGTTGCGATGGTCTTCCAGTCGTACGCGCTCTACCCGCACATGACGGTCTACGACAACCTCGCGTTCAGCCTCCGCAATCGAAAACTCGAGCAGCCGGAGATCGATCGGCGCGTGAACGAGGCCGCCGAGATCCTCGATCTCCGCCCACTGATCAAGCGGAAGCCGAAGCAGCTCTCCGGCGGCCAACGCCAGCGCGTGGCGCTCGGCCGAGCAATCGTGCGGGAGCCCGCGGCCTTCCTGATGGACGAGCCGCTCTCCAACCTCGACGCATCGCTGAGAGTCGCGACGCGCGCCGAGATCCTCAAGCTCCAGCAGCGGCTCGAGACGACGACCATCTACGTCACCCACGACCAGGTCGAGGCGATGACGATGGGCGACCGTATCGCGGTGATGAAGCTCGGCGTCCTGCAGCAGATCGGCACGCCGGAGGAGCTGTACCTCCACCCGGCCAACGTCTTCGTCGCCGGATTCATCGGCTCGCCCGCGATGAACCTGATCCCCGGCGGTGCGATCACGGGCCTCGGGGCACGCGGCCAGATCGTCGGCTTCCGGCCCGAGCACGTCTCGCTGAACGGCGCCCGCGGGCCGAGCTTCGAGGCGCTTGTGGAGGTCGTCGAGTACCTCGGCGAGGATCAGCTGGTGCACCTGCGGGCGAACGAGCGCGAGTTGACGGTGAAGCTCCCCGCCGACCCGAGGCTGACCCCGGGCGAGCGCGTGACGCTGCGCGTGCCGGTCGAGCGGCTGCTCTTCTTCGACGCCGAGACCGAGCAGGCCCAGGGCGCGCCGTCGGCTGCCGGCGGGTGATCTGTTGGAGGAGGCGGTGGCGAGACCAACCTCCTCCGCCGTCTAGCTTACGGTCGCGCGGCGCAGGGCGTCCTGCCAGCCCGCGTAGGCCTCCTCCTGGGCCGCGCCCGGCTCGTAGCGAGCGCCGACCGGCGAGGGCGGTGGAGCCGGCCAGAGACCGACCGCCGTCCCGGCGAGCAGCGCGGCGCCAAGCGCCGTCTGCTCCCGCTCCGCCGCCACCTCGACCGGGATGCGAAGCAGGTCGGCCTGGAACTGCATCAGGAACGCGTTGCCGGTCATGCCGCCGTCGGCCCGAAGGAGCTCGAGTTCGCCGGGCATCGCCTCGAGGACGTCGCAGGTCTGGTAGGCCGCCGCCTCGAGCGCCGCGCGCGCGAGGTGCTCGCGGCGCGTCCCACGGGTCAGCCCGCAGATCAGGCCGCGCGCATCCGGAGTCCAGTGCGGCGAGCCGAGGCCGGCCAGGGCCGGGACGAAGTAGACGCCCGCATTCGAGTCGAGCGAGGCCGCGAGCGCCTCGGTCTCGGCTGCCTCGCCGATCAGGCCGAGCCCGTCGCGCAGCCAGTGGACGGCCGCGCCGGTGACAAAGACGGAGCCCTCGAGCGCGTACTGCGGCGGCCGACCCTCGAGCCGCGCGGCGGCGGTGCGGACGAGCCCGTGCGGCGGCGGCGAGCAGTCCGAAAGAGACGGCGCCAGGACGAAGCTGCCCGTTCCGTAGGTCGCCTTCGCCGTGCCGCCGGCGGCGAAGAGCGCCGCCTGCTGGTCGCCGGCGATTCCCGCAATCGGAAGGGTCGGGCCGAAAAGTCCGGTCTCCCCCACGACGCCGCTCGAGGGACGGATCGCCGGCAGGAGGTCGCGCGGGACGCCGAAGAGGCCGAGCAGCTCATCGTCCCAGTCGAGGCTGGCGAGGGAGACGAGCAGGGTCCGCGAGGCGTTCGTCTCGTCGGTGACGTGGACGCGGCCACCGGTCAGCTTCCAGACGAGCCAGGTGTCGACGGTGCCGAAGGCGAGCGGCTCCGCCGACGCGGTCCGCTCGAGCAGCCACTCGATCTTCGTGGCCGAGAAGTACGGATCGGCGACGAGGCCCGTCCGTTCGCGCAGCAACTCGGCCGGCAACGCACGGCAGCGCTCGGCGGTGCGGCGGTCCTGCCAGACGATGGCGTTGTGCACCGGCCGCCCGCTCCGCCGCTCCCAGAGGAGCGTCGTCTCGCGCTGGTTCGCGATCCCGATCGCCCGCAGCTCCCCCGGCCGGATCCCCCGCAGCGCCGCGTGTGCCGCAGCGAGCACGCTCTGCCAGATCCGCTCGGGGTCGTGCTCGACCCAGCCGGGCCGCGGAAACTGCTGCGGCAGCTCCGCGGAGCCTCGGCCGCGGATCCGCAGCTCCTCGTCGACGACCAGGCAGGTCGTCCCCGTCGTCCCCTGGTCGATCGCGAGGATCACCGCGGCCCGACCCTACCCGCTCGCTTCTCCACGTGGGAACGTCGCGCGCGGTCGCCGGCGGTCCCGCGGATCCGCTCCTCCCGCTCACGACTGCAGGCCGTTGCCCGCTTAGCAGCGCAGCCGCTCGCCGGAGGGGTCCCAGAGGGGCTCGGACGCGATCTCGCCCGCGACCCACTCGCCGAAGATCTCGACTTCGACGGGGCGCCCGACCTCGGCCGCTGCCGCCGGCAGGTAGGCATAGGCGATCGAGCGGCCGACCGAGTAGCCGTAGCCACCGCTCGTGACCCGGCCCGAGAGCTCTCCGCCGACGCGCACCGGCTCCGCGCCGAGCGCCACCGCCCGCGGCTCCGCCAGGGTCAGGCAGGCGAGCCGGCGCTCGGGCTCCTGCGCGCCGAGCAGCGCGTCGCGGCCGAGGAAGTCGCCCTTGTCGAGTTTGACGGCGAACCCGAGCCCGGCCTCGTACGGCGTCTCCCCGGGCGTGACGTCTGCGCCCCAGACGCGGTAGCCCTTCTCGAGCCGGAGCGAGTCGATCGCCCTGTAGCCGCCGGCCGCCAGGCCGTGCTCCCGGCCGCACGCCCAGATCGTGTCCCAGAGCCGCGCCCCGAACTCGCTCGGACAATAGAGCTCCCAGCCCAGCTCACCGACGTAGGTGACGCGCAGCGCGAGGCACGGGACGGGGCCGACCGCGAGCTCGCGCGCGCGCATGTACGGGAAGTCGAGCGGTGCGGACGCGAGCGGCTGCAGGAGCTCGCGCGCAGCCGGGCCCCAGAGGCCGAAGCAGGCGAAGCGGGAGGTGACGTCTTCGACGGCGACGGAGCCGTCGTCGGGGAGGTGCGCCCGGAGCCAGGCGAGATCGTGCTGGCCGAAGGCCGTGCCGGTCACGATGCGGAAGCGCTCCTCGGCGAGCCGCGTCACCGTGAAGTCGCACTCGACCCCGCCGCGCTCGTTCAGCATCTGCGTGTACGTGATCGCGCCGACGTCCCGTGCGACGCGGTTGTCGCAGAGGTACTCGAGGAGATCGGCCGCGCCCGGCCCCGCGACCTCGAGCTTCGCGAACGACGTTTCGTCGAACAGCGCCGCCGCCTCGCGGCAGGCCCGGTGCTCCGCCCCGATCGCCGGCGACCAGAGCCGCCCGGCCCAGCCTCGGGGGCGCAACGACTCGTCCCCCGCCGCCGTGTTCGGCTCGAACCAGTTCGCCCGTTCCCACCCGGACTTCTCGCCGAAAGCCGCGCCAAGCTCCGCCAGCCGCGCGTACGCGGGCGAGAGCCGCAACGGCCGTCCAGCCCGCCGCTCGTGGCCCGGGTACTTGACGTCGTAGTACGTCTCGTAGACCTCGCGGGTGCGGGCGAGGGTGTACTCCGGGCTTGCGTACGCGGCCCCGAAGCGACGGGAGTCCATCTCCCAGACGTCCAGGGTCGGCTGCCCCTCCACGATCCACTCGGCGACGAGCCGGCCCATTCCCCCGGCGCCCGCGAGGCCGTGGGCGCAGAACCCGGCCGCGACCCAGAAGCCGCGCACGTGTGACGGGCCGAGGATGAACTCGCCATCCGGCGTGAACGCCTCCGGGCCGTTGATCAGCTTCACGACCTCCATCTCCTCGAGCGCGGGGACGCGGGCGACCGCGTTCACCATCAGCTCCTCGAAGCGGGGCCAGTCCTCGGCGAGCAGCTTTCCGTTGAAGTCCGCGGGGATCCCGTCGAGGCCCCAGGGCGCCGAGTTGCGCTCGTAGCCGCCCAGCACGAGGCCGCCCGACTCCCCGCGGAAGTAGACGAGCAACGACGGGTCGCGCATCGTCGGCAGGTCGAGGGGGAGGCCCGCCGGCCGGGTGATCAGGTACTCGTGGGCGAACGGGACGAGCGGGACGTCGACGCCGGCCAGCGCGCCGATCTCGCGCGCGTAGATGCCGCCGGCGTCGACGACGACCTCGGTCTCGATCGGGCCCTTGTCGGTCTCGACCGCGGCCACGCGCCCCCGCTCCAGCGCGATCCCGTTCACCCGGGTGTTCGTCTCGATCTCCGCGCCGCGCCGGCGCGCCCCCTCCGCGAGGGCGAACGTCAGCTGGCTCGGGTCGATGTAGCCGTCCGTCGGCAGGAACGCTGCGCCGAGGACGCCTGCGGTCGACATCGGCGGGAAGCGCGCCTGCGCCTCCTCGGCGGAGACCAGCTCGAGTGGCAGCCCGAACGTCTTCGCCCAGCCCGCCTGGCGCGAGAGTTCCTCCAGCCGCTCCTCGGAGGAGGCGAGCCGCAGCGAGCCGACCTCGTGCCAGCCGGTCTCGAGGCTGACCTCGTCCGCAAGCGTCCGGTAGAGGTCGACCGACCACATCATCATCCGGGTCAGGCCAAGCGAGCCGCGCAGCTGACCGACGAGCCCGGCCGAGTGGAACGTCGAGCCGCTCGTCAGGTCGGCACGCTCGCAGAGGACGACGTCGTCCCAGCCGAGCCGCGCCAGCCAGTAGAGAATCGAGCAGCCGCCGACGCCGCCGCCGACGACCACGGCCCGGGCCCGGTCCCTCATCCGGCCGACCCTAAATCACCGGCGGCTAGGGTGCGGCCGGAGCCGACCCCTGGGCGATCAGGCCGGCCTTGCCGCAGGCTGGGGCTCGACGAGCTCTCCCTCGGGCGCCTGCATGTGCGCGGGCTTCGTGCGCTGCACGAGCACGTAGTAGAGCCCGCCGACGAGCAGGATGACGAGGAGGACGGTCCACAGAACCGGCCGGTGGTTGAGCCAGTTCCAGTGGAAGTTGAGCGTCCCCGGCAGCTCGCTCGGGCGCGGGTTGGTCGCCGCGCGGGGCCAGGCGAAGTTGATCAGCATGCCGCCGCCCCAGGCGAGCGCCAGCACGTTGAGCGGCAGCCCCCAGCCGCCGAGGGCGAAGGGCGCCTTCGCCCTCGGCCAGCCGCGCAGCCGGGCCCGCAGGAGCGCGATGTTCCCGACGAAGTAGCTCAGGTAGATCATCCCGGTCGCGGCGATCGCGATGATGCCCGCGCCCGCGTACTGGAGCATCGGGATGAACGCCAGCACGCCGATCGCGAGGCACGAGCCGATTGGCGTGTGCAGCTGCGGGTGAACCTTCGAGAGTAGCCGCGAGCCCGGCAGCCGGTCGTCGCGGGACATGCCGAAGCAGAGGCGGATCGTCGAGGTCTGGATCGAGAGGCAGCAGACGAAGATCGCGGCGGAGACGACGAGCAGGAAGACGGTCGAGAAGGCGTTGCCGAAGTTCGCGTCGATGATCGTCGCCGGCCCCCAGCCGTCCTTGATCGCCGTCTTCAGGTTCGGGATGGCGAGCAGCATCGCGTAGAGGAAGACGCCGCCGATGATGAACGCCCCGAGGATCGAGCCCATGATCGCCTTCGGCGCCTCGCGGCGCGGGTTGCGCGTCTCCTCGGCCAGGGTGCCCGCCGTGTCGAAGCCGTAGATCACGAAGAGCGACATGAACATCGCCACGAGGAACGTGCCGGTCGTCAGCGAGGTGCCGCCGGTGTGGAAGATCACGCCGGCGCTCTGGTGGTGGTGGAAGAGCGCGAGGACGAATGCGAAGACCACCATGCCGAGGATCTCGAACAGGACGCCGGTGTTGTTCACGATCGCGACGAGCCTGACGCCGAAGATGTTCATGACCGTGATCACGACGAGCGTGATGATCGCCATGATCCGCTGGTTATGCAGGCTGTTCGCAAGATTCCAGCCCATGTTGTTGAACGCGGGGATCAAGGCCAGCGGCAGCGTCACGCAGACGGCCGTCACGGTGAGGATGCCGGCGAAGAGATAGATCCACCCCGCGAACCACGAGTAGGTCTTGCCGGCGAGGTACTTCGTCCACTGGAAGACCGAGCCGGCCACCGGGTAGTGGCTCGCAAGCTCCGCGAAGCCGAGCGCGATGCAGAGCTGTCCCGCCGCCACGATCGGCCAGCTCCAGATGAAGACGCCCCCGATCGTGGTCAGACCCAGCGCAAAGAGCGTGAAGATGCCGGTCGACGGCGAGATGTAGCTGAAGGCGACCGCGAACGAGCTGAAGACGCCGAGGCTGCGCCTCAGCTCCTGCTTGTAGCCGAACCGCGCGAGATCGTCCTCGTCGCGCGAGCTCTCCCGCTGGCTCTCGTCACGTAGGTCCACGCGTTTCCTCCTTGTTCCGTGTCGAGCGATTGACCCACGTTCGTCAGGGCCCTGTCAATGCCTGCCTGAAGCGCGGATCCGCCGCGGTTCGCTCCAGCCGCTCGAAGTGCTCCTCCGCGTAGCCGCGGAAGTCGACGTCGAGCTCGGAGATCCCCTGCTGGACGACGCCCCACATCGCCTCGCGGAAGTCTGACATGAACCGCATCAGCGCGAGCGCGTCGGGGTCGCCGCCGCCATAGGCGTGGAGCAGCGCGCGCTCGCCGTCGGCATCGAGCCCGTTGTTGACGGCGAAGTTCGCGAGGTCGAAGTAGGGGTCACCCATGCCCGCGTACTCCCAGTCCACGAGCCAGAGGCGCTCGCCGTCGTGGACGAAGTTGGCGGCGAGCAGGTCGTTGTGGCACGGGCGCAGGGCCGGCCGGCGGCTGCGCTGCTCGATTCGGGCCCCGAGCTCGCGGGCGCGCCCGTAGGCGGGCGGCGGCGCGACGCCGCGCGCGCTCGCGGTCGCGGCATAGGCCTCGACGACGCGGAAGGGATCGAAGACCGCTGCGAGCGGCGGGCCCTCGTGGAGGCTGCGCAGCAAGACCCCCGTCTCGACTGCCCCGGCGCGGCCCTTCTCACCGTCGAGGAAGCGGGTGACGAGGCAGCCGTCGACGAACGCAACCACCTCGGGCCCGATCCCGAGCGCCGCCGCGCTCTCGGACGCCTCGCGCTCGGCGCCGCGGTCGATCCCGAGCAGCTCCGTGTCACGGCCGCCGATCCGGATCACATAGGCGGCTCCGTCGACGAGCACCTTGTAGTTGTGGTTCGTGATGCCGCCGCCGAGCGGCTCGATCTCCGCCTGGCGCGCGGGCCAGATCTGCTCGGCGATCTCGCGCGGATCCATCCGCGCCGATCCTAAAGAGAAAGGAGCGCGACTCCCCCGACGACGAGCGCCGCCCCGGCGAAGCGCCACGGCGTCACCCGCTCCTTCAGGAACAGCGCGGCGAGCGCGGTGGCCACCACCACCCCGGTTTCCCGCACGGCGGCGACGGAGGCGGCCGAGGCGAGCTGGAGCGCGGCCAGCACGCACGCATAGGCCGCGAAGATCCCGATCCCGGCCAGCACCGCACGGGGCCCCAGTTCCGCGCGCAGGGGCGCCCGCCCCCGCGCGAGCGCGAGCGCCCCCGCGTAGGCGAGCCCCGTGCAGATGCTCATCAATTCGAGGTAGGCCACCGGGGACGCGTGGCTGACGCCGTGCTTGTCGACGACTGTGTAGGACGCGATCGTGCAGGCAATCACGGCGCCGAGCACCGCACCGCGCCCCCGCCGCACGCCCCGGACGAGCAGGATGCCGGTCGTGACGAGCAGCACGCCGGCGACCTGCGCCGTCGAGGTCGCGACGCCGGTGAATGCCAGCGCGCCCGCAAGCACGAGCACGGGTGCGAGCCCTCGTGCGAGCGGATAGACGACCGACAGCTCGGCACGTGTGTAGGCGAACGCGAGCAGCGCGAAGTAGCTGAGCTCGATCACCGATGTCGCGCCGAGGTACGGCCAGACGCCGCTGTCGAGCCGCCAGCCGAGAGCGGCGATCGGCGCGCCCACGACCGCCGAGGCGAGCATGGCGACGGCGGCGAACGCCTCCGAGTCGCGCGCGCCCGCGAGCAGAAGGTTCCAGCCGGCGTGGATGACCGCCGCGGTCAGCGCGAGCGCGAGGGCCTCGACCGGCAGCGCTACGACCGGGCGGAGGCCTCGAGGGCGGGCCGGTAGTGCTCGAGCCCCGGCGTCTCCATCCCCTCGACCTTGCCGTTGTCGTCGTACCGGCGGAGCCGCACCGCCTCGCCCGCGTGCGGCGAGCGCTCGAACTCCGCCACCTCCTCCGGCCCGTACGGCCCACCCTGCAGCGCGAGGCTGTGGACGGAGGCCGGTGAGAGCTTCTGCAGGTAGGTCGGCTCGACCGCGCAGAGGTAGCGCTTCGCCGCGACGTGCATCCTGATCGGCTCCGCCACCTCGGGGCCGAAGTGCTCCGACAGGAACACGAAAGCCGCTTCCTCATGACGGGTGTCGATCCCGTGCTCGGCCGCGTCCTCCGCGAACT
>JBHEMK010000049.1:0-17269 GCA_046262635.1 Gaiellaceae bacterium
ATCGGGCTCGGCAGCGGCCCGAACGGCGCACTGCCGCACGCCCATCCCGGCGAGCGGCGGATCGAGGCGAACGAGCTCGTGATCGTAGACTTCGGCGCCACCGTCGGCGGCTACCGGTCCGACTGCACGCGCACGTTTGCGACCGGCGACCTCGACGATGAGCTGCGGCGGATCTACGACGTGTGCCTCGAGGCACAGGAGGCAGCGCTCGCGGCGGTACGCGCGGAGGCGCAGGGCGACGCCGTGGACGCGGTCGCGCGCGGCCGGATCGCCAGGGCGGGATACGGCGACCGGTTCGGCCATGGGCTCGGCCACGGCGTCGGCCTGCTCGTTCACGAGACGCCGACGCTGCGGCCGGACTCCGAGGACGTGCTCGAGGCCGGGAACGTCGTCACCGTGGAGCCCGGGATCTATCTGCCGGGCCGCGGTGGCGTCCGCATCGAGGATCTGGTGGTCGTGACCGACGGTGAGCCCGAGGTGCTGACGGGCTTCACGAAGCAACTCGTGACTGTCGGGTAGCTACACTCGCGGCCGCGACAGTGGCCGACGTCATCAACACGAACCAGTTCAAGAACGGCATGCATATCGAGCTCGACGGGCTCGTCTGGCGGATCGTCGAATTCCAGCATGTGAAGCCCGGCAAGGGCGGCGCGTTCGTCCGCACGAAGATGAAGGCGCTCGAGAGCGGCAGCGTCGTCGACAAGACCTTCCGCGCCGGCGAGAAGTTTCCGCGCGTCCACACCGAGGTCAAGTCGGTCCAGTACCTCTACGACGACGGCAGCGATGTCCACTTCATGAACCAGGGCACCTACGAGCAGTTCTCGCTGCCCCACGGCGAGCTCGAGGAGGAGCTGCCGTTCATGCAGCCATCGAGCTCGGTCCAGATCTTCGAGGTCAACGGGAAGCCGTCCGGCGTCCAGCTGCCGGCATCCGTCGAGCTGGCCGTCACTGAGACCGAGCCGGGGGTGAAGGGCGATACCGTCTCCAACGTGACGAAGCCGGCGAGGCTCGAGACGGGCGCCGTCGTGCAGGTACCGCTGTTCGTGAACATCGGCGACCGTCTGAAGGTTGACCCCCGCGAGAAGCGCTACATCTCGAGGGCCTAGCCGAGCCGCGCAGCCCGCGTATCCAAGCGGTTCACCTCGTCTGAGATCGTCTCGGATTCACCCAAATCGGTAGAGCTTCTAGCGGATCCGCGAGACGCCCGCTCGAGGGGTCTGAGTCCGACCGGAAGATCACGCCGGCAAGGCTAGAGGTACTGCTTGATCGTCTGCATCGAGCGGTGTCCTGCCCGCGCCATCACCGCTTCGGCGAGGCGCCGGTGGCAGCGAGGTTCGTGGGCGCCGTGTGGCACATGTCGTGGAAGGGCCGGACGTGCCTCTCGAGGCCGGCCCCGGCGAGGGCGGTGCGGAATGCCTTCGTGTACCACCGGCCGTCGAGGTGCGAAGCTCATGCAGGAAGAGCTCCCGTACGATGCCAGCTCGGCCAGATCGTCGCTCCTGGCGCTGTTTGCGCGGCGCGATCCATCGATCGTCGAACCGATCCAGGGCGGCTACTCGCTCGGCTAGGTCCCGCGAAGCGACTACACGGCCGTGCAGGTCGTGCTGCGAGAACTCTGAGTCACGTTCTATCCACATTCGGCGAGCCCGAGGCGCGAGAGCTGCCCGTGCTGTTCCTCGTTGACGAGCGTGAGCGTCGTGGACTACATCGTCACCGGGACTTCGATCTCGATGTGTCAATTTGAGCACGAGGATACCTGGTTCAAGTCCGCTGGATCGGACGTCCCGCCGCCATCAGATCGGTCTGGACGCGGACGAGCATGATGAGAGCTTCAGCGGCTCGAGGAGCATCCGCCCGTCGGAGTAGGACCACCGGATCGTTGGCTCGCCGCCAGTCGAGAAGACGTCGAACGGCATTGAGGTCAGATCGATCTCTGCCTGCCCGTGCAGCATGCGGGCTGCGCAGCGACGGCGGCGTCGAAGCTCGACGGCCGTCGACAAGCGCGACGAGCTCGCCGACGTCGATCGCGGCGGGCAGGTCGGCCAGCGCGGGAACAAGCGTCGTCCACAGCCGAGACGCCGGCGTCACGGACTCCGCAGATCCTGTTGCGAATGCAGAGCCGCGAGCGCCAAGAGCGGTTGAGGAGAACGAGCGGCTCATCCGCTCGGACGAGCGGCTCCCGGGAAGCGCTCCACGAGCAGGTCGTAGCAGAAGCAGTCGGCGGTGTGGTCGTTGACCATCCCTGTCGCCTGCATGAACGCATAGCAAATCGTCGGGCCGACGAAGCGGAACCCGCGCTGCTTCAGATCCGTGCTCATGACCTCCGACTCCTCGGTCTGCGGCGGGATCTCGCCGATGGTGCGCCGTGCATTGACGATCGGCTCGCGGCCGACGAACTGCCAGAGGTAGGCGTCGAGGCTGCCGAGCTCCGCCCGGACCTCGAGCGCGCGCGCCGCGTTGCCGACCGCCGCCTCGATCTTGAGGCGGTTCCGCACGATCCCCGCGTCTGCGAGCAGCAGCTCGGGATCCAGCCCGACGACCTGCTCGGGGTCGAAGCCGGCGAAGGCGCGTCGGTAGTTCTCCCGCTTGCGCAGGATCGTCGCCCAGGAGAGCCCGGCTTGGGCACCCTCGAGGATCAGCAACTCGAACAGGTGCCGGTCGTCGTGTGAGGGGACGCCCCATTCCTCGTCGTGGTAGGCGGCGTAGAGGTCGTCCTGCGGGGGCACCCAGGCACAGCGGTTCATCCAGGTAGTCTGGCGCCTCGCGGGCGCCCGATGCGGCTGGCTCGGATCGCCGCCCGTCATCGTGGTCGCTCTCCCCCGATCGTTTCCCCCGGGCGCTTGAGCCGGCCAACCTGATCGAGGCGCTGCGTCCGGGCCGGCTGACACTCCGGTCGGTCGCGCTAATGTCTCGATCCTGATGCCGACTCTCGTCGACACGACGATCAGGCTGTTGGGCCAGGAGCCGCTCGCCGGCCGGGTCCCGACGGCGGAGCAGCTGCGCATCGCCGAGATCCTCGACAGCGCGGGCTTTGCCTATCTCGAGGTCTCAGGCGGCGGTTGCTTCGACGCATCGGTGCGCGGTGGCGTCGAGAGCCCCTGGGAGCGGATCCGTGCGCTCAAGAGCCGTACGACGACCCCGCTCGGCCTGGCGCTCCGCGGCCGCTTCCTCGTGGGCTCGCGACCGGTGAACGGGGATTTCGTCCGCCGCTTCGTCGCCAGCGCCGCCGAGAGCGGCATCGAGGTCTTCAGGCTCCACGACCCGCTCAACGACGTCTCGAACCTGCGCGAGGCCGCCGAGGCGGTTGTCGCGGCCGAGTGCGACTTCGAGGCCGGGCTCGTCTACAGCCCGGGAAGCACCGGTCGGGTCGACGCGCTGCTCGAGCGTGCGCGCATCCTGCCCGAACTCGGTGCGGTCCGCGTGCTCCTGCACGACCCGACGGGATCTCTGCAGCCGCACCTGGCCGGCTCGCTTGTCCAGGGCCTCGCGGAGGCGAGCGGGCTGCCCGTGGGGATCTACATCCAGGGCGCCGGCGGCAGCGGCCTCGCCTCCGCGCTCGCCGCTGCACGCGCGGGCGCGCAGGTGATCGCCTCGGCTGTCTATCCGATTGCGCTGACGGTGCATCGCGTCTCCGGCGAGGCGCTCGCCGAGGCCTTGGCCGGGATCGGGCTCGACTCCGGCGTCGACGTGGCGCGGCTGTGGAAGGCCGCCGACGTGATCGATGAGCACATCGGCGACGAGCCGGTGACGCCGGTGCCGCCGCGCATCGCAGTGCTGGCCGCGCAGCACAACCTGCCGACCGGCCTCGTCGCAGCGCTCGACTCGAACCTCCGCGCGCATGCCGCCGGCGCGCGGCTGGACGAGACGATCGAGGAGCTCGAGCGAATCCGGGCCGAGGCCGGCTGGCCGCCGCTCGCCGCGCCGATCGGCCAGATACTCGGTTCCCAGGCTCTGCTCAACGTCCTGTCTGCCCGGCGGTACCTGACCGTTGTCGACGAGCTGCGCGCGCTCTTCGAGGGCCGGTTCGGCACGCCGCCGGCGCCGATCGACGAGGCCGCGCGGCGCGCCGTCGCCCTCACCTCGGATCCCGGAACCGATGAAAATACGGCACCGGTGCACCTGAGCGAGTTGCGCGCTCAGGCCGACGGCCTCGCCGCGAGCGAGGAGGAGCTGCTCCTGCTCGGGCTCTTCGGCGAAGAAGCAGAGCCGCTCCTGGAGTCGATCCGGGGGCGCGGCGGCCGCGACGACGGCGCCTCTCTCACAGACGTCGGCCAGGCCCGGGCCGAGCGGATCCGAGAACTCGTCCAGATCGTCCAGGAGTCCGGGATCGGCGAGATCACGATCGAGGAGGCAGGGATGAGGGTCTCGGTCCGGCGGTCGGCCGAGGACGAGGGGGCTGCGTCGACCGCGCCGCTCTCTCCCCCCGAGCTGTCGCCCACGCCGCTGCAGGCCCCGGCCAACGGCACCGTTCGGATCGAATCGCCCATGGTTGGTACCTTCTACCGTGCGGCGCAGCCGGGCTCGCCGCCCTTCGTGGAGGAGGGCGACGCGGTCGCGCCCGGGCAGACTCTCTGCATCCTCGAGGCGATGAAGCTGATGAACGAGGTGAAGGCGGAAATCGAGGCGATCGTCCGCAGGATCCACGTCCAGAATGCCGAGCCGGTCGAGTTCGGGCAGGTTCTGTTCGAGCTCGAGCCTGTCGTCTCTCGGCCGCTCGACGCCGTTTAGTGCCGGTGTTCTCGCGCGTTCTCGTGGCGAACCGTGGGGAGATCGCCGTTCGCATCATCCGCGCCCTGCACGAGCTTCGGATCGAGGCGGTCGCCGTCTATTCGACCGCCGACGTCAACGCCCCGCACGTGCGGATGGCCGATCGGGCAGTGCGTGTCGGGCCGCCTCCCGCCTACGCGAGCTATCTGAGCATCCCGTCCATCATCGCGGCTGCGACGACGACGGGCTGCGAGGCGGTCCACCCAGGCTACGGCTTCCTCGCCGAGAATCCCGCCTTCGTGCACGCGTGTGAGGAGAACGGCCTCGTTTTCGTCGGCCCGGCTGCCGACGTGATGGCGCGGATGGGCGACAAGGCCCAGGCGAAGACGGAGATGGCGGTCGCGGGCGTGCCCCTCGTTTCAGGCAGCTCCGGCCCCGTCAGCTACGAGGGGGCTCAGAAGGCCGCTGGCGAGCTCGGCTTCCCCGTCCTGCTCAAGGCGTCCGCCGGCGGCGGCGGCAAGGGGATGCGTCACGTCGAGGCCGCGGAGGAGCTCTCCGACGCGTACGCGCAGGCGGCCTCCGAGGCGCAGGCGGCCTTCGGCGACGGCTCCCTGTACGTCGAGAAGGCGGTTTCCCCGGCGCGGCACGTCGAGATTCAGGTGCTCTGCGACTCGCACGGCAACGTGCTCACCCTCGGTGAGCGTGAGTGCTCGATCCAGCGCCGCCACCAGAAGCTGATCGAGGAGTCGCCCTCGCCGGCCCTCGATGCGAAGACGCGGGAGGCGATGGAGGCGACCGCCGAGCGCGCCTGCCGCGCGATCGACTATCGCAACGCCGGCACCTTCGAGTTCCTGCTCGGGCCGGACGGCTCCTTCTACTTCATCGAGCTCAATGCGAGGCTCCAGGTCGAGCATCCAGTCACCGAGGCGGTCACGCGGGTCGATCTCGTCCGGCAGCAGCTGCGGATCGCGGCTGGCGACGAGCTCCCGTTCAGCGGACGCGCGCCCCGCTCGGGCCACGCGATCGAGGTCAGGATCAACGCCGAGGATCCCTCGCGGGGCTTCGCGCCGGCGCCAGGCTCGATCGAGCGCTGGCGGCCGCCACTCGGACCCGGCGTTCGGGTCGACACGTTCGTCGAGGAGGGCGGCGTGATCCCGCCCAACTACGACTCGCTGCTCGCGAAGCTGATCGTCTGGGACGAGACGCGGGCGGCGGCGATCGAACGGATGCTCCTGGCGCTCCGCGAGCTCGAGGTCCGCGGCGTTCCGACGACGCGCGACGCGGCGATCGACATCATCGGCAGCGAGGAGTTCCGCAGCGGCGCGTACTCGACGGCGTTCCTGGAGGAGGCGGGCGTGCGGCTGCCCGCGCTCACGCCGCGATGAGCTATGCCGTCGAGGGTGAGGCAGGAACCGTGACGATCACCACCGCGGCGCTCGCGCAAATCGTCCTGCAGGCCGTCGCAGGGATCGGGGGTGCGCGTGTTCGCCGCCCGCGGCGCCACCTCGAGGTCGAGGTCGCCGACGGCCGGGCGTACGTGGGCCTCGAGCTCGCGGTCCGCTACGGCCTGCCGATATCCGACGTGGCCCGCGACGTGCAAGCAGGTGTCGCGGACGCGCTGCGCACGATGTGCGGCGTCGAGATCGCCGGCGTTGACGTCTCGGTCGAGGAGCTCGACTGATGGCGGTCTCGCGCCGGCAGGCGCGGCGTGCAGCCGTCTTCATGCTCTTCCAGTCGGACGTGACGGGGAAGCCGCTCGGCTCGCTCTACGAGGGCGAGATGGACGAGTGGTCGAGGCGGATCGCCGAGTCGGTCGACGGGGCCTCCGAGCAGCTCGACGATCGGATCACGGCGGCGTCCGACGATTGGACGGCCGACCGACTGGGTGCAATCGAGCGCAACGTCCTCCGCGTCGCGATCCACGAGCTCGACGCGGGCGAGGTGCCGAAGGAGGTCGCAATCGACGAGGCCGTCACGCTCGCGAAGCGTTACGGAGCCGGCGAGGAGGCTGGCCGGCTTGTGAACGGCATCCTGGGACGGATCATCCGAGACAAGGAGGCTGCCGCGTGAGTGCGGACGAGAGTCTGGGCAGGGCCGAGGAGCTTCTCGCGCGGCTGGAGGCGACGCGGGCCGAGCTCGAGCGGCTGGCGGTCGAAGACGACGCCGAGAAGGCGCTCGAGGTGCTCGGCGAGCTGTCGGAGCTCGCCCGAGAGGTCGAGGACGAGCTGGAGAAGGCGCGGCGTGCAGGGGAGGCCGATGCGAACACCTGACGAGCTGCGCGGGCTCGTCGAGAGCTATCTCGGCGACCTCGCCCTGACCCCGGAGCTGCACGGACAAGCGCAGTCTGTTCGGTACGCGATTGCGGGACCGGGCAAGCGGGTGCGGCCGGTGATCGTGCTCGCGACGGCCGAGGCAGCCGGCGTCGACCCGGAGGCCGCGCTCCCGGCCGGTGCCGCACTCGAGCTCGTGCACTGCTTCTCGCTCGTCCACGACGACCTGCCCGCACTCGACAACGACGAGGAGCGGCGCGGCCGGCCGTCGACCTGGGCGCAGTACGGCGAGGGGGTCGCGCTGCTTGCGGGCGACGCCCTGCTGGCCGAGGCGTTCCGGCTCGCTCTTTGCTATCCCTCGCCGCAGGTCGCGCGAGAGCTCGCGAACGCGACGCTCGGCATGATCGGCGGCCAGTACCTCGACATCACGGGTACAGCCCCGGACGAGGCCACGCTCCACAGGCTGAAGACCGGCTGCCTGTTCGCGGCCTCGGTCGGGCTGGCGCTGCGCGTGGCGGAGATCCCGGACGCCGAGCAGGCCCCGTGGCGCGCGTTCGGCGACGAGCTGGGGCTGCTGTTCCAGCTCGTCGACGACATCATCGACGGCGACGGCTCCGTCCAGACCCACGGCCCCGAGAGGGCGCGGCGGCTGGCCGACGAAGCGGCAGAACGCGCCCAAGCGCGGCTGGCCCAGGTCGACGCGGACACATCGGTGCTCGCCGGCATCGTCGGCGGCCTCGCGACGCGAACCGGTTGAAGAAGAGGGTCGACGTCCTTCTGGTCGAGCGCGGCCTCGCCGAGTCACGGGCCCTTGCGCAGGCGCTCGTGATGGCGGGGCTCGTCCCGGGCTACGACAAGCCCGGCACGCAGATCGACGAGAGCGTCGAGTTGACGGTCGAGCGTGGGCCGCCGTACGTCTCCCGGGGCGGCGAGAAGCTCGCGCACGGGCTCGATGGGCTCGGCGTCGACCCGGCCGGGCTCGACTGTCTCGACGTCGGCGCCTCCACCGGGGGATTCACCGACGTGCTGCTCCAGCGTGGCGCCCGCCGGGTGGTTGCCGTGGATGTCGGCTACGGGCAGCTCCATCCCCGGCTGCGCGACGACCCGCGCGTCACCGTGCTCGAGCGCACGAACGCACGCGAACTGAAGGAACTGCCGTTCCCGCCGCACCTCGTCGTCTGCGACGTCTCGTTCATCAGCGTTCGCAAGGCACTCCCGCCCGTCCTGGCGCTCGCAGCCGCCGCTTGGCAGGCCGTCGTGCTCGTCAAGCCGCAGTTCGAGGCTGGTCGAGCTGATGTGGGCAAGGGCGGTGTCGTCCGCGATCGCGAGGTGCGCCGGCGCGTGCTCCAGGAGGTCGCCGGCGCGGCGCTCGGGTGGGGGGCGAGCGTGGCCGGCGTCGTAGACTCCGGCCTGCCGGGACCGAAGGGGAACCGGGAGTTCTTGCTCCACCTCGTCCAGAGTGACAGACCGACCCTGACCGATGACCTCGACGCTCGAATCGACGATGCACTCGCCGCGGACGATTAGGCGCGCGACGGTCATCACGCACGGCAAGGCGCAGACGATCGGCGCCGCGCTGGTGCGCGTCGAGCGGGTAGCCCAGGACCACGGGGTCGAGTTGCTGTTTTCCGGCGAAGAGCAGGAGAAGCACAGCCTGGGTGCGCGGAAGGCGGAACGTGCGGAGGCGGACATCGCCGTCGTTCTCGGGGGGGACGGCACGATGCTGCGCGCGCTCGCCCGATTCCTCGGCAGCGGCGTCCCGGTGATCGGCGTGAACTTCGGGCGCGTCGGATTCCTCGCCTCGATCAGGCAGGACGACCTCGAGGACGGGCTGGCCCGGGTCTTCGCCGGCGAATACCACACCGTGGAGCTGCCGACTCTGGAGGCCGAGACGAACGGCCGCCTCGCCGTCGGCGTCAACGATGTCGTGGCGACGAGCTCAACGCTCGGGCGGATGGTGGAGCTGCAGTGGAACGTCGGTGGCGAGGACCTCGGCCGGGTGCCCTGCGACGGCGTGATCTGCGCGACCCCCTCCGGGTCGACCGCGTACAACCTGTCGAACGGCGGCCCGGTGCTCGTACGCGGGCTCGATGCGATGGCGGTGACCTTCGTCGCACCGCACTCGCTGCACGCGCGGCCACTCGTCGTTCCGCGCGGGCTCGATCTGATCGTCTGGAATCGGACCCAGGACGTCCCCATCACGGTGCTCCTCGACGGCCATGCGGTCGGGGAGGTCGCGCCGGCCGGCCGCGTCGTCGTGCGGCTCGGCGAGCAGGAGAGCCTGTTGGCGACGCTCCCGGAGTCGACGTTCTTCGCCCGCTACCGGGAGACGTTCGTCTCCTAGGCCGGGCCGCGGCTCCTCGGCGGCCACGGCTTCGATCCGGTGGCCCCGGTTCGACCGTCGGACGGCCTCACTACCATGGCTTCGTGCTCCGCCGGCTTCGCATCGAGAATCTCGTTCTGATCCGCGAGGCCGAGCTCGAGCTCGCCCCCGGCCTGAATGCGATCACCGGCGAGACCGGCGCCGGCAAGACGATCCTCGCCCAGGCGGTGGGCCTTCTGCTCGGGGCGAGGGGCGACACGAGCTTGCTCGGCGCGGCGGCCGACGAGGCCTACGTGGAGGCCGAGCTCGAGCTTGCCGCCGGCCTGCTCGAGGAGGAAGGTCTCGACGCGATCGGCGAGCTGAGACCGGAGGAGGAGGAGGGTCTCGTTCTCGCGCGTCGGGTGTTCGCCGATGGCCGCACCCGGGCTTACGCGTGGGGCCGGGCCGCTGCGCGCGAGGACGTCGCAGCCGCCGGTGAGCGGTTGATCGCGATGTCCGGCCAGTTCGAGCAGCGTCGCCTCGCGCGGGCCTCTTACCAGCTGGACGTGCTCGACCGCTACGCGGGCCCCGAGCAGCTCCGCCGCCGCGCCGGTGCGCGGGCCGCCTGGCGTGAGCTCCAATCCGCGCGCCGCCGCCACGAGGAGCTGCAGACGGCCACCGACCAGGCGGGGGCCCGGCTGGAAGAACTGCGCGCGCTCGTCGAGGACACGGCCGGCCTGGAGCCCTCGACCGAGGACTCGCTGCGCGCCGAGCGCGAGCGACTCCGGCACGTGACCGAGCTTGCGGAGGGCGCGCAGGCCGCTGCGTACGCGCTCGCCTCGGACGACGGCGAGGGCGCGGCGGGCCTCGTCGGTCGAGCCGAACGTGCGGTCGCCCCGCTCGAGCGGCTCGCGCCCGAGCTGCGGCGCGCTGGCGACGAGCTGCGCGACGTCGAGTTGCGTCTGCGCGAGACGGCGACCGAGCTCCGGTCGTTCCTCACCTCGCTCGAGGCCGAGCCCCGCCGCGTCGAGCACATCGAGTCGGAGCTCGATCGGATCGCCGATGCGAAGCGGCGGTTCCGCTGCGCCGGCTACGCCGAGTTGCTCGAGCGCGCCGGCGAGGCGAGCGCAGAGCTCGAGGCGTGGGAGGGTGGCAACGACCCCGTGGCCGCGGCCGCCGAGACGCTCGCGGCAGCCGAGCAGGAGGTCGCCGGCCTGGCCGCGGAGCTTGGTGCGACGCGCCGCGCAGCAGCCGGGCCGTTCTCCACGGCCGTCGCGGCGGGTCTCGAGGAGATCGGCATGAGCGGGTGCGAGTTCCGGGTCGAGCTCCGCCACCGCGACGCGGGCGCGGCCGGCGGCGACGAGATCGCGTTTCTGATCCGCCCCAACGCGGGCCTTCCCTTCGCGCCGGTCGCCGAGACGGCCTCCGGCGGCGAGCTCTCACGGGTGGCGCTCGCGATCGCCGCGGTCGCCGGCGGCGAGACGATGATCTTCGACGAGATCGACGCCGGCATCGGCGGCGAGACGGCGAACGCCGTCGGCCGCGCACTCCGCCGGCTCGCTGAGCGCGCGCAAGTCGTCACGATCACGCATCTCCCGCAGATCGCCGCTCTCGCCGACCGTCACTTCCGCGTCGAGAAGGTCGCCGGCGAGCCGACGCACACGCGCATCGAGCAGCTCAGCGAAGGCGAGCGCCGCACCGAGATCGAGCGGATGCTCGGTGGCCAGGAGTTTCTGGCCACCGTGCGCTAGGCGCCGTTGCCCACTTTCGCGGCGCGCCGCACACTGCTCGCCTCGCGAAGCGACGTGTGGGGTTTCCTCGCGGAGCCGCACAACCTGGGCGACTGGTGGCCCGGAATCACTGTCGTCCGACCTGACCGCCGCGGGCTCGCCCCCGGCGGCCGCTGGGAGATCGTCGGCCCCGACCGGCCGAGCTACTTCCGGCGCCCGCAGCTGCACGGGACACTGCTCGTTCTCGAGGTCGACCCGCTGGAGCGGATCGCCTTCCAGCTCACCGGCGACCGCATCGACGCCGAGCTGCGGCTCCGGACGGTCGAGGCCGACCGCACCGAGGTCGAGCTAACCGTCTCCGGGCCCTGGCTGATCGGCCTGAGCCGCAGCTATGCGCAGCGCGCGCTCGGCCGGCTCTACTCGCTGCTTCAGACGGCGGCCGACGCGTAGCGGGGCCGACCGCCGGGACTGCTACTCTGAAATCCCGTGAGCAGCGGGCCGCCGAAGTACGTCTTTGTCACCGGCGGCGTGGTCTCCGCGCTCGGAAAAGGAATCGTCGCCGCGTCGCTCGGGCGCCTGCTGAAGGCGCGAGGGCTGCGCGTCCAGCTGCAGAAGTTCGACCCGTACCTGAACGTCGATCCGGGCACGATGAGCCCGTTCCAGCACGGCGAGGTCTTCGTGACCGAGGACGGAGCCGAGACCGACCTTGACATCGGCCACTACGAGCGCTTCGTCGACGAGAACTCCTCGCGCAACTCGAGCCACAGCGCGGGGGCGATCTGGGAGACCGTCCTGCGAAAAGAGCGCAAGGGCGAGTTCCTCGGCGCCACGGTGCAGGTGATCCCGCACATCACGAACGAGATCAAGGCGCGCATCCGCCGCGCAGCTGAGTCGACCCCGTGCGACGTCGTCATCTCGGAGATCGGCGGGACCGTCGGCGACATCGAGTCGCTTCCGTTTCTCGAGGCGATCCGCCAGTTCCGACGCGAGGCCGGTCTCGAGAACGTCCTCTACGTCCACGTCACGCTCGTCCCGTTCATCGAGGCGGCCGGCGAGCTGAAGACGAAGCCCACGCAGCACTCCGTCAACGAGCTGCGCCGGATCGGTATCCATCCGGACATCGTCGTCTGCCGCTCGCACGAGGAACTCTCGCCGGACATCAGGGACAAGATCGCCCTGTTCGCAGACGTCGATCAGCGGGCCGTGGTCGCGAGCCCCGACGTCAGGGACGTCTACCTGGTTCCCGCGGTGCTCCAGGCAGAAGGCCTCGACACGCTCGTCTGCGAAAAGCTGCGGATCGACGCACCAGCGGCCGAGCTCGCCGAGTGGGGCGATCTGATCGAGCGGATCGGGCGCGTCGAGGGCGAGGTCGAGATCGCGCTCGTGGGCAAGTACGTGAAGCTGCAGGACGCCTACCTCTCCGTGCACGAGGCCCTCAAGCACGCGGGCCTCCATCACGGCTGCGGGATCCGGGTGCGCTGGGTCGACGCCGAGGACATGACCTACGAGGAAGCGGCGGAGCTGCTCGAGGAGGTCGACGGCGTTCTCGTTCCGGGCGGCTTCGGCGCACGCGGGTGGGAAGGGAAGATCCTCGCCTGTCGGGTCGCGCGCGAGCGCGGGATCCCGTACCTCGGCATCTGCCTCGGCATGCACGTCGCGGTCTCCGAGTTCGCGCGGCACGTCGCGGGGCTCGACGGCGCGAACTCGACCGAGATGGATCCCGAGACGCCGTACCCGGTGATCGACCTCCTGCCGGAGCAGAAGGGGGTCGAGGATCTCGGCGGGACGATGCGGCTCGGCGCCCAGGCGATCGAGGTGGCCGGAGCAACCCGTGCCCGCGACGCATACGGCGAGGCCGTCATCTTCGAGCGCCACCGGCACCGCTACGAGGTGAACAATCTCTCTCGCGAGCGGCTCGTCGATGCGGGGCTCGTCATCTCGGGGACGTTCGAGGAGGGCCGCCTCGTCGAGATCGTCGAGCTGCCCGATCACCTGTGGTTCGTGGCGAGCCAGTTTCATCCGGAGTTCAAGTCGCGCCCGACGCGTCCTGCGCCGCTCTTCCGCGAGTTCGTCGGTGCCGCACGAACCCGCGCGTTCGATCGGGCCGGCGTCGCGGCCGCGGTCGTCTAGGAGCGGTGATCAATCCTCCACGAAGCCGACCGAGACGTAGAGCCCGAGGTGCGCCGCGACGGTCTCGGAGGCGCGATAGCGCATGCGAATCTCGTGCCCGTCTCTGTGCGTGAGGATCGCCACGCCTTCCTGCCGCCCCCGCGCCAGCATGTCGGCGTACTCCTCCGGCGCGTCCTCGTAGCGGGCGATGTCTGTGACATTCAGGCCGAGCAGTTCGTGCCGCTCGTATCCGAGCGTCTCGGCGGCGAGCCGGTTCACCGCCACGTAGCGCATCGTCTCGTCGGCGACGAAGACGAGGGCGGGGCCGAGGTCGACCGCCTCTCCCAGCAGCCCGACCTGGATGAGCTGCTCGGCGGTGGACATCGCCGGCCCAACGCTACCCCCTTCCGTAAGATCGGGCAATGCTGCGCCCTGAATGCTGGATCGGTCCGGCGGGCGCGTGCCCCCTCTACGTCGGTGCCCGAACAGCCGAGGAGCACGCACGGGCTGGCCGTTGAGAGCCGGCGGGCCCGGGAAAACGACCGGTCTGGCCGTGTGGAGCAAAACCGGATGGACGGGTTGAAAGGGGATCGGCGTACCAGGTCTGCTCCGCAGACACGGTCTGCCTGACGACCGATGGCCGTCGTCGATCTCTTCACGGCGCTCGCCGCGTTGCCGAGCCCGCCTGGCGAGGAGCGTGCGGTCGCCGACCGGGTGATCGAGGAGCTGCGCTCGTTCGGGCTCGAGGTGGAAGAGGATGGCGCCGGGCCGGCCGTCGGCTCGACGATCGGCAACCTCTTCTGCCGCCTCGAGCGGACGGCTGAGCGCGGCTTGCCGCTCTTCTTCTGCGCCCACCTCGACACCGTTCCTCCGACCGACGCGATCGAGCCGGTCGAGGAGGAGGGCGTGATCCGCAACGCCGCGGGCACGATTCTCGGCGCCGACAACAAGGCCGCGGTCGCGGTCATGATCGAGGGGGCGCGGCGCCTGGTCGAGGAGGGCCGCCCGCACGCCGGGATCGAGCTCGTCTTCACGCCCAAGGAGGAGGTGGGCCTCGTGGGCGCCTACGCCTTCGACCACTCCCGCCTCGCGGCCAGGGTCGGCTACGTCTACGATCAGGCCGCTCCGATCGGAGAGATCATTCTCGGCGCCCCCTCCGCCGAGGCGATGGAGGTCCGGTTTCACGGGCGGGCGGCGCACGCGGGAATGTTTCCGGAGGAGGGACGATCCGCGATTGCCGCGGCGGCCAGGGCAATCGGGGATCTGCGGCTCGGGCGGATCGACGAGGACACGACGGCGAACGTCGGGGTGATCCACGGCGGCTCCGGCGGCAACGTCGTCCCCGAGTGGTGCACGTTCCTGGCGGAGGCGCGCTCGCACGACGAGGGCAAGCTCGCGGACCTGATCCAGGAAATGCTCGACGCCTACTCGTTCGCCGCCACCGCCGCTGACTGCGAGGTCGAGACGACCGTGAAGAAGAGTTACCGCGGCTACCGCTTCCGCCGGGACGACACCGTCGTCCGGCTGGCGACCGAGGCCCTGCAGGCGCGGGGATTCGAGCCGCGCTACGGCCTCTCGGGCGGGGCCGCCGACGCCAACGTGTTCAACGAGCGTGGGCTGCAGTGCCTCAACCTCGCGAACGGGATGATCGATATCCACACGCCCGAGGAGCGAATTACGGTCGGCGATCTCGAGGCGATGGTCGACGTCACGCTAGCCCTTGTCGATGCCGCCGGTGACGGCGGCCGCTAGTCGTGGAGGAGCGGCGCCTCGGGCCGGTCGTCGGGCTGGGCACGTGGAACACGTTCGACGACGACACCAGGCTCGCCGGCGAAGTCGTCGCAGCAGCGCTCGCTGCAGGCGTGCGGCTCCTGGACTCCTCGCCGATGTACGGGAGCGCAGAGAGCTCGCTCGGCAGAGCTCTCGACGGCCGGCGCGCCGAGGTGACGGTGGCGACGAAGATCTGGGCGCGCCTCGTCGGCCAGGGGCAGGAACAGCTCCGCCGCCAGCTCGACTGGTACGGCGGCCATGTCGACGTCGAGCAGGTCCACAACCTCGTCCTCTGGCGCGAGCATCTCGAGTGGCTCGAGCCGGAGCGCGAGGCCGGCCGGATCGGCCGGCTCGGAGTGACGCACTACGCCCCGAGCGCGTTCGGCGAGCTCGCCGAGGCGCTGCAGACGCGCCGCTTTGAGACGCTGCAGGTGCCGTACAACCCGCACGAGCGCGAGTGCGAGCGTGAGCTGCTGCCGCTGGCCGCCGAGCTCGGCATCCCCGTGATCGTGATGCGACCGTTCGGCGAGGGTGCACTCGTCCGGCGCCATCCTTCGGCCGAGGAGCTCGCCCCGCTGCGCGAGTTCGGCATCGAGACGTGGGCCCAGGCGCTGATCAAGTGGGCGCTGTCGGACGAGCGGATCGACGCCGTGATCCCGGCGACCTCGAAGCCGGAGCGAACTCGGGAAAACGCGGGCGCCGGCTCGCCGCCGTGGTTCGGGCCGCAGGAGCGGCGGCTCGTGGAGCGGCTCGCGTGACGCGTTCCGAGCCGGACGAAGTGCGCACGGTCTACGACGGCAGGCTGGTCGACGTCACCCTCGAGCGGTGGGGCGATTATGAGCGCGAGATCGTCGAGCATCCGGGCGCAGTCGCGATCGTCGCCGTCGACCGTGAGGGCCGGCTCAACCTCGTGCGCCAGCTGCGGGAGTCGGCGCGGAAGGAGCTCCTCGAGCTGCCGGCCGGGAAGATCGACGAGGGGGAGGAGCCGCTCGCGACGGCGAAGCGCGAGCTTGAGGAGGAGACGGGCCTGCACGGCGGCAACTGGAGCAAACTGGCGGAGTTCTGGACGACGCCGGGCTTCTGCCGCGAGCGGATGACGCTGTTCGTCGCCGAGAACCTCGAGGCGGGCGGAACGGTCGACCTCGATGAGGGCGAGGAGGTCGAGCTCGTCCGCTGGCCCGCCGCCGACGTCGAGGCACGTCTCGCCGAAATCGAGGACGCGAAGACGCTTGTAGGTCTCCTGCTCTACCTGCGTCTCGGAAAGCTCTGACCCGCGCCCGGGCGACGGGAGCCGATCCCGTGCTCGCGGCGGCGCCGGGAAAGACCACGGCACTGCGCCGATTTCGTGCCGGCCTCCATGCGATGCGAGGCGACCGAGCGGATAAGGTCCGCCGCTGTGCGCATCGGCGTTGCAAAGGAGATCAAGCCGGACGAGTATCGCATCGCGCTCACCCCCGCGGGTGCGCGCGAGCTCGTGCAGCGGGGCCACGAGGTCCTCGTCGAGACGACCGCGGGCGCCGGCAGCTCGTTCTCCGACACCGCCTACGAGGCGGTCGGCGCGCAGATCGTCTCGGTCGACGACGTCTGGGCCCGCGCCGACCTCCTGCTCAAGGTCAAGGAGCCGATCGAGGTCGAATATCCGCGCCTCCGGCAAGGGCTCGTCCTCTTCACGTACCTCCACATCGCAGCCGACGAGCCGCTGACGCGGGCGCTGATCGCGAGCGGCATCGCCGCCGTCGCCTACGAGACGGTCGAGACGGTGGACCACCAGCTGCCGCTGCTCGCGCCTATGAGCGAGGTGGCCGGCCGGCTCGCGGCGCAGGCGGGCGCGTACTTTCTCGAGAAGCCGCTGGGTGGCCGCGGCCTGCTGCTCGGCGGGGTCCCCGGCGTGGCGCCGGGCGACGTCCTCATCATCGGCGGCGGCATCGTGGGCTACAACGCCGCGGTGATCGCGATCGGGCTCGGCGCGAACGTGACGATCCTCGAGCGGTCGATCGACCGGATGCGGCACCTCGAGCAGGTGCTCTCGGGCAACGTCAGCCTGCTCATGTCGTCGACGCTCCAGATCGAGGAGTCCGCGGCCGCGGCGGACGTCGTGATCGGCGCCGTGCTGATTCCGGGAGCCCGGGCGCCGAAGCTCGTGTCACGGCAGATGATCGGCGCCATGAAGCCGGGAGCCGTTGTCGTGGACGTGGCGATCGACCAAGGCGGGTGTTTCGAAACCTCGAGGGCGACGACGCACACCGATCCCGTCTACATCGTCGATGACGTCATCCACTACTGCGTCGCGAACATGCCGGGAGGCGTGCCGATCACCTCGACGAAGGCGCTCACGAACGCGACACTGCCCTATGTCGAGGCGGTCGCCGACCATGGGCTCA
>JBHEMK010000050.1:0-16510 GCA_046262635.1 Gaiellaceae bacterium
CTCGTCACCGAACTGACACAGCGCCAGCGCGAGATCCTACGGCGCGTCGTCGAGGAGTACGTTTCGACGGGGCAGCCCGTCGGCTCGAAGGCGCTCGTCGAGCGCTCGGAGATGTCGATCTCCTCGGCGACCGTTCGCACCGAGCTCGCGACGCTCGAGGAGTGGGGGCTTCTGACCCATCCGCACACCTCTGCCGGACGCGTGCCGACGGAGACGGGCTACCGCTTCTTCGCCGGCGAGCTGCTCGAGGAGGTCCGAGGGCCGCAGCCGCGGGACTTCCCGCTCGACCTCAGTGTGACGCGGCGCGAGATCGAGGCCGCGATGCAGGCAACGACGGAGATGCTCTCGCAGGTCAACCGGCTGCTAGCGCTCGTTTCTGCGCCACCACTCGAGTCGACCACCGTGAAGCACGTCGAGGTGCTGCTGCTCCAGCCACAGGTGCTGATGGCCGTCGTGATCACGTCGACCGGCGGCGTCACCAAGCGCCTGTTCCAGTTCGAGCAGCCCGTCGACCCGGGTCTGACAGGCTGGGCTGCCGAGTACCTGAACGAGACCGTCTCGGGCCTGCAGCTCGGGACGGCGCTGCTCCGGCGCCGCTTTGAGGATCCGAGCCTCCCGCCGCGCGAGCGCGCCTTTCTCGAGGTACTGCGGCCGGCGTTCATCGAGCTGCTCCAGCCGGAGCAACGACTGTACGTCGGAGGAGCGGCTGATCTGCTCGAGGACGTGCGTGCCGACGAGCTCGACTCGTACCGCGGGCTGCTCGAACTGCTCGAGAAGCGGGCTGCGATGCTCGACGTTCTCGGCGAGTCGCTCGATCCGCGCAAGCCGTACGTCCGTGTCGGCACCGATCTCCAGAGCTTCGCGCTCCACGATGTGGCGCTCGTCGGGGCCTGCTACGGCCTCGTCCACCGGACGCTCGGCTCCGTCAGCCTGATCGGCCCCGTCCGGATGGATTACGAGAAGGCGATCCGCTCGGTCCGGGCAGCGGCATCCGAGCTGTCCCGGTTCGTCCAGTCCATCTTCGAGGAGGAGTAACTCCGCCGCTACGCTCCCGAGACGATGGCGACGACCGAGCGCGACTACTACGAGCTCCTCGGCATCTCGCGCGATGCAGAGGATTCGGAGATCAAGAAGGCTTTCCGCCGGCTGGCACGCGAGCTGCACCCGGACGTGTCCGATGCGCCGGACGCGCAGGAGCGCTTCCGCGAGGTCGTCGAGGCCTACGAAGTCCTCTCGAAGCCTGAGACGAGGCAGCTCTACGACCGCTACGGCCACGCGGGGCTTCGCAGCGGCGGCTTCTCCCCGGGCAGCGTCGACTTCGGCAGCCTCTCGGATCTCTTCGCCGCCTTCTTCGGCGACGACCTGTTCGGCGGCGGCCGCCCCGGAGGAGGCCGCGGTGCCGACCTCGGCGCCCGGGTCGACATCGAGCTCGTGGAGGCGGCGCGGGGCACGACCCGCGAGGTGCCGTTCGAGGTCGCGGCCGCCTGCGGCCGCTGCGGCGGCGACGGAGCGGAGCCCGGCACCGAGGTGACCACCTGTCCGACGTGTGCAGGTCAGGGCCGCGTGCAGCAGGTGTCTCGGAGCCTGCTCGGCGAGTTCGTCCGCACGCACGCCTGCCCGGCGTGCGCCGGCTCCGGCCGGCTCGTCGAGCGTGCGTGCAGGGAGTGCCGGGGCTCGGGGCGCGTGCTCGAGGAGCGCCGCCTCAACGTCGACATCCCAGCGGGGATCCATGACGGCCAGCGGATCCGGATCACCGGCGAGGGGCACGCGGGCCTGCTCGGGGGTGGTTCCGGCGACGTCTACGTCCTGGTGCACGTCAAGCCCGACGCCCGCTTCGTCCGCGAGGGCAACGACATCTTTTCGACCGCCGAGGCGACGATCACCCAGGCTGCGCTCGGGGCCACGCTCTCGATTCCGACACTCGAGGACGAGGTCGAGCTCGAGCTGCGTCCCGGTACGCAGCCGGGCGAGGTCGTCGTCCTGGCCGGGAAGGGGATGCCGGTGCTCCAGGGCTTTGGCCGCGGCGACCACCGAGTGCTCGTCAACGTGCTCGTGCCGCGACACCTGACCGAGGAGCAGCGCAGGTTGCTCGAGGAGTTCGAGCGCGGCTCCGGCGAGGAGACCTATCGCAGCGACGAGGGGTTCTTTGAGAAGCTGAAGAGCGCGTTCCGCTGAGCCCGCTCCGCCGCGTCTCGATCACCGTGCCCGTGTCCCGTGTCGAGGAGGCGCGCGCACGGATGCTCGACCTCTTCCCCGGAGGCTTCGAGGAAGTCGACCATGGCGACGGCGTCGAGCTCATCGCCTACACGGACGCCTCCGGCGAGGAGCAGCTCTGGCACGCCTTCGGCGCCGGCCGCGGCCGGGACGTCCCCGACGGCTGGGAGGATTCCTGGCGGAGCTTCCACAAGCCGGTTCGCGTCGGGCGGCTGTGGGTGGGCCCTCCCTGGGAGAAGCCGGACGCGGATGCGCTCGCGGTCATCGTCGACCCGGGCCGCGCCTTCGGCACCGGATCGCACCCGACGACGCGTCTCTGCCTCGAGCTGATCCAGGATCTTCCGGCGGGCAGCGTGCTCGACGTGGGCTGCGGCTCCGGGGTGCTCTCGATCGCGGCGGCGAAGCTCGGTTTCATGCCGGTGATCGCCCGGGACTTCGACGAGGCTGCCGTGAGCGCGACACGCGAGAACGCCGCTGCCAACCGCGTTGCGATCGACGTCGCACGCGCCGACGCACTCGTCGACTCGCTGCCGCCCGCGGAGCTCGGCATGGCCAACATCGCCCTCGAGGCCGTCGAGGCGATCGGGCCGCGGCTCGAGGTCTCACGCCTGCTCACGTCGGGTTACCTCCAGTCTGTCGAGCCCCTGCTCTCGGGGTGGCGGCATGTGGACCGGCGCCGATCCGAGGGCTGGGTCGCCGACGTCTTCGAACGCGCCGGCTCCTGATGGGCGTCGCCGTCCTCGGGGCGACCGGAACGATCGGCCGCGCGCTCGTGCCCGAGCTCGTCCGCGCGCACGAGGTCGTGGCCGTCTCGCGCTCGCCGCGGTCCTCGGCGGGCAACGTTAGCTCGCGTGCGGCTGACGCCACCGATCCCGAGGCGATGCGCCGCGCTCCCGAGGGCATCGACGTCGTGTAGCACCTGGTTCACTCGCTCGGCACGCGCGACTTCGAGGAACGGCACCGCCGCGCTGCGCACGCCGTCGCGACGGCCGCCGAGGCCGAGGGAATCCGGCAAGTCGTCTATCTCGGCGGCCTCGCCGACGACGAAGGCGCCCTCTCGCCGCATCTGCGCAGCCGGGCCGAGACGGCGCAGGTCCTGGCCGACGGCGCGACGCCGGTGACGGCCGTCGGTGCAGCGGTGGTCGTCGGCCCCTGGCAGCGCCGCCTTCGAGACCGTCGTCGCCCTGGTCGAGCGGCTGCCGGGGATGATCTGCCCGCGCTGGGTGTCGGTGCCGACGCAGCCCGTGGCGCTGCGCGATGTCGTCCGCTACCTCGCCGGCGTCGCCGGGCTCGAACGCTGCGCTCGGGCAGCGCTTCGACGTCGGCGGGCCGGAGGTGATGACCTACCGGCGGATGATGGAGCGGATCGCGGCCCTGCTCGGCCGGCAGCCGGCGATTCTCGAGGTGCCGGTGCTGACGCCCCGGCTGTCATCGCTCTGGCTCTACCTCGTGACGCCCGTGCAGGCCGCCGTCGCGCGGCCGCTCGTCAAGGGCCTGAAGACGCCGACCGTCGCCCGCGAGCAGCGAATCCGTGAGCTCGTCTCGTTCGAGCCGACGACGTTCGACGAGGCTGCACGCGATGCCCTGGCGCACCGCTCGCGGCAGTAGCATGCCCTCTCCGGTGTCCAGTTTCTCAGTCCATTTCCTCGGGTGCAAGGTTTCGCACACCGACGCCCACGCGGCGCGTGAGGCGCTGCTTCGCGCCGGACATGTCGAGGCCGCCGGCCCGGCGGACGTCGCGGTCGTCAACACGTGCTGTGTCACGAATGAGGCAGTGGGGAAGTCGCGCAAGGAGGCCGCTCGAGCCGCTCGCAGCCACGGGCGCGTCTACGTGACCGGCTGCGGTGCGAATCTCGCCGGCGACGCCTTCCGCGGCCTTCCGGAGAACGTCACCGTGGTCGCGCGCCGCAGCGAGGAGACACCGGCGTTCGTCGCTGGCGACGTCGGCGCGCTCGGCTGCGTGCAGGCCGATGCGCGCCTCGATCGCGTCCGCGCCTTCGTCAAGGTTCAGGACGGTTGCAGCTTCTCGTGCAACTTCTGCGTCATCCCGCTCGTTCGCGGCCCGTCGCGCAGCCGCGCTGCCGAGGCCGTACTCAGCGAGATCCGTCGCCGGGTCGAACAAGGTCATCGTGAGGTCGTTCTGACGGGGATCAACCTGGGCTGCTACCGGGACCGCTCAGCCGTCTACGACCTCCCGCAGCTCGTGCGGGCGGCCGGCGCGACGCCCGGGCTCGCACGCCTGCGGCTCTCCTCGATCGAGGTCAACCACGTGAACGACGAGCTCGTCACCGCGCTCCGGGAGACGCCGACCGTTTCGCGTCACCTGCACGTGCCGCTTCAGTCGGGGGACGACCGCGTGCTGAGGGCGATGGCGCGCCGCTACAGCGCGTCGACCTATCTGCGGCGGCTCGCGCCGCTGCGCGAGGAGTTCAATCTCACGAGCGACGTCATCGTCGGCTTTCCCACCGAGGACGAGCGCGCCTTCCAAAACACGCTGCGCCTGGTCGCGCAGGCCGGCCTCACGAAAGTGCACGTCTTCCCGTATTCGCCGCGGCCGGGCACGGTCACGGCCGGGCAGGACCCGGTGCCTCCGCAGCTCAAGAAGGAGCGGAGCGCACGGCTGCGCGCGGCGTCGGTCGACGCCCAGCATGCACGCTGGGAGACGAAGCTCGGCCGCGAAGATCTCGTCCTCGTCGACCGGCCTGGGCGCGGGTACGGGGACGACTACTCGCCCTGGCTGGTGCCGGCAACGGCACCGATCGGCGGGCTGATCCCGGTCCGGGGCGGGGCGGTAACCGCGGAGGGGGTTCGCGCTGCCTGACGACTGCCTCTTCTGCACGCTCGTTCGCGACGGCGACCACGTCGCTGCCAGCGACGGTTTCGTCGCCGTCCGCGACATCAATCCCCAGGCCGAGGCCCACGTGCTCGTGCTGCCGCAGCGGCACATCGACTCGTTCCACGAGGTCGGCGAGCTTCCGGCGGAGGAGGCGAAGCGGATGCTCGAGTTCATCGAGGAGGTGGCGCGGCAGGAGGGCTTGGACGACTATCGGCTCGTTGTCAACGTCGGCCCAGCCGCAGGACAGACCATTTTTCACCTCCACTGGCATATCCTGAGCGGCGGACTGACCGGGAGGATGGCGTGAGCCTGATCGGGCGGATCGACGGAGAGCTGAAGCAGGCGATGCGCGCCCGCGACGCCGAGCGCCGCGATGCGCTGCGCCTGATCCTCTCCAGCCTCAAGAGCGCAGAGAAGGATCTCCAGCGTCCGCTCTCGGACGACGAGGAGCTGCAGGTGCTGCAGCGCGAGCGCAAGAAGCGGATCGAGGCGGCCGAGGCATTCCGCTCCGGCCAACGCGAGGAGCAGGCGGTCTCCGAGGAGCGCGAGCTCTCGGTGCTGCAGGAGTTCATGCCAGAGCCGCTCTCCGAGCACGAGCTGGAGGAGATCGTCGACCACGCGATTGCCGAGAACGGCGCGACGAGCATCGGCGAATTCGGCCGCGTGATGGCCGACGTGATGCCGCAGGTCTCCGGCAGGGCCGACGGCTCCGCCGTCTCGCAGCTCGTCCGCGAGAAGCTCGCCTAGGTGCATCTCCGTCGCCGAGGAGCGCTCGCGGGCGCCGTGTCTGCGGCGCTCTGGCAGTTCACCGACCCGCTCTTCAAGCGAGCGTTCGGAACGCCCTATTCCGACTCGGAGCTGCTCTCGGCCTTCGTCACCCGCGGCCGCCTCCAGCCCGCGGTCGGACTGGCGCTCCACGCATCCGTCGGTGCAGGCTTCGGTTACGCCTTCGTCCGGCTCGGCGGCCGCGGTCCCGGGGCGGGCGTCGTCGCGGCGGTCGCCGAGAATGTCGTGCTCTGGCCCGGGATGGTCGTCTTCGACCGGGTGCATCCCAACCGTCGGGACGGCACCTGGCCCAGGTTGACGACCAACCCGCGGGTCTTTGCGCAGGCCACGGCCGCGCATGCGCTCTTCGGCGCGCTGCTCGGGGTGTTCGCTCGCGCCTGAGTGCCGCGCTACGGCCGGCGGGCGCCGTCGAGGTGGCTGGCGTACCAGCCCTCAGCGAGGCTCGAGACGCTGACGACGTCGCCGGTATGAGGCGCATGGATGAACTGGCCGCCGCCGATGTAGATCCCCACGTGGCCGAGCCCGTCGAAGAAGACGAGGTCGCCGGGCTGCAGGTCGCCGGGCGCGACCGGGGAGGTCGCGTTCCACTGGGCGACGGTGTAGTGCGGCAGCGAGATTCCGAGCTGAGCGTAGACATAGCTGACGAGCCCGGAACAGTCGAAGCCGGCCGGGGACGAGCCTCCCCAGCGGTAGGGCACGCCGAGGTAGCGTGCCGCGATCGCGGCCGCCTCCGGATGCCCGCCGCCACCAGGCGACGGCGTCGAGGCCGCCGGAGCCGGGGTCGGAGCCGGGGTCGGGGTGGGGGCCGGGATCGGCGCCGGGATCGGCGCCGGAGCCGGTGGTGCGGCCGCGGCCGCCGCGTCGGGCTGCGTCGCCGGTGGGCTCGCGGCGTGCCTGCGGGCCGGCGCCTCCTGTGCCGCTTGTGCAGCCCGCGCGCGTGAGGACGCGAGCACGCGCTGCTCACGGGAGATCCGAACTCGGGCCTCGGCGGCGAGCGCGGCTTCCCGCGCGCGCTCGCGGGCCTGCAGCGTCGCGATCTGGCTCTTGATCGAGACGAGCAGCCGCTGCCTCTCGGCCAGCCCTTGCTGGATCCCGGCCCGGTGGGCGCCGAGCTGCGCGAGCGTCGCCCGCTGGCGGCCCCGCGCCCGCGTCAGCGTCCGCTGGCGGGCCGCGAATCGCCGGGCCGCGGCCGCCGTCTGGTCTGCGATGCGCCGATCCTGGGTCGCGACATCCTGGCTCGTCTGGAGGCGGTCGATCAGGTCGTTCATGCTCCGTGCGCCGATCAGGACGTCGAGCGCCGAGGGCTCGCCGGTCTCGTAGATGACGACGAGCCGCTGCGCGAGTCGCTGCTCGGCGGCATCCAGGTTCCGACGGGCGAACCGGAGCGCGGTGCGGTTCGCCCGCACACGGAGCTCGATCGCCGCCAGCCGCAAATTCGCGCCGTCCCAGGCCTGGACGACGTGCTCGAGTCCGGCGTCGAGGTTCTGGATCTGCACGAGAACCCTGCGCGCGTATGCCTGCTGCGCCAGCTCGCCGGGCGCCGGCTTCGCGCTCGCCGATGACGTCCCGGCGAACGCGGCGAGCAGGGCCGTGGGTATGAGGAGAAGTCGCGTGCGCACGAGCCGGAGTGGAGAGCGCCGAGGCCGGAGATCGTCGGACGACGGCCCGAGCCTACTGGATTCGCGCTCGGAACGAGCACCCCTACACTGGGCGGATGCAAGAAGTCCTCGACGTCTCCAACGACGTCGCTGCCGAGCTCGCCGGGGTGGGCGACGGGGTAATCGATGCCCTTCGCGACCGGCTCGACTGCACGATCCGCCTCCGCGGGAACCAATTGACGCTCGAAGGCGACGACCTCAAGGTGGCCGAAGCGCGGGCTGTCGTGGACGAGCTGGTCGATCTCGTCGAGGGCGGCCAGGAGATCGGCGCGGGAACGGTCGACGCCGTCCTGACGGCCCTCGATCAGGCCGAGGACATCCGCACGATCTTCGAAGACGTCATCTGGACCCACCGCGGGAAGAAGGTGACGCCGAAGACGGTGACCCAGAAGCGCTACGTCGATGCGATCCGCGGTTGCACGGTCAGTTTCGGCATCGGTCCGGCGGGCACCGGCAAGACCTACCTCGCGATCGCCCTCGCCGTGGCCGCACTCGATGCGCGTCAGGTGGGCCGGATCATCCTCACGCGCCCCGCCGTCGAGGCGGGCGAACGGCTCGGCTTCCTCCCCGGCGACGTGCTGGCCAAGGTCGATCCCTACATGCGGCCCCTCTTCGACGCGCTCTACGACATGATGGATCCGGAGAAGCTGAACGCCTTCATCGAGCGTGGGACGGTCGAGGTTGCGCCGCTCGCGTTCATGCGCGGCCGCACGCTGAACGACTCGTTCATCATCCTCGACGAGGCGCAGAACACGAGTCCGGAGCAGATGCAGATGTTCCTGACGCGGCTCGGCTTCGGCTCGAAGGTCGTCGTCACGGGCGACGTGACGCAGATCGACCTGCCGCGGGAGCAGGCTTCCGGTTTGATCCAGGTGCAGAGCATCCTCGGCTCGATCGACGGCATCGCGTTCGTCCAGTTCGGGCATCAGGACGTCGTTCGCCACAAGCTCGTGCAGCGGATCGTCGAGGCGTACAAGCGGCACGCCGAGGAAACCGGCACGGCCCGGCAGAGGTAGCGCATGGTCGAAGTCGAGGTCGACAACCGGTCGGGCGCGCCGGTCGATGCCGGCGCCGCGGTGGAGGTCGCGCTCGGCGTATTGGCGGCCGAGGGAGTCGAGAACGGCGAGCTCGGGCTTGCGTTCGTCTGCCCGGACGAGATCAGGGAGCTGAAGCGCACCCACCTGGGCGTCGATGAACCGACCGATGCGCTGGCCTTCCCGCTCGACGGTACCGACGATTTGCCGGCTGGGCTGCCGCGTCAGCTCGGGGACGTCGTCGTCTGCCCGCAGGTCGTTGGCGAAGCGTGGCGGGAGCCGCTCGTCCACGCCGTCCTGCACCTCGTCGGCTACGACCACGGCGCTGAGATGGAGGCCCGGGAGGCGTTGCACCGATGACACGGGCGCCCTGGGCATGAGCACTCGGCGGCCGCCGGGCCTGCTCGATTCGTTCAACTACGCGTTCGAGGGGATCATCCATGTCCTGCGGACGCAGCGAAATCTGCGCATCCACTTCGCGATCGCCGCGGCGGTGCTGATCGCCGCACTCGTGCTCGACATCTCGAAGATCGAGCTGATCGCGCTGCTGATCTCGATCGCGTTCGTCCTGATCGCCGAGATGCTCAACTCGGCGATCGAGGGCGCGATCGACATCTCGACGACCTCGTTCGACCCGAACGCGAAGCTCGCCAAGGACGTCGCGGCGGGCTCGGTGCTGATCGCGTCGATCAACGCCCTCGCCGTGGGCTACCTCGTCTTCGCGGGCAAGGCGGCCGACAGGTCGGCGCGGCTGCTCGACAAGGTGCGCGAGGCTCCGGCGAAGATCACGCTGATCGCTCTCGTTCTGACCGTCTTCGTGGTGATCGCGACGAAGGCCTGGACGGGCCGCGGGACGCCGTTGCGCGGCGGCCTTCCCTCGGGCCATTCCGCTGTTGCCTTCGCCGGCTGGATGGCGGCGACCTACATCATCGGCGACTCGCACCGCTTCCTCATCTCGTCGCTGACGTTCATCATGGCCCTGCTCGTTGCCCACACGCGGATCGAGTCCGGCGTTCACTCGTCGCTCGAGGTTGTGTACGGCGGCGCGCTCGGCGCGCTCGTCACGCTTGCCTGCTTCCAGATGTTCTCGTGACCGGGGAGGAGCTCTACCAGCGTGCGGTCGCCGCCTCGCGGCGAGCCTACGCGCCGTACTCCAACTACCTGGTCGGCGCCGCGGTGCTGGTGCGCGACGGGCGCATCTTCGGAGGCGTCAACGTCGAAAACGCTGCGTATCCACTCGGAGTCTGCGCCGAGCGGACGGCGATCTCGAACGCCGCGAGCGAGGGGTACCGGCCGGGGGACTTCGTGGCGATCGGGATCACTTCCTCGCCCTGCGGCGGCTGCCGCCAGTGGCTGTATGAGTTCCGCATCCCGAGCGTCACCTTCCTGAACAGGGACGGGAAGCTCGTCACGTACGCCGCCGACGATCTGCTCCCGGACACCTGGGAGCTGCCCGGGTGACGTCCGGCTTCGTGGCGATCGCCGGGCGGCCGAACGTCGGCAAGTCGACGCTGACGAACGCGCTCTGCGGCGGCAAGGTCGCGATTGTCTCCGACAAGCCGCAGACGACGCGGCACAAGATCTTCGGCATCGCGAATCTCGACGACCACCAGCTGATCCTCGTCGACCTGCCCGGATTCCAGCGTCCGCGCGACGCGCTGACCGAGCGGATGCAGCACACCGTCGACACGTCCTTCGCCGACGTCGAGGCAATCCTCTTCGTCCTCTCGGCGCGCGAGCGGATCGGCGCGGGCGACCGCTACATCGCCCACCGGGTCTTCGGGCTCGGCGCTCCGGTCGTGATCGTCCTGAACAAGGTCGACCGGCTCAAGCCGGGGCACGTGGCGACGCAGATGGCGACCGCCGCCGCGCTCGGCGACTTCCACGCCCTCCATCCGGTCAGCGCCAAGACCGGGGACGGCATCGCCGAGCTGCGGGACGAGCTCATCGGCCTGCTTCCCGAGGGGCCGCTCTACTTCCCGGTCGAACAGCGGACGAACCTACCCGTCGAGCTGCAGCTGTCTGAGCTCGTGCGCGAGAAGGCGCTGGAACTGACGCGCGAGGAGGTGCCCCACTCGCTGATGGTCGAAGTCGACGAGCTGGCGGACCGGATCGTCCGCGCCAACGTCCTGGTCGAGACGATCTCGCAGAAGCAGATCCTCGTCGGCAAGGGCGGCTCGATGATCAAGGAGATCGGGACGCGCGCGCGGCCGGAGATCGAGTCGCTCCTCGGGCACTCGGTCTTCCTCGAGCTGCAGGTCAAGGTGCGGCCGCGGTGGCGGCGGGACGACACGACGCTCACGCGTCTCGGCATCTAGCCGACCCCTCGACTCGTGGACACACCTCGTACGCGAGGCAGATCCCCGTTCGGTTTCGGTCGTCCGTCAGCTCTGGCCGCTCGACACGCTGCGTGACGAGGTGGAGGGGGACGTACGGGGAGTACGTCCACTCGAGCAGCCGCGTCGGCAGCCTGTGGTGCTGGCCGAGGCCGAGCCAATCCCAGACCGTGCCGTGGGGGACGGCGGAGGCTGCGTATTTGCGGAAGTTCGCATCAGCTGGCCCTCAGCTCGCGCGGGTCGCCCCGACCGGACGATGCCCGGGCGCCGGTCGTCCGCGACGTCGGACGGCCGCGGCAGGCGAAGCTCGAGCGATGCAGCCGGAGCTGATCGTTCCAGCTGTCCAGGAACAGGTGCTCCTGGAGCTCGATCCAAATCCCGGCTCGGTGCTCGTTCACCCGGGTTTTCGGAGCACTGACTGATCCTGCTTCGGATTGCCTCGTGCTCCCTCGCTCTCGAACTCGACAAACTGAAAGCCCTCGGCGAGCCGGCCGCGCAGGTACGACTCGGGATGGAAGGCGCTGCAGAGGTTCGACCCGGCGACGTCTCCCCACCGCACGACGACCTCGCCCGACTCGAAGCGCGCGCGCTCCTCCGGCGAGAGCCGATCCGCGTACGCGAGGCCGTGCGTCGTGAGGAGCAGCAGCCCGCCCGGGCGGAGCACACGGTGCAGCTCGCGCATCCAGACGAGCTGGAGCTCCTCGGGGAGGTGGGTCAAGACCGAGAGGGAGTAGACGAGGTCGAACGACTCGTCGTCGAAGACGAGCGGCGGTGCCAGGCCGTTCACCTCGAAGCGGGCGAACGGCAGGCTGCGGCGGCACCACTCGACCGCGTCCTCGTCCGTGTCGCTGCCGGCGACGTCGACGTCGCGGAGACCGAGCCACCTGCGTGTCACGCGCCCGCAGCCGCAGCCGAAGTCGAGCAAGGCGCTGAGCTGCTCGGGCGCGGTGTCGTGACGGGCGAGCGCCGAGCGGATGCTCTCCTCGCCGAGTCGTCCTCCCTCTAGAAACCAGTCGAGGTCGGCGGTGCCCGCGACACGGACGCGCAGCCGGGCAGGCGGCGCCGGCAGCCCGTCGTCGCCCCCGATCCGGGCCTGGCCTCCGCGCAGCGCCCGGAACCGCTGGTACAAGCGGTAGGCCGCGCCGAGTGTGCCGATGCGTTGGAGCAGATGGAGCAGGAGCGACTTCACCGGCGCCCAACGCTAGCGTTCGCCGGGCGACGGGCGAGGACGCTGCGGGGCGAGGGCTACACTCCAGCCGTGGCGCAGGCGCCCGCACGTCCGGCCGGCTTCGAGCTTCCGCTCGAGCCGCGTCTACCCCGGATCGGGTCCGTCGACGCGGTCTCCCTCGAGGAGCGGGCGGGCAGCCTCTCCAAGCGCTCGATCAAGAAGGATGCGAAAGTCTTTGCGCTAGAGCTCGCGATTCGCTGCATGGATCTGACGACACTCGAGGGGGCGGACACGCCTGGCAAGGTGTCCGCGCTCTGCTCGAAGGCCATTCGGCCCGATCCGCGCGATCCCAATGTCCCAGCGGTCGCTGCGGTCTGCGTCTACCCGAATCTCGTCCCGACCGCGGTCGAGCGCCTGAAGGGATTGAGCGTGCACGTCGCCTCGGTTGCAACCGCCTTCCCTTCGGGCCAGAGTCCGCTCGACATCAAGATCGCCGACGCCCGCCGCGCCGCCGAGCTGGGGGCCGACGAGATCGACATGGTGATCGACCGCGGCGCCTTTCTCTCCGGGCGCTACGCGAAGGTCTACGACGAGATCGTCAAGGTCAAGGAGGCGATCGGCGACGCGCACCTCAAGGTGATTCTCGAGACCGGCGAGCTCGGCACCTATGACAACATTCGCCGGGCCTCGCTGCTGGCGATGGCCGCGGGCGCCGACTTCGTCAAGACCTCCACGGGCAAGCTCTCGTCCGCCGCGACGCTGCCGGTTGCGCTCTGCATGCTCGAGGCTGTGCGCGATGTCCACGAGGAAACCGGCCGGATGGTCGGTTTCAAGGCGGCGGGCGGCGTCCGGGCGGCGAAGCAGGCAATCCAGCAGCTCGTGCTCGTCCACGAGACGCTCGGCCCGGACTGGCTCACGCCCGACCTCTACCGAATCGGCGCCTCCTCACTCCTGAACGACCTGCTCATGCAGCTGCGCAAGGAAAAAACCGGCGTCTACCAGTCCCCCGACTACTTCACGCTTGACTGAGATCGAGAAGAGCACGAGCCGCACGCCGGTGCCGGGAGGCTGGACGTATGCGCCTGCGCCCGAGTCGCGAGACATCGTCCGGCTCGAGGAGCGCTACGGCCACTTCGTCGGCGGGGAGTTCGTCCGGCCGACCGAGACGTACACGACGATCTCGCCGTCCTCGGAGGAGAAGCTCGCGCAGGTCGGCCAGGCGACACCCGCCGAGGTCGACACCGCGGTCGCAGCCGCCCGTGCGGCCTTCGAGAATGGCTGGAGCGGCCTCGCCCCGTCCGAGCGCGCGAAGTACCTGTTTCGGATCGCGCGCATCCTGCAGGAGCGGTCGCGTGAGTTCGCCGTGCTGGAGTCGCTGAACGGCGGCAAGCCGATCAAGGAGTCGCGCGACGTCGACCTTCCGCTCGCGGCCGCACACTTCTTCTACTACGCGGGTTGGGCCGACAAGCTGGAGTACGCGTTCCCGAACAGACGCCCCAGGCCCGTCGGCGTGGCCGGGCAGATCATCCCCTGGAACTTCCCACTGCTGATGCTGGCTTGGAAGATCGCCCCCGCGCTCGCGGCGGGGAACACGGTCGTCTTGAAGCCGGCCGAGACGACCCCGCTGACTGCGCTGCTTTTTTGCGACGTCCTCCGCCAGGCCGATCTTCCTGCCGGGGTCGTCAACATCGTCACCGGGGACGGGCGCGCCGGCGCGGCGCTCGCCCGGCACGAAGGCGTCGACAAGATCGCGTTCACCGGCTCGACCGAGGTCGGCAAGGCGATCCAGCGCGAACTCGCTGGCACCGGCAAGAAGCTGACGCTCGAGCTCGGCGGCAAGGCGGCGAACATCGTCTTCGACGACTGCGCGCTCGACCAGGCGGTCGAGGGGATCGTGAACGGGATCTACTTCAACCAGGGCCACGTCTGCTGCGCGGGCTCACGGCTGCTCGTCCAAGAGTCGATCGCGGAGCCGTTGGTCGAGAAGCTGAAGCGGCGGCTCGAGACACTGCGTGTGGGCGATCCGCTCGACAAGAACACCGACGTCGGCGCGATCAACTCTGCGCAACAGCTCGCGAAGATCACGGAACTCGTCGCCGCCGGCGAGGAGGAGGGCGCGGAGATTTACCAGCCCCCTTGCCGGCTGCCGGAGCAGGGCTACTGGTTCGCGCCGACGATCTTCACGAACGTCGCCCAGAGCTACCGGATCGCACAGGAGGAGATCTTCGGGCCGGTGCTCTCCGTGCTGACGTTCCGCACGCCCGAGGAGGCGGTCGAGAAGGCGAATAACACGCCTTACGGCCTCAGCGCCGGCGTCTGGACGGAGAAGGGCTCGCGCATCCTCTGGATGGCGCAGCAGCTGAGGGCCGGAGTGGTCTGGGCCAACACGTTCAACCGCTTCGACCCCACCTCGCCCTTCGGCGGCTACAAGGAATCGGGCTTCGGCCGCGAAGGCGGCCTGCACGGGCTCGAGCCGTATCTCTGCTTCGACGACTCGGAGGCGTGGGGTGGCTGAACGGCTGCCGGTGAAGAAGACCTACAAACTGTTCATCGGCGGCGCATTCCCCCGCTCCGAATCTGGACGGACGTACGAGGCGGAGGGACAGAACGTCGCCCGCGGCTCCCGCAAGGACGTGCGCGACGCAGTCAAGGCGGCACGGGCAGCGCAGCCGGCGTGGGCCGCCGCCACGGCCTACAACCGGGGTCAGGTCGTCTACCGGCTCGCGGAGATGATCGAGGCGCGCGCGGGCGAGTTCGCCGAGCTCTCGACGGGACGGGAGGAGGTGGAGCGGGCGATCGACCGGATCGTGTGGTACGCCGGCTGGGCCGACAAGCTCGCCCAAGTGATCGGGGCTGCAAACCCCGTCGCCGGGCCCTATTTCAACTTCACCGTGCCGGAGCCGACAGGAGTCGTCGCAACGCTCGCTCCGGAAGCGCCGCCGCTGCTCGGACTCGTGACGCGACTCGCGCCGCCGCTCGTCGGCGGAAACGCGGTGATCGCGGTCGCCTCCGAGTCGCGCCCGCTCGCCGCCGTCGAGCTCGCCGAGGCGATCGCCACCTCTGACCTCCCCGGCGGAGTCGTGAACATCCTCACCGGCTCGCGCGCGGAGCTCGGCCCCGTGCTCGCTTCCCACATGGACGTGAACGCGCTCGATCTCGGGGGTGCTGACGGCGAGTCGCCCGAGCTCGAACGGCTGGCGGCCGACAACGTCAAGCGTGTCGTCCGGGGCCGCAGCGACGTCCAGAGTCTGTGGGAGATCGCAGACTTCCTCGAGCTCAAGACGGTCTGGCACCCAATCGGCCAGTAGCCGACGAGTTAGTGTTCGATCTCCGGGATGCCGCACCGTCGCTTTAGTCAGGCGATCTCCGAGGGGGACGGAATCTCGGTGATCGCGGCCGTCGAGGATGGGGACGCGGCGCAGGCTGCGCAGGCAGAGCATGCCGAGGCGCTGGTCGTCACCGGAGATCCCGACCTCGTGCGGGCGGCTACGGAGCTCCCGATTCTCTGGCGGGCGAACGTCACCGTCGAGCAGGCGGCGGAGGTCGCTGACGCATGCTTGATCGTGTTCGAACACCACGACGACGACGACGGCAGGCTCGAGGAGGTGCATCGCCGGGCGCTCGAGCTCGGTCTCGACTGCGTTGTCGACGTCCGCAACGAGGAGGAGCTCGAGCAGGCCCTCGAACGCGTTGATCCTGAGATCTTTCTGCTCTCACCGCGTGCCGCCGAGAGCGACCAGCCGCCCCTCGAGTGCGTGCTCGAGCTCCTGCCGGACGTGCCCGCCGGGAAGCTCGCGATCGCCGACCTGCCCCGGACGCGGCACGAGGACATCACCGAGCTGGAGCGGGCCGGCGTTGACGCGGTGATCGTCCACTTCCGCGACGTCGCCGGACTCGTTGGCGGCCCCCCGCCCGCGGTCTAACGCGGCGCTCGGCGCTACCCTTTCCCGCGTGAGGGCTTCCGCGATCGCCGCGCTCTGCGCGCTCGCGCTCGCCGTCGCGGGCTGCGGCGGCTCTGCCCAGCCCAAGGCGTGTGCGGCCGCGGCGCCCTCGAAACCGCGCTGCTCCCCCTTGCAGCTCCGCGACTGGCAGGAGCTGGCGAACCGGATCGACGCCCCGTCTACTGTCCGAGCTGACTGCCGGATCCGCTCGACGGGGTGATCGGGAGCCGGTGGAACAACATCGACGCCGTCTCGAGGGACCGCAGCTACCTGATGAGCTGGGTCTGGCAGGAAACCGGCCCTGGGGCGCCGGGGGCGAGCTCCACGTCAACCTCAGGGGCTACCCGGGCAAAATGGCGATCCCGAGCTGCCCCGGTGAGGTGAGCGGCTCGACGACCCCTGCTACGCGGACCCGCACGGCACCGTCCGGCGTAACGGGATCGTGGCCACCGTCTACACGGTCAACCAGGGAGCCGACCAGTGGCACATCCTTTACGGCCGGCGCTTCCGCGGGTCGCTTTACACGATCAGTGAGCA